>CAZNAH010000248.1:0-1535 GCA_964570735.1 uncultured Hyphomicrobiaceae bacterium | reverse complement strand
AGGCACACGCCATAGGCGGCGGTGGCGCCGATCAGCGGCGCGCCTCGCACCTGCATCGTCTTGATGGCGCGCGCGACATCGTCGATCGAGCGCAGTTCGGCGATCTCGAACGCATGGGGCAGCTTGGTCTGGTCGATGATCCGCACGGACCAGCCGTCCTCAGCGAGCCAGATCGTGCGGTGATGGCGATCCCCAATTTTCATGGCATGTCTCCCCGACGCGGGCCGCGCGGATGGCCGAGCCGATACCGCGTTCACGCGACAAGATAACGCGCGCAGGCCGGATTGAAAGTCTAGCGGAGGGATGAGCCAAGAAAAAAGGGAGTATGAAACCCCTGAATTTCATACTCCCCGAGACAGGGCCGAGGAAAGGTTCGTAATGGTTGCACAGGGATAGACGCACACAGAATGCGTTTTTCAGAATGAACGTTGCCTGAATGCCACGTTCACCTTTGTCGCCGAATGGTCGCAACCTGTCGCACGGCGCGGCAAAAGCCGAAATCCGGCCTCAATTCACGCCGCGCTTCCGCTATCCTTGATGAGCGCCTGCATGTCCTTGAACTCCGGCGTGCCCGCCTGCCGGGTCCACTCGAACAAGGCCATTTCGGTATCGACGATGATGCAGCCCGCATGGCGCATCCGGGCGATGGCGAGGGACCGGCTCGATGCGGCGCGCGACGAGATGGCGTCCGCCGCCACGAAGGTGTGATAGCCGGCCGCTGCGAGATCGAGCGCGGTCTGCGCGACACACACATGCGCTTCCATGCCGGCCAGCAGCACCTGATCCCGGCCGCCCGCCCGCTCGCGCTCGAAGGCGGCGCGCAGCCCGTCATCGTCCAGGCAGGAGAAATGCACCTTGTCGAGGAAGGCGCCCGCGTTGCCCACCGTCTCTCGGATCGGGCTCACCGTCGGACCCAACCCTTTCGGGTACTGCTCCGACACCGTGATGGGGATGGAGAGCCGCTTGGCGAAGCCCGCCAGCCGATCGACCTTCAGGATCAAGGTCTCATGCTCCAGCACGGCGGGCGCGAGCTTCTCCTGGATATCGACGATGAGAAAATGGGTGCGATCCCGGTCGAGTTTCCCGGCTGCGGTCATGGCAAATCTCCGGTGGCTGTGCGCGTGCGCGGCTAGGGCGATCTTACCCGCAAACAAAAGCCTGGCAATCCGCGCGCGACAGTGCTTGGCGGCGGCGCCCCCCTTTATTATGGTGCGCGAAACAAATCACAGCACGCGCTTTCCATCTGCAAGCCCGAGGGGTTCCATGAGCAAGATCAAGGTTGCAAATCCGGTCGTCGAACTCGATGGCGACGAGATGACCCGCATCATCTGGGCGCTCATCAAGGACAAGCTGATCCTGCCCTATCTCGATATCGACCTCCTCTATTACGACCTCTCGGTGCAGAACCGCGATGCGACCGACGATCAGGTGACGGTCGATGCGGCGCACGCCATCCTCAAGCACGGCGTCGGCGTGAAATGCGCGACGATCACGCCCGACGAGGCGCGCGTGGAGGAATTCGGCCTCAAGAAGAT
>CAZNAH010000247.1:0-1641 GCA_964570735.1 uncultured Hyphomicrobiaceae bacterium | reverse complement strand
TGGAGCAATGGCTGGACCGCCATTTCATGGAACCGAGGCTGAGCGCCGAGCAGGCCGCGCGCGCGGCGGGCATTTCGGTACGCTATCTGCACCGCTTGTTCGAGGATGCCGCAACGAGCTTCAGCCAGGCGCTGCTGACGCGCCGGCTGCAAGCCGCCAGGCGTGCGCTCGCCGATCCGTACGACCGGCGCACCGTCACGGCAATCGCCCACGACTGCGGCTTTAGCGACGCGGCGCATTTTTCGCGGGCTTTCCGTGCGGCTTTCGGCTGCACGCCAAGCGAGTTCCGCGTGCATAAGCTGCTATCCCGATCGTCGCGCGAACCGCGCGCAGGCGATACCGACAGCTCGGCGGCTAGTGTGGATTGACGCAGCAGGCCGCCGCCCGTCCGCGCGCCCGCGCCCCCAGGCGCGCATAGGCGGCAGGACGGAACGGCTCAAGTTCCCAGGGAAATCCCGTTCGCGCGCAGGAAGTCCTCCTTCCGGTTGAAGGCGTTGAGGAACAAGGGCGTGCCGGAGAACGACAGGGGGCTGACGGGCCCGATGGTCATGAAGCTGTATTGGCGGCTGGCCACGTCGAAGGCCGAATGCGGGTCGCGGAATAGCTGATAGAGGTCGAGCGCCGTGCCGGACGAGCCGACCAGCTGGCGCAGCGACTGAAACTCTTGCCCTAACCCTAAGCCGAAGCCGAAGAAGAAAATGCGGAACTGCTGCAGGATTTCCTGATGCAGGCTGGAGAGCGTCTGACTGATGAACATCCAGCCCAGGCCATATTTGCGCGTCGTGCGGGCGGCGTCGATGAGCACCGAGCGCACGCCATGGGCGGCATCGTCCTCGCGGGGCAGCTCGCGCGGTGCAAGACGGTGGGCCTCGTCGATGATGACGAGCGTGTTGAGATTTTCGCCGTCCTTGTAGAACCGCTCGGCCGTTTGGGAAAGGCCGTCCAGCAGCCGCTTGATGACCAACGATTGGATCCGATCGTTCCAGAATAGCCCCGCGCTTTGCTCTTTCGAAAGGTCTACGACGAGGATGGGCCGGTTGTCGGCGTCGGCTGCCAGAAGCCAAGCCAGGGCTTTGTCGATGCTCTTTGCCTTGGGCCTGTCTTCGCGGAACAGCTCGGCGACCGGCCCCCATAGTTCGCCGAAAAACTCGTCGACATCGGCCTCGGCCATGGCGTCACTAAAGCGGGCTCGGCTCGTTTCGGTTCGGTAGAAGACCTTCTGTGTCTTTTCGTCGAGCAGGAGGGACCAGGCCTTGTCGAATGAGGCGCGTTGATAGAGATCGATCAGTTTGATCTTGGCTTTTTGCAGTTTCTCGACCAGTATCGAGCACGCCGCCTGGCGGTTTTCGCCCTTCGGCATCGTGAGTCGCTCGAAGAATCTGGATTCGTAGAGGATTTCCTCGAACAACTCCCAGCGGTCCAAGACCAGATTGCGGACGGTCAAAACCACCGGCGTCTTGCCGAACCGTCTGACGACGTCGCCCACTGGCAGCGCGAACTCGCCGCTCGCCCCTTCCGGCTTCATGTCCTTGGAGAACTCGCCCTGCGGGTCGATGACCAGGAGCGCCATTTGCGGATAGCGCGCATAGGCCGTGAGGATCATCTTGGCCAGCACCGACTTGCCCGAGCCGGTCTTGCCGA
>CAZNAH010000246.1:0-1651 GCA_964570735.1 uncultured Hyphomicrobiaceae bacterium | reverse complement strand
GCGTCCCCGCCGCTCAAGCGGCGGTTACTGGTCTATTTTTGCTCCGGCGCTTATACTTCGCCCGCGATGTCCAGATCAACGACACGGCGTATCGGCGGCTCGACCCCGAATACTACGCCTGGCTCCGCTCGCGAATGGACCTGGCCAAGCACGCTGCCGCCGCGGGTCAGATCAGCCCGGACGCGTTCGAGGAACTGCGGCAGAAGTTCAATGCCGTGCACGAGTGGGCGGTGGCTCACTTCGGCGAGGACTCGCTGCGCCAAGCCGTTCGCAACCTCGATGCGCTCATCTACGCGCCGCCCATCGCGGAAGCTGACAGGCCCATTCGTGCAGTGCGCGCGGCCGAGACCTTCGCGGCCGAGGCCGTGGCCATGGTCGATGCGATTCGCGATCAAGCGCTCGCGCTGGGCTGGACGGTGGAAAGCCTGTACGGGACGGGCAACTCGACGCGCGAGCTGTTTGGAAAAGCCTGTGGGCTGGCTGGCCTGCTCAAACCCACTCACCGCATCGGCGAGGTCACGCGGCAATCGATCGAGATCATCCTCCCCAATGGCGTCCGCCAGCGCTACTACAACCCCGACGTCGACCAGCCCTGGATCCGGCAAGTGAGATCGGAGTGAGACACTTTGCGGGCTGCGCGAGTATCTATTGCCGGAATGCGCGGTTCAGGGCTCGCGGTCGCCCGGAAAGAAAATCAACTTCTTGTTCGGACACTCGGCGGCGAGCCAGCGTACATAGTAAGCGAATAACGAGAGACGGGACTCTCGAGAAACTCCTTCCCTTCCGGTCGCCACACTCCAGGTGTCTTCCAAGAACCAGCAGATTCCGCTCTACGCCGCCGACGGCACGTCGCTCGGGTTCCGCTCGATGAAGGCGGCCCGGCAACTCATCGCAGGCGGCTACGTGAAGCCGTCCTACGGGCGCAAGGGGCACTTGAAGGCGATCTGGCGATGTCAGGAAGACGGCAGCAACCCGGTGCAGCCGAGTGTCCGGGCCGGAACGAAGTACAGCTTCATCGAGAACCTCGATCACGGCCGCTGCTGGAAGTTGCGGCGGCTCGACCGCCGCGATGAAGACGGCGTGCCCGTCTCGACGCGAGGCATTTTCCTGCAAGTCGTGCGGGAATGCATGGCGAGATGAAGCAGCGCAAGAAGCAGGTCGGGGCGCGTTACGTGGCCAAAGTCCGTGGTGCGTTCTTCAAGGTGAAGCTGCCGCGATTGCCGAAAGTGGCAATGCAGGCCGTTCAGATCGCGAAGGGCGCTTAAGGGAAGCGCGAGGCGCGGCGAGTTTCCGCGACTGTCCGGAACGGGTTGAGCCATCTTCGGAATTTCCGAAGATGTGAATCACGTCTGGGTCCTTCCCGGGCCTCGCCGGCGGCGGGTGGTTGGAGTCCACGCTGTTGCTAGCGCCAAGGTCAAAAACCAGGTTGACGCGAGTTGACGCGACGTGATGCAAGTGATTGCTACGGAATCTGTTACGCCGTCACCCGACCCGTTCGCCGTGGTTGACAGGATGCCAGGCCCAAGAGCCTCACGCACTGAGATCTCAGCCCGTTCACGCCATGACGGGCAAACCGTTCTGATCCAAAACCAACCCTCGAAGGGAGAACCAACAACCATGCCTGAAGTTGCCACGCCGAACCAGGCCGAAC
>CAZNAH010000245.1:443-1660 GCA_964570735.1 uncultured Hyphomicrobiaceae bacterium | reverse complement strand
CGGGACATGATCACTTCGGACGTGTTGTAGCCGATGGTGAGGTTGTCGGAGAGATCCTTGGCGATCTGGTAGCGCTTCTCCTCGTTGAACATGGCGCGCAGCGTCTCGTCGCGGGCGAGTTCGAGATTGGCGCGCTCGGCCGGCGAATTGCCGCTATAGGACGCGACGCGGTCGGAAGCTTCCTTCAAGGCTTGCTTCGCCCGATCCAGCTTCACCTTGGCGGCCTCGAAGACTTCGAGCGCCAGCACCTGCGCCTGCTTATAGGCGCCGCGATAGTCGCGATAGGCATTGAGGATTTTCTCCTCGCGCTTGATCTGGTTCTTCGTTTCCTTCGCCACGTCGAGATAAACTTTGCGGATGGTGTCGAAACGGTCGGCCACATCGCCGCGCACGACCTTCATCCAGACGTTGTTCACCCGCTCGAACGTGCTGATCTCGCCGTCCGCCAGTTGCTCGACGAGGCTCGCCGCATCCCGGCGGATGGAATTGAAGGCATAGACGATCTCGTTGTAGCGCTCGCCGATCTCCATAGCCGCGATCTCGTTGCGGACGATCTCGTTGAAGGTCGAGGCTTCCGCCAGCGTGCGGCCGATTACCGTCACCTTGTCCTGGTCCAGTTCGGCGATCTGTTCAAGCAGGCCGGTGATCGGCTCCTCTTCCCCGGTTTTGACTTCGATGCCGAGATCGGTGACCGTTTTCAAAGCACGGTCCAAGTAATTGAGGGGAGTGAGTTTCGCCATGGCTACACCGCCGTTCCAACAGGGTTTGGCGACAATATGTGCACGCCGATCCTCGCGTCAATTTGATTGCGGCGCTCGATATCCGCGCGTTGCTTGCAATGCCCTATTTTTCGTTCTGCGGGCCAAATCCGAGTTCGCGCCGGATATCATCGGCGCTCAGCCCGCTGTCCCGAAGGCTCGCGAGGCTCGGCGAGCCCTTCGATTTGGCGAGCTTCTGCCCGTCGCGGCCGTGCAACAGGCGATGATGGCAGTAGACGGGCGACGGCAGCCCCAGCAGGCGCTGAAGGAGAGCGTGAAGGTCGGTCGCGGCGTGGAGGTCCATGCCCCGCGTGACATGCGTGACGCCCTGCCAGGCATCGTCAACAACGACGCTTAAGTGATAGCTCGCCGGCGTATCCTTGCGGATAAGAACCCCATCGCCCCATCGCGCCGGATCGCTCAGCCGCTCCGCCGCTTTATTCCAGTGCGCGTCGATGC
>CAZNAH010000245.1:0-333 GCA_964570735.1 uncultured Hyphomicrobiaceae bacterium | reverse complement strand
CGACTTCCGCTTGAGGCAAGTCCCGGCAAGTTCCGGGATAGAGCGGCCCGCCGTCAGGGTCGGTACCAGCCGCGGCGGCGGCGATGTCACGCCGCGTGCAGAAGCAGGGATAAAGCAGATCCCGCTTTTTCAGCGCTTCGGCGGCTTGGGCGTAAGCCGCCATCCGGCGCGACTGCCGCACCACGGGTTCGGCCCAGGACAGGCCCAGCCAGGCCAGATCCTCGTAGATATGCGCCTCGAACTCCGGTCTGCTGCGTGACGGGTCGATATCCTCGATGCGCAGGATGAAAACGCCGCCGAGGGCGGCGGCCGCGCGTGCGGTGAACAGCGCTG
>CAZNAH010000244.1:0-1669 GCA_964570735.1 uncultured Hyphomicrobiaceae bacterium | reverse complement strand
TTGAATCACTGTTCGCTCGATTTGGGAATCCCCTGCGATTCTGTCAGAATGGAAAATGCTCTAGCAGGCTGTTGAAATTCTCGCCAGATGACGCGAGCGAGCGAATCTGATTCCGTTTGGGCTCCTGGACGAGGGGGCTCACATGCGCGGATCGGACGAGCGGACGGGGTCGTTGTTCTCATACGTCGACATCGAAGAGAAGGTGCCGAAGTCTCATCCGCTGCGGCTGATCAAGGCGATTGTCGACGACGCACTTCGTTCGCTCGATGGCGAGTTCGAGCGGCTGTATCAGGGCTCAGGCCGCCGCTCGATCGCACCGGAGCGCCTGCTGCGGGCCTCGTTGCTGCAGGCGTTCTATACGATCCGCTCCGAGCGCCAGCTCATGGAGCAGATCAACTACAATCTCTTGTTCCGCTGGTTCGTTGGGCTCGGCATCGACGATCCCGTGTGGGACCACTCGACCTTCTCGAAGAACCGCGATCACCTGCTCGAGGCCGACGTCGCCGCGAAGTTCCTCGAGGCTGTGCTGCGCCACCCGAAGATCAAGCGCTTCCTGTCCAACGAGCACTTCTCGGTTGATGGCACGCTCGTTGAGGCGTGGGCCAGCTTGAAGAGCTTCCGCGCCAAGGATGGCTCGGATGAGCCACCCTCGCCGGGCCGCAATGGCGAGCGCAATTTCCATGGCGAGCGGCGCACCAACGACACGCACGAAAGCACGACGGATCCTGAGGCCAAGCTCTTTCGCAAAGGCAACGGCCAGCCGGCGAAACTCTGCTTCATGGGGCACGCGCTGATGGAGAACAGAAGTGGCCTCGTCGTGAGCGCGCATCTCACGCCGCCGAGCGGCACGGCCGAGCGCGAGGCGGCCATCGAGATGCTTGATCGGCATTCGCCCGGATCGACGCGGCGCTTAAAGCTCGCCGCCGACAAAGGCTATGACGCGGCGGGCTTCGTTGGCACGTTGCGGCAGATGTGCGTGACGCCGCACATTGCGCGAAACGATGCTGTGACCAAGACCGGCAAACGACGGCGCTCGGCGATCGATGCGCGCACGACGCGTCATGCCGGATATGCGGCGAGCCAGCGCGTGCGCAAAAGGATCGAGGAGGCGTTCGGGTGGATCAAGACCATCGGCGGGCTCGCCAAGACGAAGCTCAGCGGCGTTCGCAAGAATGCCTTCAAGTTCACCTTCACGCTGGCCGCCTACAATCTGATCCGTCTCCCGAGGCTCTTGGCGGCCGGATGAAGCGGCCGGGCGTGCCCGGGCCTCGCTTCGGGCCGCCCGGAGCCACTTGGCCATCGCGCCAGCGCCTCACAACCAACCGTCAAATCGCCTCGGGTCGAGGAAAAACCTCCCCCTCACCGCCAAATTCAACAGCCTGCTAGGCGATCCCCGGCGTGCGCCCAAGGCGGCACCGGCGCGAAACGGGCGGCCAGGAAATCGATGCAGGCGCGGACCTTTGCCGGCGCCCGGCGACTGGCGGGATGGACGGCGAAAACGCCGGCCAGTGCTGTCGGCTCCTCATCCAGAGCGAGAGCAACCAGTCGTCCTGACCGGATTTCGGCATTCACGAGAAAATCGGGCTGACAGATCACGCCCATGCCCGCGGCGGCGGCCGCAACGAGAGAATCACCGTTGTTGGCCTTGAAGCTGCCGGTGACCGGGACC
>CAZNAH010000243.1:0-1669 GCA_964570735.1 uncultured Hyphomicrobiaceae bacterium | reverse complement strand
GCTGACGCTGACTTTCACCTGAGCCAAGGAAGAAGGGCCGCCTTTGCGGCAGGCTGTGTGATAACTGAGCGAGTCAGATAAGAAGGGCCGCATCGGCAACGATGCGGCCTTTTCTCATGAGCTACATTCGGGGCGAGGATCGTGGTCAGGCGGCGCTGCTGCCGGCGGCGATTGAGGACTATGTGGCGGTGGATGCGCCGGTTCGGGTGATCGACGCCTTTGTTGATGGGCTCGACGTTATCGGGCTTGGATTTGGGCGGTCGGTGCCGGCACCCACGGGGCGACCTCCGTACGATCCGCGGGATCTGCTGAAGCTTTATCTCTACGGCTATTTGAACGAGGTGCGCTCGTCGCGCCGGCTGGAGCGCGAGTGCTCTCGCAACGTCGAGGTGATGTGGCTGTTGCGCCGGCTGGCGCCCGACTTCAAGACGATTGCGGATTTCCGGCGCGACAACGGCACAGCGATTGTCGGGACGTGCCGGGCCTTTGTGCTGTTCTGTCGCGATCAGGGCTTGTTCACGGCGCGGTTGGTGGCACTCGACGGCTCGAAGTTCCGGGCGGCGGCGAGCGCCAAGCGCATCATGGGGCGGCGCGAGATCGCCGAGGAGACGGCCCGTCTTGACCGGCGGATTGCCGCCTATCTGGCCGATCTGGATGAGAGCGACGCTCGCGAACCCGATGATATCCCAAGCGCGACCGCAGCGGCGCTCACCGCCCTCAGAGCACGGCGCGCTGAGCTCGATCGCCTGGCCGCCACGCTCGATGCCGAAGATCGCGCCACGCTGGTGGAGGGCGAGCCTGATGCGCGGCCGATGGGGATGGGCAAGGGAGCGAAGCCGCCCTCCTACAACGTACAAACGGCGGTCGATGCTGATACCGGCCTCATCCTCCATCACGAGGTGACCAGCGAGCCGAATGACACGCGCCAGCTCTATCCAATGGCCAAGGGGACAAAGGACACACTCGGCGTTGCAAGCCTGACGGTGGTGGCCGATGCCGGCTATTCGAATGGAACGGCAGCCGCCGCGTGCGAGGCGGACGGCATCACCGCCTGCGCGCCGACCAATCGGGCGGTCAACAATCAGGGCGACGGCTCGATGTTCGACCGCTCGGCCTTCGTCTATCAGCCGGAGGCGGACAGCTACACCTGCCCGGCAGGTCATGATCTCACCCGCAAGCAGGTGATGCGGCGCGACGCGCTTATCGTCTATGCGGCGAGCGATTGCACTGGCTGCTCACTCAAGCCGCGATGCACGACCGCCGAGCGTCGCTTCGTGACGCGCCATCTGCACGAGGACGCGCTGGAACGAATGAACGCCCGTTTCCGCGCCGATCCGAGCCTGATCCGACGACGCCGCTGCGCGTCCGAACATCCCTTCGGCACAATCAAGCGAATGACCGCCGGTGGGCGGTTCCTGACCCGAGGGCTCAAGAAGGTCAGCGGGGAAGCAGCCCTCAGCGTGCTTGCCTACAATATGATCCGAGCCATCAACCTCGTCGGTGCCACAACCCTGCAGGCGCGGCTCGCCTGAGCCAAGCAAAAGAGGCTCCGGATGACCGGAGCCTCTGACTTTTCACACAGCCTGCGCGGGGGGGGGGTCTTGCCGACTCACGCGCAGGCGCGAAACGGCTATTTCCCGTCGGTCTTGATGAATCCCGAAAACTTCTT
>CAZNAH010000242.1:0-1695 GCA_964570735.1 uncultured Hyphomicrobiaceae bacterium | reverse complement strand
ACGAAGCGGATCGCTTGGCGTGTCGTGGCGTTCATCTTTTTGCAATCATAAGGCAGCCATCACGGGTTGTCAATTCGTGGCGCCGCGGCGCGGATGTGGGGCGGCAGAGCCATCTGTGGGACCGTTGCGCGGACGGAATAAGACCAACGCGGGCGTTGGGGCATCACTTGATGGCCGCGTGGTATTCCTGAAGGGACCTGACGCCCGGAGCTCCCGCACGCCGGGCCGCTATGCCTTCCGCAGCAGCGAGCGCTGCCGCTTGCGTCGTAATGTAGGGAATCCTGTATTGGATCGCCGCCTTGCGGATATATGAGTCGTCCGTCGCGCTGAGCTTGCCCACGGGCGTGTTGATGATGAGGTGAATCTCCTTGTTCTTGATGCCGTCGATGATGTTGGGCCGCCCCTCGTAGAGTTTGAGGATGGGATCGGCATCGACTCCGTGCGCGGCGAGGAATGTTCGTGTGCCTTCGGTCGCCTTGATGCGGAACCCGAGCCGGACGAACCATTTGGCCACCTTGACGGTGGTGCTGTTGCGGTCGGTGGCAGCGATGGTCATCAGGACTGTTCCCTCAGTCGGCAGGTGCGACTTGGCTGCGTCCTGCGCCTTGTAGAAGGCGAGGCCGAACGAATCGGCGAGCCCGAGCACCTCGCCCGTTGACCGCATCTCGGGGCCGAGCACAGGATCGACTTCGGGAAACATTGCAAAGGGGAAGACGGACTCCTTGACGCCATAGTGGGGAATTTTCCGTTCGCGGAGGTCGAAATCGCTCAGTTTCTTGCCGAGCATAATCTGGGTGGCGATACGGGCCATCGAGAGGCCGCAGACCTTGGAGACGATGGGGACGGTGCGGGACGCCCGCGGATTGGCTTCCAAGACGTAGACAACATCCTGACAGATGGCGTATTGCATGTTCATCAGGCCGATGACCTTCAGCTTGCGGGCGATCGTCTTCGTGTATCCGATGATGGTTTCAAGGTGCTTCTTCGGGATGGTTGTCGGCGGGATGACGCAGGCCGAGTCGCCGGAGTGGATGCCGGCCTGTTCGATGTGCTCCATCACCGCGGGAACATAGGCGTCGGAGCCATCGGCAATGGCGTCGGCTTCGGCTTCGATGGCGTTTTCGAGATATTTGTCGATCAGGATTGGCCGGTCGGGTGCGACGCCGACCGCAGCGGCGACATACGCTCGGAGCATTTCCTCGTCGTGGACGATCTCCATCCCGCGCCCGCCGAGCACATAAGACGGGCGGACCATAAGCGGGTAGCCGATCTCGGCGGCAATGCCAAGTGCTTCCTCGATGGTGCTGGCCATGCCGCTGGGCGCCATCGGGATGCCGAGTTTCTGCATCATCTTGCGGAAGCGGTCGCGGTCCTCCGCCAGGTCAATCGTATCCACGGAGGTGCCGAGGATGCGAACGCCTGCCTCTTCCAGCTCGCGGGCGATATTGAGCGGCGTCTGGCCGCCGAACTGGCAGATGACGCCGAGCGGCTTTTCCTTCTCGTATATCTGGAGGACGTCCTCGACGGTGAGCGGTTCGAAGTAGAGCTTGTTCGACGTGTCGTAGTCGGTCGAGACGGTCTCAGGGTTGCAGTTGACCATCACGGTTTCGTAGCCCATGTCGCGCAGGGCGAAGGCAGCGTGGACGCAGCAGTAGTCGAACTCGATGCCCTGGCCGATGCGGTTGGGGCCGCCGC
>CAZNAH010000241.1:0-1703 GCA_964570735.1 uncultured Hyphomicrobiaceae bacterium | reverse complement strand
CGTCGACCAGCGGCCGCACCCGATTGCCCGACCGCGCGGGATACGAGCCGGACGCGACGAAGGGAATGTGCGGTTGAGGCGAAATTGGAGCACCTCTTGATGCCAGTCCGCGCCGGCGATACCGGCGCAGCGGCTACCACTGTCGATAGCTAATTAACTTGTCCGGTTTAGGTAGCACATCAATTGACCGCTTTTTTGTAGTTGCTGTAGGCGCTGTGGGGTTGTGGGCATCGCGCTGGCGATGTCCACAAATCCACAGGGCGCCGCCCGGGCCGCGAAGCGGTTTTACGCGGCTCGTGCCATCGGCTCTTCGATCGGTCGCCCGGTTGCGCTGAACCGGGCCAGGCAGCGCGGTCCGTGAAACACCGCGAGCGTATGGTCGGCGTAGTGATGGACGCGGACCTTGGCTCTGACGAAGTGCGGCCGGCCGGCGATCTTCGCAAGCTGCAAGCGCAGGGTGCGATAGGCCACGGTGTTGTCGTGATCGACGACGCGCTCCTCCTGGACGCACAGCGCCTCGCGCCACTGCGGGGGACTCGCCTTGACGAAGGCCGAGGCCGGCGCGGTGGCGGCAACCATGAAACGGCGATTGAAGCGGGGCAGGAAGCTTTGGCTGATGAACCGGTTCGCCGCGTCGATGTCGCTGATCGCCGCCACGCGCAGCTCCTTGGGCAGGCGCCCCTGCAAGGTCGCGAACATCCGCTCGCTGCGGCCGCGCGCCTCGGGCGAATACGCCGCGATGTGCTCGATGCCGAGCTGGCGCAGGGCCCGCCCGACTTGGGTCAGATGCTCCTTGTCGACCGGGCGTCCGGCCAGCGGGGTGACAAAGTAATGGCTGCCGCGATCGGTATAAAGGCTGCACGGCAGGCCCTTGGCCATGAAGGTCTCCTCGAGCCCGCGCAGGCTCGACCACGTCCCCTCCTCCTCGACCAGGAACATCGAGTAAATCTCGCTGGTCGCGTCATCCATCGTCACGATCAGGTCCAAATCCCCAGCCAGGGCGGGGATCCAGCGGTGCTGCGAGCCGTCCTGGTGCACCATCATGCCCGCCATCGGCCGGCGCTCGCGCTTGCGCCGATGCGCCCCCCGGCGCGGCGCCTGACGCAACAGGCCGCGGCGATGCAGAAACGTCTTGGTCCAGGTGTAGCCCCAGCGGAAGCCATGATCGTCAACCAGATGCTCGTGAAAATGCATCGCCGTGAACCCCTGGTATCGCTCCCGGTACAGGCGCTCGACCTTCGCTGCCACCGCCGCGGGAACCCGCTTGGCCGACGCCTTGCCCAACCGGCGATCCTTCAACCCGGCTTGCCCGTCGTCTTCGAACCGCTCCAGCCATCGCCGAAACGTCCGATCGCTGACACCCAGCAACTCCGCTGCTTCCAACTGGCTCAGAACTCCGGCCTCGTGCCGGCCCAGAACATCGCGAAACCTCAGCATGCGCACACCTTCCAAAATCGCTGCCCGCTTCATCAGACCCTCCCCTCGGGAGCGTCTCCTTAAACCGGACAGTTCGTGTGCTACATATGCCGGACATATCGTGTGCTACCGACAGCCGCGCGCAATCGGCCTTTTCGATGCGTCGCGCGCGGCCTATAGTAGCCGCGACGCATGCGGGACTCGCCACTGCATGAATCTCGCCGCAGTCGCCGGATTGGTCGCCGCATCGGTGCTGCTCGCCGCGTGCGGGGCGCCGCGCGCGATTC
>CAZNAH010000240.1:0-1726 GCA_964570735.1 uncultured Hyphomicrobiaceae bacterium | reverse complement strand
AATGAGGGCGGCATCCACAAGAGAAGGTTGGATATCAAACCCATCCCCTCCGCCATACCCATGAAATTATCCTTGTCTTCATGGCGTTACGCACCAGAAGTGAAAACTATTCGAGGCGGTTTTCACAATTCTGTCCCTGAACCGTTCTCGCGAACGGCAACATCGCGGCTGCCTATCCGGCCATTTGTCTCTGGGATGCGGCCCGTGTCGATCGCTGCCCTTCCGTCCCTTCGCCGTTTAAGGTCTGGCCATAGTCTCCTGCGCTGCGAAGGGTGTTGGCAGCTCATGGCCGGTTCTGTTCATCAGCCATTCGACGCGCAACGATACGCTCGCCACCCGCCTCGTCCTTTTAAATTGAGAGTACCCCCGTGCGCACCCCTCGCCGCGCCTGCGAAAATCGCTTAACATGCCCGCATTGCGGGAGGGCCGGTTCATGCGTTCGATGTTTCTCATCGTGGCGGTTTTCGCCTGTCTCATCCCTCAGTTCGCCGAAGCGAAGCGCGTCGCGCTCATCATCGCCAATGGGGACTACCGGCACATCAGCAAGCTGCCCAACCCGGTGAACGACGGACGCCTGATTGCCCAGACCCTGCGCGCGGCGGGCTTCGCCGAGGATGACATCACGGTCAGGACCGACCTCGACCATAACGGCATGCGGCTCGCCATCCTCGATTTCACCCGCAAGGCGGCGGGTGCGGAGGTCGCGCTCATCTATTTCGCGGGCCACGGCTTCGGCGGTGCCGAGAATTTCCTCGTGCCAATCGACGCGAAACTCACCACCTTCCGCGATCTGCGCTACGAGGCGTTCAGCCAGCGCGAACTCGAAAACGCGGTCAGCAGCGCGACGGGCCTGAAGCTCGTCATCCTGGATGCCTGCCGGAATGACCCGAGCCAGGGTCGGCTTGCGGGGCTCGCGACACGCAGCGTCGATCGCGGCTTGCAGCGGCTGGAGCCGGAAAGCGGCGTGCTCGTCGCCTATTCCGCAAAGCACGGAACGGTCGCGCAGGACGGCTCGGCGGGCGGCAACAGCCCGTTCGCGCTTGCCCTCGGGGAGCATCTGGCGAAGCCCGGCCGCGACATCCGCTTCGTGTTCGGCACGATCCGCGATGCCGTTCTTGCGAATACGGATCAGACGCAGGAGCCCTTCCTTTACGGCTCGCTCGGCGGGACCGAAGTGTATCTCGTGCCGCCGAAAGCAGATGGAGGCGGTGGGTCTCGGCCCGAGGCTGCGCCGCAGGTCGCTCCAACGGTGTCGGAGGCGGCGCGCACCTTCGCCGAAATCAGGGACAGCGGCGACGTTGGCCTGCTGGAGGCCTGGCGCACGCAATATGGCCGGCAGAACCCGTTCTACGATCGCCAGGCCGAGCAGCGCATCGCCGCGTTGCGCCAAGCCGAGGAAGACGCGCGGCGCGACCGCGACCGCGAGGCGGAGGCACGCCGGCTCGCGCGCTTGCAGGAGGAGGAGCAGCGCCGGCAGCGCGAGGCCGCGCCACAATACAGCTATGTGTGGGACACGCGGCCGCCGGATGATTTTCTGGCGCTGCGATCCGAGCCGTCGTCGCGCAGCGGGTCGCGGCTTGCGAAGATGCCGAACGGCACGCTTCTTGAGGTGCTGGAAAAGCGCCGCGATGGCTGGTGGCGGGTGCGCGCCGTCCATCTGGGCCTCGAGGGCTGGGCCAAACACGCCAATGACAGCGGGACGCGGGTATGGATCTCTTGCTGCCGT
>CAZNAH010000239.1:0-1770 GCA_964570735.1 uncultured Hyphomicrobiaceae bacterium | reverse complement strand
GCGCCTCGCCGCCGCCGCCGCGCAGCTTGGACGCTTCGAGCTGTGCGCCGAGGAACTGCGCCTGGCGCAGGAGGCGCTCGCGCGCATCACCGGCGAATTCACCGCCGACGACTTGCTCGGCCTGATCTTCTCGCGCTTTTGCATCGGTAAGTAGGCCGGCGACGGACCTTGCCATCCGGGCCATGCTTCGCCAGAATGGGCGCTGCCACAGGTTGGGGGGAACGATCTGGTCGTGGAAACACCCGAACGCCGTTTTCGCATCGTTCCGCACGTCATCGGGCCGGTGGGTTTCGTGCTCGCCGTCCTCGTCATGCTTTTTCTCTTCGGCTTCAAGGATTATCTGGAGCTTGGGGAGGTGCGGCGCACCGCGCAATACCTGCAGCAGGCGCATAACGTCTGGGATGTGGCGCAGGCGGAGAGCATGCAGCACCTGCAATGGTTCGCGGCACAGGCGGCAAGGGAAAAATCCTACGCGGCGGCAATGCGGCGCGGCGACCGCGACGCGCTGCTCGCGCTGGCGCAACCCCATTACCGCGAGCTGCGCGAGCAGTTCGGCATCAGCCACTGGTATTTCATTTCACCCGACCGCAAGGTGTTCCTGCGCGTGCACGAACCCGGGCTCGCCGGCGACGCAGTCGGCCGCAAGTCATTGCGCGAGGCGGCAATGGGCCTGCGGCCCGCCTCGGGCCTCGAGCTGGGCATGACGGCCACGTTCACGCTGCGCCACGTCGTTCCGTGGCAGGTTGGTGGCGAGCTGCTGGGCTTCATCGAGATGGGCATGGAAGTGGACTGGTTTGCGCAGCGCATCCAGCGGGTGCTCGGGCTCGAGGTGATCGCGGCGGTGCACAAGGTCGCCACCACCGCCGAGGCGTTCGCCACCGGCAAACACGCGCTCGGCTTCTCGGGCAACTGGGCGGATCATCCGGATTTCGCGATTCTCAACCAGACGCTGCCGCACCTGCCGAACGGGCTCGAGAAGCGCTGGTCGGACTTTGTGCGCGGCGTCGATCCGGGCGTCCTGATGCTGCGCGACGGCGAGCGGGTCTGGGCGGCAGGTTTCCTGCCGCTCGTGGACAACGAGATGCGGACGGTGGCATCGATCGCCCTGTTGCGCGACGTCGGTGCCGACGTGCGCGCCCGGAACCGTTTGCTGGCGATGCTCGGGGCGGGGGCGGCGCTGCTGGTGCTGCTGCTGATCTTTCCGCTCTATCTCAGGGTTCGCGCCATCGAGCGCGGCCTCAACAACGGCTAGGCGCCGCGCTCCGCCGGACCGCGCGGGACGCGCCGGGGCGCTTCAGTGCGATGCGCCTCCGAGGGCGGTATCCAGCTGCACGATGCGCAGCCGGGAGATCAGGCTGTCGCGCAGGGCATAGAGTTCACCGAGGCGTTGCCGCGCCTTCGGCGACAATGACGGAGGAGATGCGCGACCGGGCCATCAGGTCGGCGACGGTCAGCTCGGTCATGGCATAGGCAAGGTTTCGGAACCATATTCATTTCGGAGTAGCGGACTCTTGATCGAGGTCAACTGGGGACTGGCGCTGCTGATGGCGGCGGCGTTCGGCGCCGGGCTGGTGGATGCCGTGGCGGGCGGCGGCGGGCTGATCCAGGTGCCGGCGCTGTTCTCGGCCTTTCCGGCCGAGGCGCCGGCGACGGTGTTCGGCACCAACAAGGGCTCGTCGGTGTTCGGCACGGCCAACGCGGCGTGGCGCTACATGCGCCGCATCGCCATGCCGTGGGAGATCGCCCTGCCGGCGGCGGCGGCGGCCTTCG
>CAZNAH010000238.1:0-1817 GCA_964570735.1 uncultured Hyphomicrobiaceae bacterium | reverse complement strand
GCGCCCTTGAGCGAGCCGCGCTTGAAGACCGCGTCCGGCTTGGCCGAGCGCCATTCTTCCTTTATCTCGCCGTACATGTTCTTCGTCGCAACGAAGCGCACGATCTTGCCATCGGCGGTGAGCGCATGAAGGTCTGCGATCTGCGAAAGCACCACGTCCTTGTACGGGCCAGCGAAGACCTTGTCCTTCAGTCGCGCGAGACTGGCCGTGCGACCGTCATTGCAGACGATGCTGCCGTCTTCGAGCAAGTTGCAGGAGACTGAAGTGCCCCCTTGCGTGTTCGCGGCCATCGCGATTTTCAGGCTCTTTCGCATGTCAGGCGTTCGGTTCGAGCATCCGCTTGAACCATCGGCGAGAACCCAACAGACGGAATTGCGGCTCAAAGCCACGTCAGCGATCTTGGCGTTGAACCTGCGAACACTGTTTTGCTTGCAGTAGAGAACGGCGCCCGATGACGACGTGACCTCGTAGCAAAACTCGTTGATGTGCCCCCAGATGCGACCATACGCCGTCCCATCGGCGCCGAGGAAACAGTCGTCCATCTTGACGATGGAGCCGTCTCGAATGGCGCACCATCCGGTCGCGCTGCCAGTGCCCGTCACGAAGGGGGCTGCCCAGGTTACGCGCGTGTCGGTGTCGAAGCCCTCGACGCCACCACCTTCGATGACGGCCCAGGCGCGGCTGATTTCGTCGGTCACGATCGCCTTGTAGATGACGCCCGAAGGTGTGCCGGCCGTGCCGCCTGTGACCATTGGAGCGCCAGCCGTGCCGCCTGCGCCACCCGTGCCGCTGCCGCCCGAGCCTCCCGCCGCGACGCCCGCTTGTCCGCCTACGCCAGCACTGCCGCCGCTGCCACCCATGTCCGGCATGCTGCCGCCAGCGCCCCCACCAGCGTCGCCGCCCGAGACCATCGCGCCGGCACCGCCATCGGCCGGCCCACCATCGCCGCCACAGCCGGCTACCAGAACTCCCAAAACCAACGCGCTACACCTCGTCATCGCAGCATCTCCTTCGCGGGGAACGTCAGACATCGGTCCGTCATCCCCCGCGGGCATGCCGTCCGAACTTTCATCAATCGCACCCCCGCCGCCACAGGCAAGCAACAGGAGCGCTGCCAGCGCGATGCCTGAGCGCCTCACGGCCTGACCCCCCTCAGACGCGCAAAAGCTTCCGTGGCGACCTCGTCACGCTTCAGGTGAAGGCCGGCGTCCGCGATCGCTTGGCCCACGGCAGCGTGCGCGAAGTGAGGCTCGAATTCCTCGTCAGCCCAGCCAGCGTCTTTGAGGCGCTCGACCAGCGAGACCATGAACGCCTCGCGTTCTGCGGCCGATGGAATCTTGGCCAGCTCGAACGACACAACCTGCTCGTCAGAAAGAGGCGACGCATAGGAGACCGTACCGAAGCGGAAGTCCGGATGCTTGCCCACCTCGACGTAGCCATTCGGCACGGTGGCGAACGTTATCGGACGGTTCCGCACTCCATAGGTGACCATGCCGACAGTCTGGGACTATTTTGACTCTTGGTCAAGAGAAAAAAGTGGGGGAGGCCGGGAGTCGAACCCGGATCCATCGTTTCTGAGACGATAACCGTTCCTCAAGCGGCTCGGGCGAGCCCGAGCAAAGAGGCGAAGACCGGAGTATGTAGGTCCGCACCCCTCCCCCGTAAGTATCGAGATTGATTGCTAATCTATGCGGTTTCCGCAGCGCGTGCAGATCATGAGGTGCGCCTTCTGCTTCATGGTCACGTCTGCCGCGCAGAAGGGACACCACCAGTTTTCGTGAGTCTTCTCGGGTACTTTGAGGCTCCCGTAGAAGTCC
>CAZNAH010000237.1:0-1869 GCA_964570735.1 uncultured Hyphomicrobiaceae bacterium | reverse complement strand
TCCGACAGGGTCAACCCCACATTACACGTGTGTCCAACTTTCGGGGGTCATAACCTCGCTCGCGAATCCGCCTACGATCAGTGCCCGTCAACCACGTTGCTTACCTTGGAAGATCCCGCCACAGTCGCCCGCGTCGATGCCCTCATCCAAGCCCACCGTGGAGAGGCCCAAGTCACCCGCCTGAATCCGGCGCGCATCTCCAGGCTTCGCCCGATGACATCGGCCGCCGCCTAACCCCTCGCTGGAGCGGACCCGCCCACGGGGCGTCCAATCCGATTGACCTTGAGCCACTTGTTGCGCGAAGATCCTTGAGGCGAGTCGAGCCAGCCCGCTCAGCTCGATGCCGTTAGGCGGAGCGGCATCTCCCTTCTTTGCATCAAGCTTCGTTTCTGGCTATACTGTAGCCACCATGCGCTATGAGATCGCCCTGTCGCCAGAGGCCGTCAGCGATCTCCGCTCCCTCCCGGCCTCAAAGCGCAAGGCGATTCGCGAAGCCCTTGAAGTCCACCTTCGACATGAGCCGACCAAGACATCCAGGGCGCGCATCAAACGCCTGAGGGGGCTGTCCCGCCCCCAGTTCAGGCTCAGGGTCAAGGACTTCAGGATCTTCTACGATGTGGTGGAGGGTGAAGTCCAGGTGCTAGCCATCGTCTCCAAGGCCGATGTCGATCATTGGCTCAGAAGGGCAGGTGAATGAGATGAAGAAGGTCGCCCTCAACGAAGTCAAGGATGACCTCTCTAGGTACCTGCGCGAGGCGGAGAAGGAGGAGATCGTCATTACCAGGCACGGCAAGCCGGCGGGTGTGCTTGTCGGGTTCCGCTCCGAGGACGATTGGTTCGACTATCGCCTTGAGCACGACCCCAGGTTCCTACAGCGCATCGCCGAAGCCAGGGAGAGCATCGCGGCTGGAAAGGGCATCAGGCTAGAGGATCTCCCGGACTGAGCGGCGCCGCCATCCACCGCCCCGCCTAACAAATCGATGGAGCCGACCTGGCCAGCTGCGGCAAATCGGGTTCGTGATACGCTCTAAGAGCTGTCCGGGCGGCTCATCTCGAAGCCGTTAGGCGGATGCTGTTAGAGGAAGACGTTTCAGCTGTGAGCAGTGATCTGGCTGCTCAGGACGTCGCGGCCGATATCCACAACCAGGTGCAATCGCTACCCGCGCGCAACACGCCGAACACCCGCGCTGTGCGTCGGGAGTTCTCTCGCGCTCTCCGCGAGGCAGACGGTCGATTCGTTCTGCAAGTTGCGAGCGAGCTGCGCAAGAGCTACGGCTATCGAAGCCTGGCCTACGAGTTGATCCTGGCTCACAAGGGCGCGTTCCGGTTGCTGGGAAGGCGACAGTTGGAGGAGTTAGGCAGGGGCCTCGACAGCTGGTGGTCGGTGGACAGCTTCGCCCGCACGCTCGCAGGGCCGGCATGGCGGGAAGGCCAAATAGGCGACGATTTGATCCTGGAATGGGCTCGAAGCCCGGACAAGTGGTGGCGGCGGGCCGCGCTGGTGAGCACCGTTGCGCTCAATGTGAGATCACGGGGTGGTAAGGGGGAGGTAGCACGCACCCTGAAGGTCTGCCGCTTGCTCGTCGCCGACCATGAGGACATGGTGGAGAAGGCGCTGTCGTGGGCCCTGCGCGAGCTGGTGGTACACGACGCGGATGCGGTCAGCCGGTTCATTGCCGAGCACGAGGATTGCCTCGGTTCCCTGGTGAAACGCGAGGTCCGCAACAAGCTGACGACAGGGTTGAAGGCACCTTCCAGGAAGCGTACGCAGAGGCGGTCGCGGCTGGCACCCGCCTAACACCTCGATGGAGCCGACCTGGCCTGCCGCGTCCCGCCGTCGTCTGCGTTCCGATTTGCTCTGGCTTGCCT
>CAZNAH010000236.1:0-1873 GCA_964570735.1 uncultured Hyphomicrobiaceae bacterium | reverse complement strand
GCTGATGATCCGCTCGCAGATCGTCTGGGCGAAGCCGCGCTTCGTGCTCGGCCTCGGCGACTACCATTGGCAGCACGAGCCCTGCTTCTACGCGGTGCGCAAGGGTGCAAGCGGCCAATGGCAGGGCGCGCGCGACCAGTCGACCGTCTGGCAGATCGGACACGCCGGCGACGAGGACGAGGCGACGCCGCACGGGACCCAAAAGCCGGTCGAGTGCATGCGCCGCCCGATCGTCAACAACAGCAAGCGCGGAGATCTGATCTACGAGCCCTTCGCCGGAAGCGGCACGACCATCGTCGCCGCGGAGAGCATCGGACGCGTTTGCCTCGCGATGGAGATCGACCCACGCTACTGCGACGTGATCGTCGAGCGATGGCAGCGCTTCGCCGGCGGCAAGGCCGTTCGCGACGGCGATGATCGCAGCTTCGACGATCTGAAGATTATGCGAGCGGCGGCATGAAGCAGAGTCGCTTCATGTCTCTGGTCGAGTCGATCACCAATGTCGTGGTCGGTTACGGGCTCGCGCTCGTCACGCAAGTTGTCGTGTTCCCGCTCTTCGGGATCACGGCGTCTCTCTCCGAGCACCTGACGATCGGGGCGGCATTCACCGGCGTGTCCATCCTGCGGTCCTACGCGTTGCGCCGCCTGTTCGAGGCGTGGCGTGTTCGGCGCGAACGGGCCGTTCCTGTCGGCCACGCGTACAATAAAACGAGCGAGATTGGCCGATTATAGCAATCATATTCTCGCTTATTCGCTTGGCTGTGGTGCCACGCAGCGCCTGTATGACGCCATCAACGATGGAGTCCGCCATGTGCAAGCGCCACCAAGCCCCTTCCGCCCTCGACGCCTTCATCGCCCGCAAGGCCGAAATCGATGAAATCCTCGCCCGGCTCGCCGAGCTGAGCGACGAGCACTTCAACCTGCATCCGGACGAGATCCACTGGGGCCATGTCGGCAGCCTCGAATACTACGCCTCGCTGCTGCGCCGGGTGAGCGACGCTGCCTTCAAGGAGGGCGAACACGCCGAGTGATCGCGAGCACTCCCGCCTCAGCCCCGCGTCGCGCGGTGCGACCGGGGCTCGGGGCAGTAGAAGGGCCGCGATGGTCGCTGCCCGTCTACGCAAGGAGCCGAACATGGCACTCTCCGATACCCAACTCGTCGTTCTCTCGGCCGCCTGCCAGCGGCCAGACCGCTCGGTCTACCCGCTCGCCGCCAAGCTTCCCGGTGGCGCCGCCGCCAAGGTGCTGGGCAGCCTGCTCAAGAAGGGCTTCATCAAGGAGGTCCAGGCCAAGCGCGACGACACGGTCTGGCGCGAGCACAGGACGCGCGGGCGGCTGACGCTGCGCGCAACGCCGGCCGCCTTCGAGGCGCTCGGGATCGATCCTGCGGAAGCCTCGTCAGAAGCGGAAACCGAAGCCGGCGAGCCCGCCACCGAGGCCGGCAGCGCGCGCCGCACTCGCAAGAAGGGCGAAGCGAAGGAGAAGGCTTCGCGCACGCGGGCCGACAGCAAGCAGGCCAAGCTCATTGAGATGCTCAAGCGTCGCGACGGCGCAACCATCGAGGAAATCGTCAAGGCCTTCGATTGGCAGCCGCACACGGTGCGTGGCGCAATCGCCGGGGCGCTCAAGAAGAAGCTCGGGCTGAGCGTCGTGTCCGAGAAGGTCGAAGGCCGCGGGCGCGTGTACAAAATCAAAGCCTGACGGTTCCGCCGCGCCACACTTGCAGGCGCCGCCAGGATCAGCGTCCGGGCGGCGCTTCCCGTTTCGGAGGGCGGTTTTGGGACTGTCGATCCGCGCCTATGCCAGGGCCCGCGGCGTCAGCCACGTGGCGGTGCTCAAGGCCGCCAAGGCCGGCCGCATTCCGATGGAGCCC
>CAZNAH010000235.1:1139-1931 GCA_964570735.1 uncultured Hyphomicrobiaceae bacterium | reverse complement strand
CGATCATCATGATCGTTTACGGCGTCACGGCCGAGGTCTCGATCGCGAAGCTGTTCATCGCCGGCATCGTGCCGGGCCTGCTGCTTTCGATGCTGTTCATGGGCTACGTGATCGTGTGGGCAATCTGGAACCCGCGCGCGATCCCGCCGGCCGAGAGCGGGCTCGGCTTCGTCGAGAAGTTCGTCGCCTCGCGCCATCTCATCCCGGTGATCGGCCTCATCCTGTTCGTGCTCGGCTCGATCTATCTCGGCTGGGCGACGGCGACCGAGGCGGCGGCGTTCGGCGTCGTCGGCGCGCTCGCGCTTTCGGCCCTGCAGGGCTCGCTCACGCGCGAGACGTTCCGCACCAGCCTCATGGGCGCCACGCGGCTCTACTGCATGATCGCCCTGATTCTCGCCGGCGCGCAGTTCCTCACCATTTCGATGGGCTATATCGGCCTGCCGCGCGCGCTCGCCGACTTCATCGCCGGACTCGGCCTTTCGCAATTCGCGCTGATCGCGGCGCTCACCGTTTTCTACATCGTGCTCGGCTGCTTCCTCGACGGCATTTCGATGGTCGTGCTGACCATGGCGATCATCCTGCCGACCGTGCAGAAGGCGGGCATCGACCTCATCTGGTTCGGCATCTTCGTCGTCATCGTCGTGGAGATGGCGCAGATCACGCCGCCGGTCGGCTTCAACCTGTTCGTTCTCCAGGGCATGACCGGGCGGCAGATGCCGTTCATCGCGCGCACCGCGATGCCGATGTTCCTGCTGATGATCACGGCGGTGCTGCTGATCTATTTCGTGCCCG
>CAZNAH010000235.1:0-1115 GCA_964570735.1 uncultured Hyphomicrobiaceae bacterium | reverse complement strand
CCGAGCGCATGATCGGCAAGGGATAGCGTTTCGCGCACCTTGACCCACGCGCCGCGCGCCCGCATCGTCGGCCGCAAACGGGAGGAGACAATGCTCTATTACGGCTATTTCCGGTCCTCGGCTTCGTTTCGCGTGCGCATCGCGTTCGGGCTCAAGGGACTCGATCCGGAATTCAAGTCGATCCATCTGCGCAAAGGCGACCAGTTCGCCGCCGGCTACACGAAATTCAATCCGCAGGAGCAGGTGCCGACCGTCGTCACCGACGCCGGCGACGTCCTCGTGCAGTCGCCGGCGATCCTCGAATGGCTCGAGGAGACGCATCCCAACCCGCCGCTGCTGCCCAAGGACCCGGTCGAGCGCGCCCGCGTGCGCGCCCTTGCCATGGTCGTCGGCTGCGACATCCACCCGATCGACAATCTGCGCGTCCTCACCTACCTGCAGAAAGTGCTCCAGGTGAGCGAGGGCCAGTTCGAGGACTGGTTCAACCACTGGATCGCGCTCGGCTTCCGCGGCCTCGAGGCCATGCTCGCGGGCCATCCCAAGACCGGCACCTATTGCCACGGCGAGACGCCGACCTTCGCCGATATCTATCTCGTGCCGCAGGTGTTCAACTCGCTGCGCTTCAAGCTGCCGCTGGCGCCCTATCCGAACATCAAGCGCATCTTCGACAACTGCATGAAGCTGCCCGCCTTCGACAAGGCGCAGCCCAAGAACCAACCCGATTTCGAGCCCTGAGGCGACGCGGCCGTTCAACCCATTTTTAACCATTCTGTTTTAGCGTCATCGTCGCTCGACGAAGTATTCGTCGGAAGAATTTCATCGATTCGACGATGTCGCGGACACGCAAGGGCGGCACGCGGATCGCAAAACCGGGGCCGTCAGATATGGTGCGTGCGCGCCTTGCCGCCGTCTTCGCCGTTTGTGCCGGCCTCGGGTTCGGCACGAGCGCGGTCGTTGCGGACGAGGCGATGATGCCGCCGGGCGGGCTCTGGCAATCCATCCCCTATGAATCCGAGCGGACGCCGGTGAGGACGGAGATCGCGTCCCTGCCCCAGTCCAAGCTCGCGCCGAAGATGCGGCCGCGCCGCCATCCGGTCCCGGCCGCTGCGGTGCCG
>CAZNAH010000234.1:299-2016 GCA_964570735.1 uncultured Hyphomicrobiaceae bacterium | reverse complement strand
TCGGCAAGACCGGCTCGGGCAAGTCGGTGCTGGCCAAGATGATCCTCACGGCCTACGCGCGCTATCCGCAAATGGCGCTTTTGGTCATCGACCCCCAGGGCGAGTTCTCCAAGGACATGAAGCCAGAAGGGGCGAGCGGCGAGTTCGCGCTGCCGGTCGGCGACGTCGTCAGACGGTTCGGCAAGACGCCGGTGGTTCTGACCGTCCGCAATCTGGTTCTCGATCGCTGGGAGTTGTTCGAAGAGATCCTGTACGAATCCAGATTCTTTGACCGACTCACGATGCCGAAAGGCGAAAACCGCCAGACCGCGTGCTCGATCCTGGTCGAGAAACTGCAAAAGACCAAAGTCAAATTGATCGACCTCCACCAGCGGGCCTCGTTTGACAAGGCCTGGTCCATACTGCTCGACGAAAAGACGCAGAAGGTCTTCTACCGCACCGAGACGAGCCGAACCCGCTTCAATGAGGCCATGGCCGAGGCCGATGTCGACGAGTTCTTTGGCGAATTCTGGGGGCCGGTCGCCGAGCTGTTCCGCGAAGACCGACCCAAGGCGAAGAGCATCGACAAAGCCCTGGCCTGGCTGCTGGCGTCCGACGCCGACAACCGGCCGATCCTAGTCGTCGATCTCTCGAAAGAGCAAAGCGCGGGCCTGTTCTGGAACGATCGAATCCAGTCCTTGGTCATCAAGCGGTTGCTGGACGGTCTTTCGCAAACGGCCGAGCGGTTCTACAAGGACGGCGAAAATCTCAACACGCTCGTGATCATCGACGAGGCCCACCGTCTCGCCCCGCGCGAGCTGCCCCGCGAGGACGATGCCGCTCATGGCGTGCGCTCGGTGCTCATCGACGCTGCCCGCACGACGCGGAAATATGGCCTGGGCTGGATGTTCATCAGCCAGACGCTCTCCAGCCTGCATCAGGAAATCCTGCAGCAGTTCCGCATCTTCTTCTTCGGCTTCGGCCTTGGCCTCGGGCAGGAGTTTCAGGCGCTGCGCCAACTGGTCGGCTCGTCCGGCACGGCGCTCGACCTCTACCAACTGTTCCGTGACCCGCATTCGGCTTTCGATGTGGCGAGCCGCCAATACAGCTTCATGACCATCGGGCCCGTCAGCCCCCTGTCATTTTCCGGCACGCCCTTGTTCCTCAACGCGTTCAACCGGAAAGAGGACTTTTTGCGGGCGAACGGGATTTCCCTGGAGGTATGAGCGGGCCCCCGCCCGTCCTTCTCCCGCCTTCGCGACCTCGCCGCGCCTGCGCCTAAAGCGCAGCCACAGGGCCATGAGGCCGATGCGGCCGCGCACGCCGAGCTTGGCGTAGATCGCCTCGGCGTGCTGATGCATGGTGCGGTGGCCGATTCCAAGCCGCCATGCGATCTCCTTCTCGGTGGCGTCGGAGAGCAGCAGCGCGAGCACCTCGCGGAGGGCGCGCGGCTTGCGAGGATGCCGCGTACGAGCAGGGTTTTGCGCAGAAAGCCCGATCGACGATCATCCCGACACCGCACCCTCGGAGCGGATTCTGGCCGCGATGTCGGATTACCAGAAGACGGTGTGCACGGATCGCTCATCGCCTGCACCATCGGACTGCCGGCGTTGCGCCATGCCTGCCCGCATTTCGGGGCCTGGCTCGACAGACTCGACGCGCTGGCCCAGGCACCTCACGGCATCGGCTAAGGAAACGCTGAATAAATCTGCTGCGCGGTCGGATGGCTGCGTTGCGC
>CAZNAH010000234.1:0-284 GCA_964570735.1 uncultured Hyphomicrobiaceae bacterium | reverse complement strand
TCCCTCGCCTAACTCATTGTTATGTCTCGGTTCCTGCGCTCCGTGCGCCTTGCCCTCCGCCCGCTCGCGACGATTTCTTCAGCATTTCCCTAAAGGCTCTTCCGATCGCCCCCTGCTCGATACTGCCGCGCGGGGCGATCGGTGCATCGCCAACGAAACCGCAAAACACGAACCGATCCCGCACCCGCGTCTGCCGCCCGCCCTGCGCTACACCCGCTGCGGCGCGATGGCCTGCAAGGCCTCGACCAGTTTGTCCATGTCGGTCGCCGGGCGCTCCGCCCCCG
>CAZNAH010000233.1:1791-2038 GCA_964570735.1 uncultured Hyphomicrobiaceae bacterium | reverse complement strand
GGTTGGCGACGATCTCGTGATACCAGACGTCGCGACCGGCGACCATGTTGCAGGCGCCGCCGGTGCGCTTGATGACGACGACGGTCTTGACCTGATGATCCTTGGCCATCGACAAGGCCTCATCGACGGCGGGCTTCAAGGGAATCGCCTTGCCACCGCGGCACTGCTCGTCCATCGTGATGACGGCGACCGCGCCGGCATCGAGGATGCGCTCTTCGAGCGACTTCGCCGAGAAGCCGCCGAAGAC
>CAZNAH010000233.1:398-1781 GCA_964570735.1 uncultured Hyphomicrobiaceae bacterium | reverse complement strand
GAATGGATCGCGCCGATGCGGGCGCAGGCCTGCATCGCGGCGACGCCTTCGACGGACATCGCGACGTAGATCAGCACGCGGTCGCCCTTCTTGATGCCCTGGGCCCGCAGCGCGTTGGCGAATTTGTTGACCATGACGAGCAGCTCTTTGTAGGTCACCTTGGTGACCTTGCCGTCGTCGGCCTCGAAAATGATGGCGACCTTGTCGCCCATGCCCGCCTCGACGTTCTTGTCGAGGCAGTTCCACGAAACGTTCAACTTGCCGTCGGCGAACCATTTGTAAAACGGCGCGTTCGACTCGTCGAGCACCTGGGTGAAAGGTTCCTTCCAGACGACATGCTCCTTGGCCAGGCGCCCCCAATATCCTTCGTAATCCTGCTCCGCCTCCTTGCACAGAGCCTCGTAGGCGGCCATGCCGGAAATGGTGGCTCTCTTGACGGTCTCCTCGGAGGGCGGGAAAACGCGGTTTTCCTGGAGGACGGACTCGATCGTGGACATCTGCACTTCTCCTTTTGGAATTGTTTGACGCAAGCGAAGCCCGCAGGCGCTTCCTACGTCCCGGCCTGGGCCGGGTACGACCTTACCGCCGCCGGAAGAATCTCCACTCCCCCGATCGGCGCCGGCTGGATTCTATGGGCAAGCGCATTAGAACGGAACACCCTTACATCAGGCTTACCGCGGCGCCACGCGCTCAGAGTTTCGACGCCTCTTTTTTCAGATCCATGATCGCCATCACGGTCTCCTTCGAGGCGGTGGCAAACGCACCGCCCAGGGCGGCTTTCGCGCCCGCCCGGTCGTGGTTTTCGACCCGCCGCACCACGTCGCCGGCGCAGGCGTGGAAATTCGCATGCTTGTCGAGCAAATCCCGGTACTTGGGCAAGGCCGCGAACTTCGCCCCCTCGCCGCGCAGCCATTTGCCGAGCTCGCAGAGGTCGTCCTGGGCAACCGTGGCGCTTTGCAGTTTTTCCTGGCTCGTGCCGTCGATGAACTGGGCTAGGCGCACCTTCCACTTGATGTGGGCGGCGATGGCGTCGTCGAAATTCATGTTCTTTTTCCTCCTCCAATAATCTTCAAGGATAGAGGAGATGGCGGGAAAATCATGTCGCGGCGCAGCATGCGCGAAGCCCAAGGTAGAATCCGCGCGTCGTTTTCTCCTCCGCCGATGCCGATGAAAAACCTGACTCACACGATGGAAGGCTTCATCTTCTGGAGCCGCTGGCTGCAAGCGCCCCTCTATCTCGGCCTGATCGCCGCGCAGGGCGTTTATGTCTATCAGTTCATGCACGAACTCCTGCATCTGGTCACCAAGGCCGGCGAACTCTCCGAAACCGAGGTGATGCTGATCGTGCTGGGCCTCATCGACGTGGTGATGATCTCCAACCTG
>CAZNAH010000233.1:0-375 GCA_964570735.1 uncultured Hyphomicrobiaceae bacterium | reverse complement strand
GGTCATCATCGGCGGCTACGAGACCTTCGTCTCCAAGCGCGACCTCGAAGGCAACCCGGACCAGCCCGAATGGCTCTCGCACGTCAACGCCGGCGTGCTCAAGGTCAAGCTGGCGGTCGCCTTGATCAGCATTTCCTCGATTCATCTCTTGCGCACCTTCATCAACGCACCCTACATGGAAGACCGCGTCGTCGTCATTCAGATCGCCATCCACGCCTCCTTCTTGATCTCGGCGCTGGCCATCGCCTGGACTGACAAGATCATGATGCAGACGCTGGCCATCAGCGCCCACACGAAGCATTAGCATCGGACGCCCGCCTGGAGAACGCCATGACCGCGATCAAGCAGGAAGACTTCATCCAGTCGATCTTCGAC
>CAZNAH010000232.1:0-2126 GCA_964570735.1 uncultured Hyphomicrobiaceae bacterium | reverse complement strand
AGTCGCGCTGCTGACATGGAGGCCTCCGATCGTTGGCTGCGCCTCCCGCGTGCGGTGGCGAAGCGGCGACCACGATGGCGAACCACCGGCGTCCAGGTGGATGACGGAGTGAGGGCCCCTCGATCGCGTACCCCCCTCCAAAGATGGTCGAGGCGAGTTGGCGCGTAGGTCAGCGGCCGGCGAGCAGGCGGAGATAGCCGCCGTGCATCATTGTCTGCGCATCCTTGACCAAGCGGATCGTCTGGGCGCGGATAGACGACGTTTTCCATTCGGTAGCGGACTGCCGGGGAGTGTCGAAAAGCACTCCGGCGATTTCGCGATAAGTCGCGCCCGCGGATCGGCCATCGAGCGCGCGCACCATGCGCACCAGCCGCAAGCGGTGGCGCGGTGTGAGCGTGAGCGCGCGCGGTAGCGGACCGGCGGCACGTCCAAATAGGCGGCGTTGGAATCGCAATGCCGCTTCGGCGCGGATGTGGAAGTTGTTGTCGAGCGGTAACAGGACGGCGAGTGGCTGAGCCGGGTCGATGGCGCCAGCGACCAAATAATGATCACCGTCGGGATCAGCTATTACGATCGCACCTTCGCCTCCGGGCTGCGCATGCAATGTGACGTGGGTCAGGTCGAGCTGTTCGAGCCGCCGCGCCGTGAGAAAGACGGCTGGCGCGGCTTCAAGCAGCAACACGCTGGCGACAAGCTCGGGCCGCCAGAAGAATGCGGTTTCACTAGCGGAGCGGTCGGGATCAAGCAGGAAATCGCAACCCCCATTGCGGGGCAGCGCTCCTGCGCGGCAATGAAGCGCCTGGCCGCCTGGTGGGCGTGCTACTCAGGCGGTCATAGTCGCTGCGATAGTCGGGATTCCGGCGCAGAAACTCCCACGCGAACCCTTGCCGCTCCAGCCGGTTCAGCGCGCGTTCGGTTGTCTGCAATCGCCAATCGGGCGGCTCGGCCATTCGCGTCTCCTCGTCCGCGCTCTGAGTGGCCCCCTGCACGCCAAGGCTCGCCGCCGACGAGGCGTGGCGGAAGTCCCCAAAATCGCAGGGCGCGATGCCTCGCACAACCGGGAGGAGTGTCCCGCTTTAAGACACGCGGGGACGGAGGAGCTCGCGATAGCCGGTGGTGGTCATCCAGCGGGCGCGGGCGAGATGGCTGTCATGAACCCTTCGGGCGCGGCCAGGATCGCGGTCGGGATCGAGCCCGAAAAGAATCTGTACCGCCTCACGCCAATCGGCGCCCTCGGCGGCGGCGTCAAGGAGCCGGATATAGAGAGCAAGATGGCTTTCGTCGTAGCCTGTCAGGCGGTTGCTCTCAGGCGGACGATCCTGGAAGGTAATGACGGTCATCGACGCGCTCATCGTCTTTGGTTAACTGATCGTATCCGCATCGCCAACGCAAACCAGACCAATAACTGAAATTTCCCGATGCTTTTCGCGCATCGCGCCGGACCACCCACAGCATCGCAAGCAAGCCTCGTGGCCGTGTATTATAACACGTAGCGATATAATGCACGATTGTCCTCTATCCTGCGGATGGACATTCGCAGGATTTTTGGAGCCAACGTCAGGAGGTATCGCGTCGCGGCCGGTCTGAGCCAGGAAGCGGTCGCCGTGAAAATGGGTGTGGACCGCGCCTATGTGAGCGGCATGGAGCGGGGCCAGCAGAATGTGACGCTATTGACGATGTGGCATTTGTCGGAAGCGTTGGGCGTGAGACCCGTCGACCTTCTCGATGAGACGGTGGAGGACGCTGAGTCATAAGCCTCAGCGAACCGCGGGCAGACCCCGACTCGCGCGCCCGATCTGCTAATCCGGACCTGCGGCAACGTGCAAAGTCGCCAAAGCGCCGACACGTAAAGCCGACAATGCGCAAAGCCAGATCGCCGAGACCTGAAGGACTTGCCCCGCCCGACGATCGGGCGGGGCGTCCTGAGCCAAGCCGTCAATCCGCGTTGCGGCGGCTGGGGCGGGACCAGATGAGGCTGTAGCCCTCGCCGTCCTCGTCATCGAAGAGGTTGGCGAAGATTGGAGCGGTGAAGCTCGGATCGTCGAGCTTGAGGCCCAAATACTCGCGGCCTTCGTTCGAGCGCTTGGACCAGGCGGCGCCGATCTCGGCGCGGCCGACGAAGACGC
>CAZNAH010000231.1:0-2141 GCA_964570735.1 uncultured Hyphomicrobiaceae bacterium | reverse complement strand
GCTCAAGCCCCATGCTCCCGAAAGCCCGAGCGCGCGTCGCCTCCGTCGTGGCGATCATGTAGGGCTCGCCGGACAGGAACCGCTCGACGCGAAGCGCCTGGTCGGCCACCGCGTAGTTGAGACCGGCAAACCGCGGATTGAACCGGATGACGATTTCGCCCGATCGCGGATTCAGAAGGTATCGGCGGACTTCGCCGACGCTGGAAACCGGCGTGAGATCCGGTTCCAGGCGCAGACGTACGCCCGTCGCGGTCTCGACTCGTTTGAGGATCTTTCGTGTCGCGGATTTCAGGGAACGTGCCATGTCCGCAAAACGCGCCGCGACTCTTAAAGCCTTCGCCTGTCCTGCGGCTCGCAGTCAAGACAGGCGCATCTTTATCACTTGGCCTCGCCTTCGGGCAGGATGTGGAACGAGCCGTCTGTTTCCGACCTGCGCGCATTGCCGCCCATCGGCACGAACGAGAACGTGCCGTGGCAGGAGGTTCCGATCCGGATGCACTTCTTTCTCGGCGGCTGCGATTGGTACATGGCCGAGTATTCGCCTCAAGAACGAGTGTTCTACGGCTACGCCATCCTGAACAACGATCTCGTCAACGCGGAGTGGGGGTACATGTCCCTCGACGAACTGCGCGACGTTCGCGTCCGAGGATTCGAGATCGACCGCGATTTGCACTGGGATACGAGAAAAGCGTCGGAGATTGAGAAGATCGCAATGGCGCATCGAAGCCGCGGCGGATAGCGGCATCAGCCGAGCCGAGTTCTTACGTGCCGCGCAAGCTCGTCCGCCAGCTTCGCCGCTTCGCGCAGGGTCAGGCAGAGGTCTTCATGCATTACGAACGACGCCAGCGCCTTCGGGTTCAGCACCCAGACCTCTGCGCCACGGGGCTGTTTTTCGACGAACCACCCTGGGTAAAGAACCACGGGACGCACCGCGACCGTCTTGTCCAGCGTATTCGCCAGCAATGCGCCTACGAATCCTGCGGCAGCTCGGGCCTGGCCAACCGGATCTCGGTCCGGTGTCATCCCGTTGACCCAGAGGCGTTCCCCATCGTACTTGACGACGGAAATTCCCCGGGCGGGCTTGCTGATCGTCTTGGTCTCGATGACGAACACGCCCGCGGGACCGATGAGCACGTGATCGACGTTGAACCCATCTCCCGGGACGTCGTGAAAGACCTCGTAACCGTGGGCCCGCATGCGCTCCAACGTCTGACCGACGCTTTGCTCGCCCTCCATCCCGAGGCGAATGCGTTTCACTTCTTTCAGGCCGCGATAAACCCGAATCACGGCCAGGACAACGATCGGAACTGCAATCGCCGTCGCGTATCCGGGGGCCGGAGTCGCCGGCATGTAGAAGCCCCACCACGCCGTCGCGGTCGACAGGAGCGCCATCGCCGCGACCAGCGTCCACGCCAGGCATTTCGTTACAAGTACGTCGTAGAATTCGTGGAGCAGCGATTCCCCCGCAAACGGCAGGGGCGTCTCTTTGAGCGGCGATCGCTTTCGCGACGGTTTCGCGGGCATCATCGCTGGAGTTTATAGCAGTCAGCATCGGGTGGCGACACCCGCGGGCACGACCATCCAGCCCGGATGAGGGATTGCCTCCATCTTGATGCGGACGAGCGAGAACTCGGCGGTAACGACGACGCCAACGGAAGATTTATAAACGTGCGCCTCTTTGACCCTTGTAGATACGACCACCATGACGACAAACCAATCTTCAAGAGGCAAGGTGCCGGAAAACGCCTGGGCCTCGATGGCCCCGAAAACCCGCGAGATTCTCCTCTCGCTCTGGAAAGCCCGCGGCAGCGTCTTCTCGTTCAAGTCCAAGGACGCGCATGAAGCCAAGATTCGGCAGAAGGCGCTGCGTCGTGCCCGCGCTCGCGGCTACGTCAAATTCAGAACCACGCAACGCAACGGCGCCAGGGTCACCCTGAAGCTGCGCTGACGCCGCGTCGGTATCTGCTATTGCCATCTGCTTCTTCATGTTCTCGACAAAGGCACATCAGGCGCCCGCGGTCACGAAACAGCGACGGCAAACGCACTTCGTACGCCCACGCAAGTGAACAAAACCGGTCGACGCTCTCTAGACCCAAATCAAGCGTTAAATAGTGCCAGGTTGCCACGTGGGTGTCACCGGT
>CAZNAH010000230.1:0-2199 GCA_964570735.1 uncultured Hyphomicrobiaceae bacterium | reverse complement strand
AACGAGTGGCGCGGCAAGGTGGAGCCGGGTACGCCCGTGCACGAGATGTGGATCCGGCTCACGATCGACGACCGCATGGAGATCAAGGAGGTGGCCGCCGCCACCGACCACAGCCCGTTCCAGATCTGCCCCGACATCCTGCCGAACTTCCAGCGCCTCGTCGGCGTGCGCATCGGCCACGGCTTCACGCGCGAGGTGCGCGCGCGGCTCGGCGGACGCCAGGGCTGCACGCACATCGTCGAGCTGCTCCAGCAGGTGGCGACGGTGGCGTTCCAGACGATGGTGGCGGAGCGCTCGCGCGCCCTGCGCAAACAGCAGAAGGCGGCGGCCGCGGCGCCGGCCGAAGCCACCGCCGATCCGGCGCAGACCAAGCCGGCGGAAAAGCCGAAGCGCCCGCCGATCGTCATCGACACGTGCCACGCCTGGTCCAGCGACGGCCCGCTCGTGCAGCGCTACATGCCGGACTACTACACCGGCGAAAAAGCGGCGGAGTGAGCGCTATTCGCCGGGCGCCTTGGCGCTCAGCGCCAGCGCGTGGATCGGCTTGCCCATGAGATCGCCGAGCGCGGCATAGACGAGGCGCTGGCGCTCGACCCGCGCCTTCCCCGCGAACGCGCCCGAGACGATCGCCACCCGGAAATGCGTAGAGATGCCGGGCCGGTGCCCGGCATGGCCGGCGTGCAGATGCGATTCGTCGGCGATCTCGAGCGCCGTCGGCGCGAAGGCGGCGGTGAGCTTGGCGCGGATCGTTTCGGCGACGTTCATGCGGGCGGTCCTCGGTCACGGGGCGCGTCGCCCCGTACTTAAGCCGCGCGCGGCCCGGGTTAAAGCGCCGCGGCAAGCGGCCTCCGCATCATAAACCGGCGGCGTTCGTCAAGATTGCGGCGCCCGGCGGAGCCTCCCATATTGCTGCAATGCGCAAGGTACGCCTCGACACGCTCAAGAACTACAAAGGCCCGGCCGAACGGGGCAACCTGCGGCGCTGCGACCAGGCCGGCTGCAAGAAGGCCGGCGAATACCGCGCGCCCAAATCGCGCCGCAACCTCAAGGATTACTATTACTTCTGCCTCGACCACGTGCAGGCCTACAACAAGGCGTGGAACTATCACGCCGGCATGAGCGCCGAGGAAATCGAGCAGCATCTGCACGCGGCCGTGCTGGGCGAGCGCCCGCTCTGGCCGCTCGGCGTGCGCGGCAACCAGTTCTGGGGCAACGGGCGGCGCATCCGCGATCCGCTCGGCGCGCGCTTCGCGTTCGAGGACGAAGCGGAGGGCGAAGAGCGCGCGCGGGCCGAGCGCGCGGAGATGCGGGCAAGGCCTGCGACATTGGAGGATCAGGCCCTCGCCACTCTCGGGTTGACGGGACCGGCCGATCTCGCCACCATAAAGCAGCACTACAAGCGCTTGGTGAAGCGCTATCACCCGGACGCCAACGGTGGTGGTAACCAAGCTGCGGAAGAGCAGCTCAAGCGTATCAACGAGGCCTACGCGATTTTGAAGAAGCGCATGGCTTCCTGACGCCGAGCACCTATCTGTTTGCCTCGGCGGGATTTTTGCATCGGATCCAGAGATATGGTTCAGACGACAGCCAAGACCGGCGCGGCCAACGGCCTGCCCGACATCAAGATCTCCGTGCGGCAGACCTTCGGCATCGATACCGACTGGGAAGTGCCGGCCTATAGCCAGACCGAGGAGCACGTTCCCGAAGTCGATACCGCCTATCGCTTCGACCGCGAGACGACGCTCGCGATCCTGGCCGGCTTCGCCTACGACCGCCGCACGCTGATCCAGGGCTATCACGGCACCGGCAAGTCCACGCACATCGAGCAGGTCGCCGCCCGCCTCAACTGGCCGTGCCTGCGCATCAACCTCGACTCGCACATTTCGCGCATCGACCTCGTCGGCAAGGACGCGATCGTGCTGCGCGAGGGCAAGCAGGTGACCGAATTCCGCGAGGGCATCCTGCCCTGGGCGCTGCAGCGCCCCTGCGCGCTGGTGTTCGACGAATACGACGCGGGCCGCCCCGACGTGATGTTCGTGATCCAGCGCGTGCTCGAGCGCCACGGCCGCCTGACCTTGCTCGACCAGAGCCGCGTGATCCGCCCGCATCCGGCCTTCCGCCTGTTCGCCACGTCCAACACCGTGGGCCTCGGCGACACGACGGGCCTCTATCACGGCACGCAGCAGATCAATCAGGGCC
>CAZNAH010000229.1:0-2235 GCA_964570735.1 uncultured Hyphomicrobiaceae bacterium | reverse complement strand
GGATTGCTTCCGGTTCTTCCGCGTCAAAACGCGCGAAAGCTGCGATGATGCCGTCCGCGTGGATGGTGCGAGGTGCGCAGGGCAGCATCAGCGGATGCGCCTTCCGGCCCGCAAACAGCGGAAACTGCGGCCTGAGCAACGCTTGCCTGATGTCGTGAAGGGCGCAGGGAGGATTATCCCCACGCAGCCAGACCGCAGGCGAGACACGCGCGTTGATCCGGTAGCCGCGAGTTGACAGGATGGTTTTCAGCTCCGTTTTCGGCACGGCGAGTTCGTCGGCCCGCGTTGCGAAACGGCGGTTGCGGCGGGCGGGCGGCACCTGCGTCGTGTGATAATCGAAGGCGGGCTGTCCCGGATCATCGACCCGCACCGCGAAATGGAGGCTGTCGCGCAATCCCGCCAGCCGTTCTTCTTCCGCACGCTCGATCCCAAGCGCAGCGGCAAGCAGGCCGAGGATGCCGGATTTCCCGGGACGGTTAGCGGAGTTGCGCCGTTCGCCGGGGTCGTATTGCCCGCCAAAAGACGCCATCGGCGCAGCGATGGTGAAAATGAGATACTCCGTCATGGCGTTTACTCAGCCGATGCGAAGGCGACAGCTTCGGACAAGGAGCCTTTCAGCGCGCCGCCGGGGATACACCGCATCTCATAGTCACTTGCATAGCAATCGCCGTAAGCCTCATTCATCTGCTTGATGAGACCGGGTTCGTCCGTACGGCCATTGCCGTGAAGCCGCTTGATCGATTCGCCCAGCAGATCATTCTCCCGGTCATCACGCACGGGCTTGAAAAATGCCGCCGCCAAGCTGCGCGGCTGCTGCGGACCCTTCTCGACCCGCAGATAGCAGGCGCGGGAATGGGCCGCGAAGCTGTTCTGCTTGCCGGAGGGCGAGGCACAGGCGAACCCTTCGGTGAATGCCTCGATGGCCTTGTTGGCGAGCGCCGCGTCGCCACCAAGATTGCGTTTGAGCTGATCGCGGTCGATGCAGGCATAGAGATAGAACAGGCCGGAGCCGAAGCCGAGTTCGCCGATGAAGCCCGCGCCTGCATCCTCTGCCGATGTTTTCAGATCATCGACTGCGGTGTAGAAGTCGTCCTCGACTTCGACCCTGTGCGTGGTGATGGCGTGCGCGACCTGCACCGCCGCTTCGCGGTTGTAATCCGGGTTGTCAGCCAGCATCCGCCCGAACATGGCGATGTCGGCCGCAGTATCGGCGCGCCGTAGCATCTGGGGCGCGAGGTCGGCCGATTTTTCACCGTTGATGCCGTTCGCGGCAAGCTTATCGGCCAGCGCCAGGGCTGCCTCTTTTTCTTCCGGTGAAATGAAAGCAAGCTGCTTGATGTACGTAGGGTTGTTGTCTTTCTCGTCTTCGATCTTGCCAAATGCGCCGGCAACAAGCCGTGTGATCTCCAGCGCCCTGGTTTCATCGAGTCCCTTGTTGCGCAAATGCTTTATAATGATTTCACCGAGCCGCTGCGTGCGGTCGCCAAGATTGCCGCTCAGCCGCTCGCGGAAATTGGCGGAGGTGCGGATGGCGCGCTTCAACGCCTGACTGGAAATGCGCAGACGCTCGACCCCGCCGAACTTTGCGGTCTTTGGCCGGCCGGTTTCGTCTCGGTTGAGGTTGGACGGCGCGTACACCTTGAGGGCGTGCAGTTGAATGAAACGGGTCATGGCACGGGTCATGGCAATGTCCTTTTGAACAAATGGTTGAGTTAGGCGGCGAGATTTTCATTGGAGGTGTCAGCAGAAGGTGCGGCGCTGCCCGCCTTCCAGTAATGGAAAGCAAATTTTACGCGCGTGCTGTCGCCGGTTTCCGGGTGATCCCAGTAGAGGATGTTGTCGGCGAGATCTTCGACATTTGCGGTCCGGCCCATGATTGCGACCAGGCGGCGGAATGATGTGAGGATCTCGTCGTCGCCCGTCGCCGTCAGCAGCCTGCGCAAGCGATTCTCGCTTAACATCGCCTGCGTATTCTCTTCGCCGGGGCGCTTGCCAATGCCATCCGCCACTTTTCGGCTTTTGTCATCCCCGCGGACATGGGCCAGCACCGACGCCAGCACCGCAACACGGGAAAGTTCAAACGGCTTGCCCTTCTTGCTCTTATTGAGCAAGTGAAACAAAGCGAGCGTCTGCGGCTCGGCGGCCGCCTCAACCCATGTCGAACATCGCCGCAGCCTGGCCAGCGCGGCCCTGTCGCCGCGGCTGTATCCATTACCGTCCGTCGTGCTCGGCTGA
>CAZNAH010000228.1:0-2245 GCA_964570735.1 uncultured Hyphomicrobiaceae bacterium | reverse complement strand
GAGTCTCGTGGAGCTTTTGAATTTGACATTTGAAAGGGCGCTCGCTGCAGGCGGGGATCAAATGTCAAATTCGCTCCACTAGCCTAGCTCTTCAGCCGGTAGCCCGTCTTGAAGATCCACCAGACCGCGACGAGGCAGACGGCGAGGACCAGCGCGATGATGCCGAGGCTGAGGCCGAGGCTCACATCCGCGATGCCGTAGAAGCTCCAGCGGAAGCCGCTGATGAGATAGACGACGGGGTTGAACAGCGCGATCGTCTGCCAGGGCTGCGGCAGAACGTCGAGCGAGTAGAACGTGCCGCCCAGAAAGGTCAGCGGCGTGATGACGAGCAGCGGCACCACCTGCAATTTCTCGAAACCGTCGGCCCAGAGCCCGATGATGAAGCCGAGCAGGCTGAACGTCACCGCCGTCAGCACGAGAAAGCCGAGCATCGCCATAGGGTGATCGACCCGCAGCGGCACGAAGAGCCCCGCCGTTGCGAGGATGATCAGCCCGAGGATCACGGATTTGGTGGCGGCCGCGCCCACATAGCCGAGCACGACCTCGAACGGCGATACGGGCGCGGACAGAATTTCGTAGATGGTGCCCGTGAAGCGCGGGAAATAGATGCCGAACGAGGCATTCGCGACGCTCTGCGTCAACAGCGTCAGCATGATGAGGCCCGGCACGATGAACGCGCCATAGCTCACCCCGTCGATATCCTGGATGCGCGAACCGATGGCCGCCCCGAACACCACGAAATAGAGCGAGGTGGCGATGACGGGCGAGACCACACTCTGCATCAGCGTGCGCCGCCAGCGCTCCATTTCGAAGAGATAGATGGCACGGACTGCGTGAATGTTCATGGCTTCCTCACGAGGCCGACGAAGATCTCTTCCAGCGAGCTTTGCGTGGTGCTGAGGTCGCGGAACCGGATGCCGGCCTGGCTCAAGTCCCCGAGAAGCGCCGTGATACCGGTCCGCTCCCCTTGCGTGTCGTAGGTGTAGACGAGTTCCGCCCCGTCCGCGCGCAGTTCCAGGCGATGCCTGGCAAGCTCAGGCGGGATCTGCGACAGCGGCGCCTGCAACTGCAAGGTCAGTTCCTTCTTGCCGAGCTTGCGCATCAGTTCGGCCTTTTCCTCGACGAGGATCAGCTCGCCCTTGTTGATGACGCCGATGCGGTCGGCCATTTCCTCGGCTTCCTCGATGTAATGGGTGGTGAGGATGATGGTGACGCCAGAATCGCGGAGCCCGCGAACCACGTTCCACATGTCCTTGCGCAGTTCGACATCGACGCCGGCGGTCGGCTCGTCGAGGAACAGCACATCCGGCTCATGCGAAAGCGCCTTGGCGATCATGACGCGGCGTTTCATGCCGCCCGACAGCGTCATGAGCTTGCTGTCCTTGCGGTCGAAGAGGGAAAGCTGCCTCAAAACCTTCTCGATATGGGCGGGATCGGCGGGCTTGTTGAACAGCCCCCGACTGAAGGTGACGGTGTTCCAGACCGTCTCGAACGCATCCGTCGTCAATTCCTGCGGCACCAGCCCGATCATCGAGCGCGCCGCGCGATACTCCGCGATAATGTCATGCCCGCCGACCGTCACGGTGCCGCCCGTCGGCTTCACGATGCCGCAGACGATGTTGATCAGCGTGGTCTTGCCCGCGCCGTTCGGGCCGAGAAGCGCGAAGATCTCGCCGCGCCGGATATCGAGGCTCACCGCCTTCAGCGCAACGAAGCCCGAGGCATAGGTTTTGGACAGGCGGGATATCGAGATGATGGATTGCATGGCCGGTGATGGTGGCGGTGAGGACTGGCGGCGCGCTGGCTCAAGCGCCGGACGTGCGTCGCTCAAGCAGGGCGCGGACCCTAGAGGATTGCCCTGCCCGTTTCAAGGCGCGCGTTGCTGGCTCGCGGACTTTGCCGGGGTCAGCGCGAGGAGCGCGGCCTGCGCGTCGGCGAGACCCGAAATCGTCGTCGCGGCCCGCCTCGCCGAGGTCCGCCGCCGTCGCGAGCAGCCGGTTGCGCAGCACGTCCTGGGCGAGGCCCGGCTCACGCTCCAGGAGAAGCGCGGCAACCCCGCTGATATGCGCGGCGGCGTAGGACGTGCCCGACGCCGTGTCGTAGCTGCCTTCGGGAACGGGCACGAGAATATCCACGCCCGGCGCCGCCACGCTGACGTAATCGCCCCGGTTCGCCGGCTGATAGAGCTTGCGCTCGGCATCGACGGCGGTGACGGCGAGCACGCCCGGATAAGCTGCTGGGTAGG
>CAZNAH010000227.1:0-2377 GCA_964570735.1 uncultured Hyphomicrobiaceae bacterium | reverse complement strand
CCCCGACCACCGTTCCACTGCGCAGGAAAACCAGCTGGCCGACCCCTTGCGACAGGCGGCGCAGCGCAGAGCCTTCCTCAATCCCCCGCACCAGCTCGAAATTGTGCGTATCCCCGGCGTGCAGAAACCGCGCCCGCAGCCTCTCGACGTCCTCCTCGTTGACCTGCTGGTCCGCGCCGCGCGCCTCAAGCGTCCCGTCCGCGCGACGCCCGAACGACACCTCGTAACCCCGACGGTCGTCCCCCTCAAAAAACGACCGGACCGACCCGCCAAACGACAGAATCGAGCTGGAGAAAAACGCCGCGACTGCAACACCTGCTGCAACGAGCAGGATCGCGGGGTAGTAACGGCGCCAAGAGAATACGGCCCCAAACATCGCAGCCCCAACTATTTTGACGCGATCCCTCGCGACGCGGCGAACTTGCCAACGATCACTCCTGGTCCGCCTCAAACTCCGATTGCCCGCTCTCCAATGGAGCGCTGCCCATGAGGATGTTCTTGAGATCCGCGTTTTCCGGCTTCAGATCATTGGCGATCACCGCCACTGGGATCGCTTCACCTTGATTTTCTGCCAGGCGGACGACGCTGCGGCGGCCGGCCAGATGCATTGCCACCACGCGATACGTCTCGTTATCGAAGACAGGCGCTCCCGAGGTGCCGGGAAGCGTGCCGCAGTAATGACTAAAGCGCTCCATCGGCAGGCGTGCCCCTGCAGCCGCCGAACCCCCTTCAGCGCTGTCGAGATCCTCTGCACGACACTCCCTTCGTGAGATATGCAGCACGTCGCCAAGTGGATGATGGATAACGAACAAGTCTGCGCGCGGACGGACAGCTTCGCCGGAAAACTGCGCGGGGCCAAATCCTGCAGCCAATATCCGTTGCGAGGCGTCTGGCGGCAGCCTGAACATGATATAGTCAACGTAAGCGTCGCTTTCGCCGCCAGCCTGCAGCAAGCCCTTGATGCCGTGATCGATGATTTCAATGTCGACAAGCTCGGAATGTGCGGTTTGATCCAACTCGCTCGCATAGCCGAAATGCAGTGCGGCGCGCGCGACGTCGCCGCTTCGCAATAGCTCTTCGAGGGCGTCCTCGTCGGGCAAGAGAAAGCAATGGAGCGCCGTCATCATGACGCGATCCGAAATCATAAATGCTGTGCACGGAGCGATCTTGCTGACGCCCTTCTTGTCCTTGTATTCAAGATCAATTCTCGCAACGCTTTGTGCGGCGGTTCGAAACGACGAAAAGCCCGGAAAGTCGTCGATCCTCTCGATGTTTTCATCGACAATATCCGGAACCGGCATGCAGCCGCTCTGGTTGCTGCTCAAAACAGGAGAGCCAAGCCGCGCGCCTTCGAAGAAGCACTGTCTGGAAAATTTGATCGTCTTCGGCTCGCCAAAAATCGCGTACTCTGTGACCCGCAAGAAGCTTGGCAAGTTTTTGACGCCCAAATATCGCGCGTCCAAAGCGATCACCGCTCCGACAAGAAAAAGGAGGGTCGCTCCGACGACCTGTAGTGCGATCCGCCACATTTGCATTTTACGGCACCCCGTTCTGGATCGGCTGAAGGTCCTCGGCGTTACGTCTTCTTGCACTCCAAGCGATCGGCTAAGGGCAGGGATTCATCCTCGCTTATCTCCAACCCGCCGCCCGACTCCCAGCACTGCATTTGCTTCTTGATCCAAAGGAGCGTGTCGCCCGAGAGACGGGTGTAAATTCCGCCATTGCCGCAGACTTGTTCCTTAGCGTTCACGACCTCATGCGCCGAGACGTATTTTGTATCGACGGCGCGAGAAGTTATTCCCGCCAGCGCATATCCGTCCGTTTTCATCGCTTCCGTGTATTCTTCAAAATTCAACCGATTGCCTTTCACTGGGACGAAGAGCGGCCCGCCGCTGTCGCCGCCGCACGTATCGACGCATTTGGCGTCCAACTGGCCGCCCGCTCTTGTTTGCAGCGCCTCGCGCGAACATCTTTCTGGAATGAGGTCGGCTAGGCCCTGCTCGGTGTATCTCTTTACGCAGCTCTGAAACTGCATTTCGAGGCTGCAAGATGGCGCAAGCTCCGCGACATAGCCGGCGACGATCTCGCTGCCTTGTCGGCAACCGTAGACCTCGCTGCTCTGCGCTCCATATTTAGACACTCTCCCATCGCATTTCGGTTCGATCACCCGAACGTCGGCGAACTTCTTCCTGCCGAGCTCCCCCAACTCGGTTAGTCCGTACCCGACGATACGCGCGTAACCCCGAGCTCGCATTTGTGACTCTTGCGCGATTTGCGCAGGCGTCGCGCCGGCCGTCAGCCCTTCGATTTGGAAAAGAGCGATGTCAGGAACATCGATGTTATCGATGAGCTCCTCTTTGACATTGTACTCTTTCAT
>CAZNAH010000226.1:237-2401 GCA_964570735.1 uncultured Hyphomicrobiaceae bacterium | reverse complement strand
CCTGGCGCCAACCGGGGCAAACCCGGCGCGCCGGGACGCAAGCCATCCGGCGCACGCCCGCCACGCAACAGAGGCACATGAGGATCACGGGCGGGCGCTTCCGGGGCCGCCCCATCGCTGCGCCGAAGGGGCGCGCGACCCGGCCCACCTCCGACAAGGTGCGCCAGGCCCTCTTTAACATCCTCGAACATGGCGTCGGCGCGGACATCGCGGGCGCGCGCGTGCTTGACCTGTTCGCGGGCACGGGCGCGCTTGGGCTTGAGGCGCTGTCGCGCGGCGCGGCCCTTGCGCTGTTCGTGGAGGACGACGCCGAGGCGCGCGGCGCGATCCGCGAGAATGTCGAGGCGCTGGGGCTGACGGGTGTGACCAAAATCTGGCGGCGCGATGCCTGCGCGCTCGGTCCCTGCGCGCCCATGCAGCCGTTTCAACTGCTGTTTGCCGATCCGCCGTATGCGAAGGGTCTGGGCGAGCGCGCGCTCGCGGCGGCGGCCGGCGGCGGCTGGCTCAGCGATGGTGCGGTTTGCGTGCTGGAGGATCGCGCCGATGTGGCGCTCGCGTTGCCCGAGGCGGTGGCCGCGCGCTTCGCGCCGCTCGACACCCGCACCTATGGCGACACCGCACTGCACCTCCTGCGGTACACCTCCTTATCTGCGACTTGAACAAACTCCAAAAAAGCGGAGGTTTTTCCAATGGCATTCTACATCCTCGTCAAACCGGATGGCTCTTCACAGGGCGTGTGGGAGATTACCGGCCAGGAAGCCATTCGCGTCGGTGTCCCGAATGCTCGCAATCATCTTAATAGCTATTATGCCGCAGCTCCTGGCGAGGATATCTGGATTACCCTCGCAAATAAAACGCCATGGCTTGATCCAGCCTCGGGTTGTCGTTTTGAGAAAACGGTTTTCGCACCTGGCCAGTATTATCCACGGATTGCAAGACCTAGCGCCGAGCATCTGCAAGATGCCCCAGGATGGTGCCCAGATACTCGCAAGGAGAAGAACAATGTGGCCATAGCCAGGGGTCAGCTTGTTGCGCTTGCTGGTCAATTAGGCCGGATCTGTCAGACTGTGCATCCCGATCGAAGCACGTTCACGACCTACGGTCACGACATCCGCAATTTATTAATCCTTGCCTGCACCGAGGTAGAGGCTCATTGGCGAGGGGTGCTTGAGGCAAACGGGATTCAGAAGAATCGCTACAGCACCAATGACTACGTCAAGCTCCGTGCCGCAATGAAGCTGGACGAATATGCCGTCGCATTTCCCCAGTTCCCATGGCTTGACCCGATCAGTCCGTTTGCCGGGTGGGGCAGCACCGGGAGGCCGACCCAGGATCTCCTTTGGTATGACGCCTACAACGTCGTGAAGCACAACCGGGAACATGAATTCTCGAAGGCCACGCTGGAGTACGCCTTTTGTGCGGTAAGCGCCTGCTTCGTGATGATCTTGGCCCAATACGGGCATGTGAAGTATTCGCTCGGAATTCACTAGGATGCTGCAGGCTTTTTCTTTCTTAACGATAAGCCGACATGGTCGGCGTCGGAGGTGTATATTTACTCTTACGCCAATGGGGTCTGGACTCCGCTGCCGTTCCCTTTTTGAAGTCAGGACAATCCTCACAACGGCGCGCCATCACGCTTTACTGGTCACATTTGACCTGATGGAGGAGCCCGCTTGCGCGGCCCGCACCCTGCGCCCTGCGCCCATAATCTGGTCCACAAGGAGAAACCCATGTCCGAGAAGCCCACATCTGGAAATGAGGGGATTTCGCTTTCTCGATCCGGCGCTGCACGAACTGGCGGACGCAGCCGCATTTTATGCTGATGGGTCGGAGCGCCTGAGCCTCGACTTGCAGAAAGAAATGAACCGCGCCCTGGAGCATCTGCGCGAGTTCCCGTTGTCTGCGCCCCCTATCGACGCGGTGTACCGCAGCTATAAATTGCGCTGCTTTCCATTCCTGCTCGTCTATCGCGTGACAGATACGGAACTCGTCATTGTTGCGGTCGCACATGGCTCTCGTGAAATGGATTACTGGCGCGGCCGGGAAACCCAGTAAGGCCGCGCGGGGTTGACGCGGCGTATCGCGGGATTGAAGCGCGCGCGCGGCCGGTGGTACAACAGGGCCAAGAACAAGCCGAACGCCGCCCGCCGAAGGACGCCCGATG
>CAZNAH010000226.1:0-207 GCA_964570735.1 uncultured Hyphomicrobiaceae bacterium | reverse complement strand
GCCAACCGCGGCGAGATCGCCTGCCGCATCATCAAGACCGCGCGGCGGATGGGGCTCAAGACGGTGGCGGTCTATTCCGACGCCGACCGCGACGCGGTGCATGTCGAGATGGCGGACGAGGCCGTGCATATCGGCCCGGCGCCCGCTGCGCAGTCCTACCTCGTCATCGACAGGATCATCGCCGCGGCGCGCGAGACCGGCGCGGAG
>CAZNAH010000225.1:0-2420 GCA_964570735.1 uncultured Hyphomicrobiaceae bacterium | reverse complement strand
TCTCCGATCCGCGCAGGAATGCCTCAGTCAGAGGATCGGGCTTGTCGGGCTCGATTTCTGCTCCGATCGCGGCGGCCTCTCGCAGGGAGCTGAATAGCACGTCCGTGTCCGTTGAAGCGCCAACGGCGGCAAGCAAGCGGTCGCGCGGCATACGTTCGGCAATGCGCGCGAGGGCGCGGCCGGTCCGAAGGACAAAGGCCTCGACCAGATCCTCGCTCGGTGCGGGCTCCGAACGGCGGCTGCGCGTAGATGCCGTGGATGTGGCGTTACCTCCGAAGTGGCTGGCGCGACTGCGGCGGCGAGTTCCGGCTGAAGCTGTGGGCGCCATGGCGATGTCCCTTGGAATGGTTCATTTGTCGTGATAGATATACGTCATGAAAGCTGAAACTTCAATTGCGATTGTCATGCAGGCACGGAATCCCGCCAATTGCGCGATTTTGCACTCCTCCGTGGGTCGATGCGCTGCGCCAAAAGCGCCGAGAGCCGCCGAGGCCCGCCGATCTCTCGCCAGAAGAATTCCGCACAACCCATTGATGTACGTGCGCTTTTACCGGTTTCGTGCAATCTTAGGTGCATGGATGTCAAGGCTGCAGAATTCGCTTCAGCGGAGGTCATCGACTTCTTCGATTACGCGTCCCCTGAACGGCGCACAAGCCGTCAGAGGGGTGGGGTTGAGCGCCGAACCGTGGCCGCTCGATTGGGCACGCGGATCACGGACGATTGGCCGGCACGCGTACCGGTCACCGATGCTGAACTGGATCTGTTCGAGGCCCATTTCGGCCCGCTCATCGATGAGCTGCTGCGCTCGACAGACTGACTTGCTGAACGGAGGTCCTGCATGAACGCCAGAGCAACCCCAGCCCTGGTGCCGCCGGGGCGTGCCGCTCTCTATCTCCGCGTCTCAACCGGCCGCCAAGCCGAGCATGATTTGTCGATTCCCGATCAGCGGCGGCAGCTTCACGCTTATTGCGACGTGAAGGGGATTGCCGTGATCGCCGAGTTCGTCGAACCCGGAGCATCCGCTACGGACGATCGTCGTCCCGAGTTTCAGAGGATGATGGACTCCGCAGCGGAAAAGCCCGCGCCGTTCGACTGCATAATCGTCCACTCGTTCTCACGATTTTTCCGCGACCAGTTCCAGCTCGAGTTCTACGTGCGGCGGCTGGCGAAGAACGGGATACGCCTGATTTCCATCACCCAGGATCTCGGCGATGATCCAATGAGCGTGATGATGCGTCAGATCATGGCGCTGTTCGATGAATATCAATCGAAGGAGAATGCCAAGCATACCCTTCGCGCCATGCGAGAGAACGCGCGCCAGGGATACTGGAACGGCTCGCGCCCGCCGTTTGGCTACAAAATCGCAGTCGCTGAGCAGCGAGGCACGCGTGCAAAGAAGAAGATTGAGCCAGACCCCTCGCAGACTGAAACTGTTCGGCTCATGTTCCGCCTCGCTAGAATCGGCAGTGAAGACGGTCCCATGGGTTCGCGACAGATCGCCGACTACCTTAACGCACATGGCATTCGGACCCAGACGGGTGGCCGGTGGGGCGTCGGCGCAGTCCACCAGATTCTTACGCGTGAAACATACATTGGTAGGCATCGATTCAACGTCTCGGGCAAGCGGAAGGGCGAGAGGAAATCCGAGGATGACATCGTTGACATGGCGGTCGAGCCAATCATCAGCGAGGAAGAGTTTGCCGAAGTTCAGAAAGTGATGCGATTGCGAAGCCCACAGCTTAGAGCGCCTCGGTTTGTCTCCGCTGGTACGCTGCTTGGCGGAGTGTGCTTCTGCGCCGACTGCGGCGGAGCGATGACGCTTCGCACGTCCGGAAAGGGCAACCAATATCGCTACTACACCTGCTGCACCGCTGCCCGACAGGGGAAGAGCGGTTGCCGAGGACGCACCATTCCGATGAATGAGCTGGACGAGATGGTTGTGCGCCATCTTGAGGAGCGGCTGTTGGCGCCCGATCGGCTAGAGGAACTACTCTCCGGTCTCCTGAAACGCCGGGAGGAGCATACGGAGCGTCTGCGAGGGCGGGTCGCCGAACTGAGGAAGCAGGCGGCAGACGCCGAAGCCAAGCTCACGCGGCTTTATGAGGCAATCGAGAACGGTCTCGCTGACCTAAACGACTGTAACCTGAAGGGACGAATTGTCGAGCTGAAGCGGATGCGCGATGCTGCCAGAGCAGACGCGGACCGGGCGGAAAGCCGTGCCGACGATAAGGGCAAACGGCTGACCCCCGAGCTTTTGCGCCGATTTGGGATCGAAGCGCGCAAGAAGATCAGGGCGCGTGACGGCGGCTTCCGTCGAAGCCACGTCCAGGCGCTGGTCCAGCGTATCGAGGTGGGAACAGACGAAATCAGGATTACGGGTTCGAAGCCAAGGCTCCTCCAGACGCTCGTAGCGTCCGGAG
>CAZNAH010000224.1:1917-2443 GCA_964570735.1 uncultured Hyphomicrobiaceae bacterium | reverse complement strand
AGCGCCGCCTCCCGCTCGGCCAGCATCGCGGCGCTCTCGGCGAGGGCCGCGTCGCGCTCGGCCAGCGCCGCCTCGACGGCGGCGAGACGGGCCTTCAGCGCGGCGAGGTTCTCGGGCTCGGCGACGGGGTTCATGAGCGAAGTCAACCACATCGCCGCCGATTTGTGGCGCCCCCGCGTGCGGGGTGAGTCACCCGGTCGCGGTCATCCCGCCGAGGTCGGCCGCGGCCGCCGCTCCGCGCGGACCGCTCGCCAGTCGAGCCCCTCGACCAGCGCCGAGAACTGCCCAGGCGTCAGCTTCATGGTCCCGTCCGCCACCTTCGGCCACGCGAACTTGCCATTCTCGAGCCGCTTGTGCGCCAGCACGAGCCCGGTTCCGTCCCAAACGAGCAGCTTCAATCTATCGGCGCGCTTCGAGCGGAAAATGAACACCGCCCCGCAGAACGGATCGAGCCGCAAGGTCTCCTGCACCACCGCCGCCAGGCCGTCATGACCTTTCCGAAAATCGACAGGCCGCGTCGCGATGT
>CAZNAH010000224.1:0-1870 GCA_964570735.1 uncultured Hyphomicrobiaceae bacterium | reverse complement strand
CGCGCGCCAGATGCTCGGCGCTGGCCGCTTCCGGGGCCCGGATCACCACGGCGCCCACCGGGATCTCCACCATCGCGGGCTTGGGCGCCGCGGCCGCCCCGGGCGCGACCATGGACGCGACCATCGCAGGCGCTCCGACCGTCGCGCGCGGCGCATCCTCCACGACGATGCTGGCGAAGGTGGGCGCCTCCAGCGCGTCGGCGGGAACGACAAGCTCCCCGCGCTTCGCCATGTGCCGCCACTTATAGACCTGCCAGCGCGTCGTTCCGTGCCGCCGCGCCACGTCAGCGACCTTGGCCCCCGGCGCCCAGCTCTCAGCAACGATCTGTGCCTTCAGCGCGTCCGACCGCTGCGCCCGCCCCGTAGGCCCGGCCAGAACCTCCAGCCGACCCGCGAACCCCGGACCGGAGACGTCCAAAGGGCCGCCTCTTTCGACGTCTCTCGCCATCAGACACCTCCGCAGCAAAGAGGTGTCTCATCTCAGATCACGCCCGCACGCGGCAGGAGGGGAACGGGTCGGCGCTTACCCCCATTCAGGGCACTTTCGAAGAAACTCCATCGCCAAGAACATGCTTCTGTCCGTAGTCGGCGCAGGGGCCGCCACACCATGCCTTTCTGTGCTGAACCCGGCGGTCCAATCTGGAAAACACGTGATGGCCGGATGGACCGGGCTCACGACAGTAGAACCGGACTCGCCTGGCTCGCGTCCCGGCGAAGGGACCTCTTCGACCGCGCTGAACGGGCGGCCTTCAGAGCAGTTTACGTCGCGGGTTGGGCATCTCCCGCGCCGAATTCGAATTCAGTTCCGTCGACCCACATCCGATGCATCAACACAGCCAGTTTGCGCGCCAGGGCAACTTTCGCCCGTTTTGCACCACGCCTCTTCACCAGGCGCAGTGCCCAAGCCTTCAAGGCAGACGGTTTGACGCGCAGGGTGATGATCGCGTTCGCCGCCTCGTAAAGCACCGTTCGGACCGACGCATCGCCGGCCTTGGTGATGTGGCCGGTCACATCCACCTCGCCGGATTGGTACTTTCGCGGTGTCAGGCCGAAATGCGCACCGATCGCTTTGGAGGATCGGAACCTATGGGGATCATCAACGGCGGCTACAAAGGTCAGCGAGGCGATTGGGCCAACGCCAGGCACCGTCATCAGCCGCTTGCACACTTCGCTCTCCCGGGTCAGACGCAGCACCATGCGATGCAGCTCGGCCAGCTCGCGCGCCAGCACAGCCCGGGCATCGAGCAGGGCGCCGATCACCTTCTCGAGCATGGCATTCCCCGCGATCAACTCGCGGAGCCTCGCGTCGAAGCGGGCTCGGCCAACCTGACCAACCTTCAGGCCGAAGGATCGCAGGATGCCGCGCATCCCGATATCGAGGTCGACACGTTTCCGCGTGAGCAGCTTTCGCGCGGTCAGCAAGGCCCGGATCTCCTGCGCGTCGGCTGATTTGGCGTGGACCGATTTGAACCAGCCAAGCCGCAGCATCTGCGCGATCCCGCGTGCGTCATTGCGGTCCGTCTTCACCGCCATGGTCGAAATCGCGGCCTGGACATGGCGCGTCTCGAGCAACACCACGTCGAAGCCCGCACACCTCAGCCCGTCATGCAACCAGCCGGACAGCGCGCCAGCCTCAAGTCCGATCCGGGCCTCGGCACAACCCTCCTCCCGCAAAGCGCGGGCGAGCGCGTCCGGGTCGCTTTCCACTTTCAACTCGCGCAGCACCTTGCCACCATGATCGACGATGCAGACGGCGCTTTCCTTGAGCGACACGTCGATGCCCACATATTTTTCCATTTCCGTCCCTCCTGTTGCCTGCCTCCGTCCCTGAGGCGTCACCAGCTTAATACGGCATCTGGAACTCCGAGGT
>CAZNAH010000223.1:695-2463 GCA_964570735.1 uncultured Hyphomicrobiaceae bacterium | reverse complement strand
GATCGATGACGTTGCCCTTCGACTTCGACATCTTGGCGCCCTTCTCGTCGCGAACGAGGGCGTGGATGTAGACATCGCGGAACGGCACCTCCTTCATGAAGTGGAGGCCCATCATCATCATGCGGGCGACCCAGAAGAAGATGATGTCGAAGCCCGTGACAAGCACGGAGGTGGGGTAATAGCGCTTCAGTTCCGGCGTCTTGTCGGGCCAGCCGAGCGTGGAGAACGGCCACAGCGCGGATGAAAACCAGGTGTCGAGCACGTCTTCGTCGCGCTTCAATGAGACCTTTTCGCCGTAATGCTTGTGCGCGAGCTTTGCGGCCTCGGCCTCATCCGCGGCAACGAAAATCTGCCCGTCGGGGCCATACCACGCCGGGATCTGATGCCCCCACCAGAGCTGGCGCGAGATGCACCACGGCTGGATGTTCTCCAGCCAGTGGAAATAGGTATTCTCCCAGTTCTTCGGGACGAAGCGCGTCCTGCTCTCGCGCACGGCGGCAAGCGCAGGCTCGGCCAGCGTCTTCGCGTCCACATACCACTGATCGGTGAGGTAGGGCTCGATCACCACGTTCGAGCGGTCGCCGAAAGGCTGCACGATCTTCTTGTTCTCGACCTGTATCAGCAGTCCGCGCGCCTCGATATCGGCCACGATCGCTTTACGCGCATCATACCGGTCGAGCCCCCGGTATTTCTCTGGGATATAGTCCGCATGGAGCATTCGCGCCTGATCGTCCATTAGCACGTAAAGCTCGATACCGTTCCGTGTGGCGACCTTGTAATCGTTGAAATCGTGCGCCCCGGTGATCTTGACCGCGCCCGAACCGAAATCGGGGTCCGGATATTCGTCGGTGATGATAGGGATATAGCGATCCGCGAGCGGCAGCAGGCAGCGCTTGCCGACGATGGGGGCGTAGCGCTTGTCTTCCGGGTGCACCGCGACCGCGCCGTCGCCCAGTATCGTTTCGGGCCGTGTCGTGGCGATCGAGATGTAATCGCGCGTTTCCCATTCGGTCGGATCGCCTTTCTCGTCGAATGCGATGGGAAAACGGTAGGTTTCGCCATTCTCCAACGGATATTTGAAGTGCCAGAAATGGCCCGCGGTCTCGACATTCTGCACCTCAAGGTCGGAGATCGCGGTTTGCAGGGCCGGGTCCCAGTTGACGAGCCGCTTGTCCTTGTAGATCAGCCCTTGATTGTAAAGCTCGACGAACACCTTCGTCACCGCGCGGCTGAGGCCCTCGTCCATCGTGAACCGCTGGCGCGACCAGTCGCAGCTTTCGCCGAGCCGCATCTGCTGGCCGACGATCATGCCGCCCGATTCCGCCTTCCACGTCCAGACGCGGCGCAGGAATTCCTCGCGGCCGAGCGCGCGCCGGTCCGGCTGCTGCCGTTCCATGAGCTGGCGCTCGACCACCATCTGCGTGGCGATGCCCGCATGGTCCGTGCCCGGCTGCCAGAGCACGTCGAAGCCCTTCATGCGATGGAAGCGCGCGAGAATGTCCTGCAACGTGTGGTTCAGCGCGTGCCCCATGTGCAGCGAGCCGGTGACGTTCGGCGGCGGCAGCATGATGCAGTAGGGCTTCGCCTTGGGATTTTTCTCAAGCGCGCGACCGGCGCGGAATGCCTGCGCCTTCTCCCAAGCCTGCGCAATACGCGCTTCGATGTCTTCGTGGTTGTAGGTTTTTTCCAGCATGTGCGCGCGGGTCAAACTGATTTGCGGGATAAAACAGGTTTAGGGATACAGGCTGCGGGCCGCAAGATGGCGATT
>CAZNAH010000223.1:0-685 GCA_964570735.1 uncultured Hyphomicrobiaceae bacterium | reverse complement strand
CAAACGGCGCTGACGCCGCATTGCGCTCGGCATCATGTTTTCTTGTCAGGCCCGAGCGGCAATCCCCGCAGCCTGATTTCCTGGCGGATCGCGTCTTCCAGGATGCGCGGCATGTGCTCATTGAGCCACTCGACCAGCATGGGCCGCAGCATCTCGCGGACGCTGTCTTCCAGTGTCGGCGGGCGAGTGGGCGCATTCGGAGCGGGTGTTGCCGCGCCGGCAAACGTCGCCTCAGTAACGGCGCGCGTCGCCACCGCGCTGCCCGCCGCAGGCACAGCTTGCGCTACAGCCGGCGCTGACCTCTGAGGCATAGCAGGCTCCGGTATCGGCCTTGAGGCTGGCACCATCAGCCCTGGCGGAACGGCTTGGGCAGCCGCTCGAACCTCCGCCGGCACAGGCGATGCGGGAGCCGGCATTGCATCCGGCTGGGACGCAATCTCAAGCTCCATCATGTCGGGCGGAGTTTCGTCCTGCTCCCACTCGCCGTCCCCGGCCGCAGAACCCGGCCGGGTATCGCCCTGCAAAGGCTCCACCGCGCGGGCAAAAGACCGGGTGACGGCCTCCTTGCGATCCCGATCGAGCGTGGAAAAATCCACCTGCTGCGCTTCCGCAAGTTCGTCGTCGCGCAGAGCATGAACCGCGCTTTGCGCAAGATGAACCGCAGCCGTAAACTGGTCTTGGGCCG
>CAZNAH010000222.1:0-2468 GCA_964570735.1 uncultured Hyphomicrobiaceae bacterium | reverse complement strand
GACAGCAAATTTTGCGCCGGCGCCCTTCACCGGTCGCTGTTCTCCCGAGGGCGCCCCCGCGCCCTTCCAAATCCCCTCAGGTCTCCAACACGTCGTCCGGATCCCTGTCCCGGTGCTCCGAATGACGCTCCGAGTGTCTCTCGGTTCCCTTAAACTTTACGTTATGCCGCAACGGACCGTTCCGCTGCCATCCAAAACTTGCGAACCATGGTTAACGGGCGGCCTGTCGCCGCGCGCTCGGCCGCCGGCAGGATGTCGGAGGGCGGCCAAAGCCCCGTTTCGAGCGCCCGGGCATAGCTTTCGGCCAATCCTGCGGACCGCATTTTTTGCGCCGATTGGGCATGATCGTAGGCAAGGGGGCGGATCTCTATCGATATCGCACCTGCTCTTTCCGGAGCCAGAATCGCGTACCAGACCCGTGGCGTGCCGTCGTTCGCCGGCAAACCCACCGTGCCGGCATTGCACCAGAGCCGCCCGCTGGAAGTATCCACAAACGGCAGCCCGCAATGCCCGGCGACCACCCCCTCGGCCCCGGCCAGGGCCGCCTCGGCGTGCTTCTCGGCGGCCGGCGTCGAGGCGAAAACCCAGCGATTGATCCGGCTCGCGCCGCCGTGCAGCGCGGCCATGCGCCGCCCGGCCAGGGTGAAACGGACAAGGCCCGGCAGCGCGGCCATCCAGCGGCGGTCGTCGGCCGTGATCTCGCGCTCGGCATGGGCATACCATTGTTGCGCGAGCGTCTCGCAGGCACTGCCCGGCGAGAATCCGCAGGCGCAGTCCGCGGCGCCGGCGCCGAGCTGCTCCTCGACATTGCCCTGCACCACGGCGATGCCCCAGTCGCGGATCAGCGCCACCGTGGCGCCCGGATCCGCGCAATAGGCGACGGTGTCGCCGGTGCAGACCGAGCGCGCCGGCGGAATGCCGAGCCGCGCGGCCTCGGCGCGGATGGCCTGCGCCGCCTCGAGATTGCTGTAGGGGCCGCCGAAGACGAGAACGGGCCCGTCGAGCGGGCCGAGATCGAGTTCGTTCACTTCGCGCTGCACGAGCCGCCACCGAGCACGCAGAAGCGCGCGCAATGCGGATGGTTGAGCTTCACCGCGCCGGCCGCGCCGGCCAGGGTGGCGCCGAGCTCGAACTGCGCGTCGTAGGGCAGCAGGGTGCAGGCGACGACGGCGGGGCGGTCCGCGCCCTTGCGCTTCACCACCATGCGCGAACTCGCGCACATCATCGCGCCGGGATGAACGCCGAGAATGTCCCAGCACGCGGCGGTGATCTCGGGCACGTCGAGCGTCGCGTCCATTTCCGGAAACAGCACGAGGCGCGACGGATCCCTGGCGTCGAGCACCATGCCGAGCTCGCGGAACAGGCGCTGATAGCCTTCGCGCAGCTTCTCCTCGCTTTCTTTCCACACCGTGCGGCCGGCGATGGCGAGGCTGAATCCGTTGGCCGCGAGCCAGGCGAGGCCCTCTTTCATCGGCGCCCAGCTTTTCGCTCCGCGTTCCAGCTCGTGCAGCGTCGGCGAGTAGTGATCCACGGAAACGCGGAGCGTGAGCCGTGCGCCGTAGCGCTCTTTCAGCGCCAGCAGCGCGGCCTTGTGCCGCTGCAGCGGCTTCATCGCGTTGGTCAGCACCAGCGCGTCGAAGCCGCGCGAAAGCGCGTCTTCCAGCATCGTCATGATGCCGGGGTTCATGAACGGCTCGCCGCCGGTGAAGCCGATCTCGCGCACGGGCCAGCCCAGCGCCGCGATCTCGTCGAGATAGGCGGAGACCTCGCCGGGAGTCAGATAGACGAGCGCGTCGTTGGTCGGGCTCGATTCGATGTAGCAGTTCGAGCAGGAAAGATTGCAGAGCGTGCCGGTGTTGAACCACAGCGTGTCGAGCTGCGCGAGCGCCACCGCGGCGCGGGTCTCGCCCTTCGCGGTGAGGTCGGGGTGGCGGAATTTGCGCGGATCGAGCCCCGGCTTTTCCTTGCGCAGCGCCTCCACGGCGGGATTCATCGGCACGTCCCTCCCACTGGCCCTCGTCGGCGCGCCATCTAGGCATGGCGCCGCCGCCGCTTCCACCCACGACGGCGCCGCATGCGTTCAACTATACGTCAGGCGCGCGTGTGCTCAGGATTTCGCGTAGGTGTATGGCCCCTCGAAATCGCCGACCGGCACGGTGTGGGTGACGAGGCCGGCGCCCTCGCTCCAGATGTGCAGCTGCAAGCCGGGCGGCTCGAACACGTAGCGCAGCGGCGTGCCGGGCACGAGATCGAGCGCGATCTGGTGCGCGGTGGAGGGGCAGGTGGAGGCGAAGGTGCCCGCGAAGCGCGCCTGGATCGCGCGGTGCAGGTGCCCGGCCACGATGCGTTCGACGTTGGGGTGGCGCGCGATCACCGCGGCAAGCCCGTCGGCATGGGCGAGGCCGTAGCGGTCCATGTGCAGAACGCCGGTGGCGAAGGGCGGGTGATGCATCATCACCAGCGCAGGG
>CAZNAH010000221.1:0-2491 GCA_964570735.1 uncultured Hyphomicrobiaceae bacterium | reverse complement strand
GCGCCCAAATCTTTTGACAGCGCCCCTTCCGCCATGGCAAGGGGCCGCCCTTCCGATCCATCGACTGGACGAGGCCGGCCGTGAACAAACCCGAACTTGGCGTCAAGCGCGACTGCCCGAGCTGCGGCGCGCGCTTTTATGATCTCAACCGGGTGCCCGCCCACTGCCCGAAATGCGAGCACGAATTCACGCCCGAAGCGCTGTTGAAGCCGCGCAAGCGCCGCGAGGACGAGGCCGCGCCGGGCGAGGCGGCGCCCAAGCCTGCGAGCGAGACCTCGCTCGGCGACGCCGATCGGGAAAGCGAGGCGGCGAAGTCCAAGCGCAAGCCCGCGCTCGACCAGGGCGGCGGCGAGGGCGAGGACGAACTCGACATCGAGGATATCGACGTCGATATCGACGACGACGATGACGACACCCTGCTCGAGGAGGAGGAGGACGACGAGGACGGCGTCTCCGACATCGTCGGCGGGAGCGGAGACGACGAGGGCTGATCGCGCCTTGCGGTCGCCGGCCGGCGCATTATGTCAAATGGCGGCCTCGGTTTGGTTTGAGGCTTTCTCTTCCGGCCGCCGGCGCGTATGGTCCGCGGCCTTCGCGGGGGGCGGCCCCAACGCCGCGCCCCCATCTCGGTTCGGGGCTGTAGCTCAGTTGGGAGAGCGCTTGAATGGCATTCAAGAGGTCGACGGTTCGATTCCGTTCAGCTCCACCAGTTTTGTCAAAGAATTCAAATAGTTATGGACAGACCCATTTAACGCGCCTTGCGGGCGCCCTCGAAAAGCTACCACCGCGCTACCGCGCGGAAGGAAATTGAAGCGCCCCAAATTGGCTGAGGCGGCCGCGCACCGCGTATCGGGCCAGCGTCAATTCCTCGCCACCACCGTGTCATAGAGCCCGTAATGGGTCAGGCCAGGGTGACTATCGATCCCGGTATATCTAAGCGAGGCATCCTCGTACCGCCGGAAGGCGAATACCGCCTGGTTCATTTGCTCGGTGTTGAACACTCTCAATCCGACAAGCAGGTGGAAATCTTTCACGGTCAATCCGGTGACTGCGAGGAAGAGGCTGGGCTCCAGCTTGGTGATCACGTCCTGCAAGGTGTTTTCGCGGTAATCGGTCAGATACATGAACGCGGGAATTCGCGTGGCGAACTTGATCAGCTTCTCCTGAACCTTCTTGCGCAGGGATTTGTATTCCTTCTCTTCCTCCGTGAGCTGCTTCTCCTGCTTCTTCGTCAGGCCCTTGTCCTTCGCCTTTTTCTTGAGCTCCTTGATTTTCTCGCTCTTGTTGATGATCGTCTCGATGATGTTGTCGCCCAGAGCGCGCCAGCCTTCGATGCGCTCGACCGCCGCCATCGCCTCTTCACTGGCGAGAACGCGGCGAAGCGTCTCGTTATCGACGTTCACCAGGAGCGCGCTCTCCCACTTGCGCGCCAATAGCGTCGCCGACGTGCCCGCCATCGCAATGTCGAGGATGCCGCCCGCGTCGATCTGCGTCATGTTCGCGCCGTCATAGGCGAGCACCGGCAGGAAGGAGACAAGGTCCTTCACGGCGTTCTCCGGGTTCGGCTCGTTAGGCGAAAGCCCGATCGCATAGTCGGAAAGCTGCCGCAGGGCGCGCGTGGGCGCAAAGTCGAACACGAAGCAGGCGGGCTTGAGGATTTCTTCTTCGTTCGGGTCGTCGCCATTGGGGTTTTTGATCGACCATGGCGACTGCACGCGGAAGGCCGCCTGGAAGTAAGTCTCGGGGCTCTTCAGGTTGCGCAGCATCAGGATGGAAGACCACTGCGGCACCGTTACGCCGGTGGTGAGCTTGCCGCATGACAGCGTGATGGTCTTGGTCTCGAAGCCGCTGCCGATGGCCTTGCGCACGGGCGGCAGCGCATCGAGCCCGATGCCGGCCGAGGCCCCGGCCGTCACTACGACATCATAGTCGCGCCAGAACACATTGTGCTTCTCCGCCAGCAAATTCGCCATTGCGTGGCAGGCGGCGACGCTCGGCAGAAACCAGAACGAATGTTGCAGATACGGCAGCAGCCTCGCGTCCGAATACGGGAATGGCGGCCGCGTGCCCGCCTTGAGGGCCTCGACGGCCTTGGGCGCGTACTGGCCGCGAATGATCTCCAGCCATTTCTGGACATCGCTCTTGTGCTTGAACTGCGCCTGCTTGCCTTCACCCGTCGCCGCGAAGAACTCATTGAGGTCGAACTCGTCGAACTCCCCGGCGCTGGCGATCGCCAAAATCTCTTCCGGCATGCGGTAGGTCAAAAGCCGCATCTGCGGCAGCGCCCCGTAGGGGTTCCACTTGCCGGGATTCTTGGCGGCGAACTCTTCCTTGGCGCGCTGCTCGTCCGTGTACGTCCAGTTGAAAATCTGTTCCTCGATGAACTCGCCGGTCGCGAGCGCCCTGAAGGGCGTGCCGGAAAGGTAGAGATAGGCCTTGGTCGTGATGGGCAGGAAATCCCTTTCCTTCTCCGAGAGCATGCTTAGGTCGT
>CAZNAH010000220.1:0-2571 GCA_964570735.1 uncultured Hyphomicrobiaceae bacterium | reverse complement strand
TCATCTTCGCCGGCATCGTCGCCACGATGCCCGCGCATCTCGGCCAGATCTTCGAGATGGGCCGCAAGGGCTCGCTCTCGCCGGTCACGATCGTCGTGTTCATGGCGTTCGCGGTCGCGGTGATCGCGTTCGTCGTGTTCATCGAGCGCGCGCAGCGCCGCGTCGTCGTGCAGTATCCGAAGCGCCAGGTCGGCAACCGGATGACGGCCGGCGAAAGCTCGTTCATTCCGCTGAAGCTCAACACCTCGGGCGTGATCCCGCCGATCTTCGCGAGCTCGCTGCTGCTGCTCCCGGCCACGCTGGCCGGCTTTTCGGGGCAGGGCGGGGCGGGGCCCGAATGGCTCAACGCGCTCAACGTCTATTTCGGCCGCGGCTCGCTGCTGTTCATGGCCGTGTATGTCGCGATGATCGTGTTCTTCGCGTTCTTCTACACCGCGATCGTGTTCAACCCGCAGGACACGGCCGAGAACCTGCGCAAATACGGCGGCTTCGTGCCCGGCATCCGGCCCGGCAAGCCGACGGCGGACTATTTCGACTACGTGCTCACGCGCATCACGGTGATCGGCGCGGCCTATCTTTCCTTCGTCTGCGCGCTGCCCGAGGTGCTGACCAGCCGGTTCTCGATTCTTCGGCGGAACGTCGCTGCTGATCTGCGTGTCGGTGACGATGGACACCGTGGCGCAGATCCAGGGGCACCTGCTCGCCCACCAATACGAGGGGCTCATCAAGAAGTCCCGGCTCAAAGGGGCCAAGAAATGAACGTGATCCTCCTGGGCCCGCCCGGGTGCGGCAAGGGAACGCAGGCAGCGCGGCTCAAGGAAAAATACGGCGTCATCCCGCTCTCGACCGGCGACATGCTGCGCGCGGCCGTGGCGGCCGGCACCGATGTGGGCAAGAAGGCCAAGGCCATCATGGAGGCCGGCCAGCTCGTGCCCGACGAGGTGGTGGTGGGCGTGATCGCCGAGCGCATCGGCCAGGCCGACGTGCAGAAGCAGGGCTTCGTGCTGGACGGCTTCCCGCGCACGGTGGCCCAGGCCAAGTCCTTGGACGACATGATGGAAAAGCGCGGCTGGAAGCTCGACCACATCATCGAGATGAAGGTCGACGAACAGGCGCTGTTCGCCCGCATCGACAAGCGCGTGCGCGAGACGGTGGCGGCGGGCGGCACGGTGCGGGCCGACGACAACGCCGAGACGCTCAAGAAGCGCATCACGGTGTATCGCGAGCAGACCCAGCCGATTCTGCCCTATTACGCAAAGGCCGGGCGCCTCAAGTCCGTGGACGGGATGGCGCCCATCGACGACGTGACGCGACAACTGGAGGCGATCGTAAGCAAGGGCTAAGCCGTTGACAGACAAGGATCGGCCCCTATAATCCCGCCCGCTCTTGGAGCGGGGCTCCCGGGGCCAGTCGGCGTTTGCGCAAAATCATCGCTGAATTGCGCGGGCGAGGCCCACGGCAAACGATCTCGAACATCGAAGAACGAGCGAAAGAGGAGTACGCACTTTGGCGCGTATTGCAGGCGTCAATATTCCGACCGCGAAACGTGTGGTCATCGCCCTTCAATATATCCATGGCATCGGCCCGGCGCTTGCCGGCTCGATCATGGAGAAGGCGGGGCTGCCGCTGGAGAAGCGCGTCTCGCAGCTGACCGAAGACGAAGTCGTCCGCATCCGCGAGATCATCGACCGCGAATACAAGGTGGAAGGCGATCTCCGCCGCGAGGTGGCGATGAACATCAAGCGGCTGATGGATCTCGGCTGCTACCGCGGGCTGCGCCACCGCAAGGGCCTGCCGGTCCACGGCCAGCGCACGCACACCAATGCGCGCACGAGAAAGGGCCGCGGCCGCGCCATCGCCGGCAAGAAGATCGCAACCAAGAAATAGTCCGCACCAACCGTCTGAACCGGGCGCAAGCCCCTTCGAGGAACCATGGCCGAAAAACCCGCCGCTTCCGCCGCGTCGCCCGCGGCGCGAGTCCGCCGCCGCGAGCGCAAGAACATCACCGCCGCGGTCGCGCACGTGAACGCGAGCTTCAACAACACGATGATCACGATCACCGACGCCCAGGGCAACACGATCGCCTGGTCGACGGCGGGCTCGCAGGGCTTCAAGGGCTCGCGCAAGTCCACGCCGTTCGCGGCGCAGGTGGCCGCCGAGGATGCGGGCCGCAAGGCGATGGAGCACGGCGTCAAGACGCTCGACGTGCTCGTGAAGGGGCCCGGCGCGGGCCGCGAATCGGCGCTGCGCGCGCTGCAGTCGGTCGGCTTCACGATCATGTCGATCAAGGACGTGACGCCCATCCCGCACAACGGCTGCCGCCCGCGGAAGCGCCGGCGCGTCTGAGCCCGGCCGCCGCTTCGCCGCAGATTTCCAAAGCTATACCCGGCTTCGGCCGGGAGGACGAGACAAGGTCATGAACGTCATTCAGAAGAACTGGAGTGCGCTCATCAAGCCGAAGGGCCTGGTGACCGAGCCCGGCGGCGACCCCAAGCGCCAGGCCACGATCATCGTGCAGCCGCTCGAGCGCGGCTTCGGCATGACGCTCGGCAACGCGCTGCGCCGCATCCT
>CAZNAH010000219.1:0-2596 GCA_964570735.1 uncultured Hyphomicrobiaceae bacterium | reverse complement strand
ACCAGCGCGTGCCCCATCTCGTGGTGCGCCACGATCTCGCGTTCGCGCGGATTGAGCACGCGGTTCTTCTTTTCCAACCCTGCGATGATGCGCTCGACGGCATTGTTGAAGTCGTCCATCGTCACCGCATCAGCCTTGCGGCGCGTGGCGAGCAATGCTGCCTCGTTGACGAGATTGGCGAGGTCCGCCCCGGAAAAGCCGGGAGTAAGCGCTGCGACCTTCTCGGCATCGACGTCCGGGGCGAGCTTCACCTTTTTCATGTGAACGCCGAGAATCTGCACACGTCCCTTCTTATCCGGCCGATCCACCAGCACCTGCCGGTCGAAGCGTCCCGCACGCAGCAGCGCGGGGTCGAGGATCTCTGGTCGGTTGGTGGCGGCCAGGAGCACGATGCCCACCGAAGGGTCGAAGCCGTCGAGCTCGGTCAGAAGCTGGTTCAGCGTCTGCTCACGCTCATCATGGCCACCGGCGATCTGTCCGGAGGAGCGCGCCCGCCCAAGAGCGTCGAGTTCGTCGATGAAGATGATCGCCGGCGCGGATTTCCGGGCCTGCTCGAACAGGTCGCGCACCCGTGCGGCACCGACGCCCACGAACATCTCGACGAACTCTGATCCCGAGATCGAAAAGAAGGTCACGCCGGCCTCACCCGCCACCGCGCGCGCCAGCAGCGTCTTGCCGGTGCCCGGCGGCCCAACGAGCAATATGCCTTTGGGGATATGTGCGCCCAGCTTTCCGTATTCGGCCGGGTTCTTGAGGAACTCCACGACCTCCTCCAACTCGGCCTTGGCCTCGTCCACGCCGGCCACGTCAGCGAAACTGACGCCGGTTTCCTTCTCCATGTAAACTTTGGCCCTGCTGCGGCCGACCTGCATGAACCCGCCAAAACCCTGCTTGTCGGCGAACTTGCGGAACAGCAGCATCCAGATTCCGAAGAAGACAAGCGCTGGCGCCACCCAGGAAATCAGCGTGCCGAGAAAAGTGTTTTGCGGAACGCCCGTGATCTCGACGCCGGAGCGGTCGATCCGCTGCAGGATCGCGGGATCCACGACCGTGGTGACGAACTGGCTCTTGCCGTCGACGGGTTCGGTGAAGGTGCCGGTGATGGTGTCTGACCCGACCGCGACCGACGCGACCCTGCCATCCTCGAGATACTGCTCGAACTGGCTGTAGCTGATCGGTGCCACGGATTGCCAGCCGGCGATCAGATCCTGGATGAAGATCACGGCTATGAAAGCCATCACCCAGTACCAGATGTTGTATTCGGTCTTCCTTTCCATGCCGCTTGTCCCTTTCACTGGCGCCCGAGCCGCGCCCTGATCCGCTCGAGCAGCGCCAGCAGGATGCGCCTTTCGTCTACCGACAGATCCTGCAGGATTTCATCTTCGAGCGCCGATTGCCGCGGCGCGAGTTCCTTCAGCATCGCCCGGGCCTTCGACGTTGCCGTGACGATCTGCGCCCGCCTGTCGTCGGGCGAGGGCGACCGCTCGACCCAGCCGCCCCTGACCATGCGATCGACGAGCTGGCCGGCTGTGGCCGGGCCGACCTCCAGCCGGTCGGCCAGATCGCCGATGGTCAGCCCAGGCTCATCCTCGACATGCGCCGCCGCCATCCAGGACAGGCGGGTCAGGCCGCTGTCGCGGATGTCTTGGTCGATCCGCTGCTGGATGAGCTGCGCGACCCGGTGGATCGTCGTCCCGATCAGCGCGATGTCCGAAGAGATCATGGGTATCCTTCCTCCGATTGCCTGGGACACAGGAGAGACCGCACTCCATCCAAAACGCAATGCACCCATTATATATGCTTGCATAATAAATGGGAACGGCCTATCTTGATGGGCGGTCTCCGAACCGACATCTGGCCGGCACCGTTGCCCGCTCGGACCATGCCGCCGGTTCGGGGGCATCGATCAGCAGCAGGAGGCCAGCAATGCTCTATCCGACATATCTGCGCCGCAGCGATCCCTTCGCGCTGATGCGCTCCATGATGCGCGATCTCGACCGCGGCGTCTGGCCGACGTCCCGCGCGGCGTTCCCGGCGGTGAATGTCTGGCAAGGCCCTGAGGCCGTCGCCGTCACCGCTGAACTTCCCGGCATCGAACCGGGCGACATTGAAATTTCGATCAAGGACAACGTCCTGACGCTGTCGGGCGAACGCAAGGCGCCCGAGGTTCCCGAAGGTGCGCGCTGGCACCGCAACGAACGCGGTTACGGCAGGTTCTCCCGCGCTATCCGTCTGCCGTTCGCGGCCTCGGATGACAAGGTCGAGGCGAGGATAACGAACGGCGTATTGCGGATCGTCATCTCCAGGCCCGAGGAAACGAAGCCGAAGAGAATCGAAATCAAGGCAGCCTGAGAGGAGCTGGAACGATGAGCACCGACATCACGCAAGCCACCGAAAAGACACCGACAGACTCGCCCGAGACAACCGGCGGCGGCCGCATCTACCGCCCGCTGACCGATATCGTCGAGACCGATCAGGGTGTCTCCATGATGCTTGAAATGCCTGGGGTCGCCGCCGATGCGGTCGAGATCACGCTCGAAAATCGTGTGTTGACGATCCGCGGCAAAGTTGACCCGGTGCGGCCGGAAAACCTCGA
>CAZNAH010000218.1:2451-2678 GCA_964570735.1 uncultured Hyphomicrobiaceae bacterium | reverse complement strand
ACACTCTTTACATGCACGACCGAGACCACCACCGCCGCCTCGCCCGGCCAGGGTGACACGCGCGACACGGGTCTTGCCGCGATCCTCGGGGCGGGAGGCGGCATCGCCCGCGCGGTGCGGCGGCTCAAATGGCCGGGCGAGGCGGCGGTGGTGGTCTCGGTCGTGCATGTTGCGAAGGGCCAGCCCCGCGCCCCCGTGCTCGACGGCCGGCCGGTTTCGCGCATCTC
>CAZNAH010000218.1:0-2414 GCA_964570735.1 uncultured Hyphomicrobiaceae bacterium | reverse complement strand
ATCGTGCACCCGCGCGCCTCGCCGAAAATGCGCGCAAGGCGTTCATCGGCTCCTACGTGCTCGGCATGGGCTTCACCTTCGACGATGCCGCCGCGGCGAGGGGCGAGGCCGAGAGCCTCGCCACCATGCGCGCGCTGATCGCGAAAGATCCGCGCAACGCCGAGCGAATCTTTCCCTACATCGGCGGGGAGGAGGTCAACACCTCGCCGACCCACGCGCATCATCGCTATGTCATCGATTTCGCCGATTTCCCGCTGCGTCGCGATCCGTCGTTGCCGTCCTGGTTTCTCAACGAGGGCACGGAAGCCTGCGAGCAGCGCCGCCGGGATTGGCTTCGCGATGGCGTCGTGCCCGGCGACTATCCCGATCCGGTGGCGGCCGACTGGCCGGATTTGCTGGAGATTGTAGAGCGGCGGGTGAAGCCTGAACGCCTCAAACTCCGGGGCGAAGGGGTTGCCGCACAAAGAAGGCGCCATTGGTGGCGCTATGCCTCGCGGTCGATTGCCCTTTACGAGGCGGTAGGAGCTATTGAGCAGACGCTCGCCGTGACAAGGGTTTCCCCGCACTTGGCAGTTTCGAAGGTTGACACAAGCCAAGTCTATTCCGACATGCTCATATCACAACGCCCAACCTCGCCCCCTTCGCCGCCCTGCAGTGCCGCGTGCACGAAATCTGGGCGCGGTTCTTTGCGTCCTCGATGAAGGACGATCTCCGCTACACGCCCTCCGACTGCTTCGAAACTTTCCCCTTTCCGCAAGGCTTCGATACCGATCCCGCGCTCGAAGCCGCCGGCCGCGCCTATCACGACCACCGCGCCGCGGTAATGGTCGCCCGCAACGAGGGGATGACCAAGACCTACAACCGCTTCCACGATCCCGACGAGCGCGGCGAGGACATCGTCACCTTGCGTGCGCTGCACGCCGAGATGGATCGCGCGGTGCTGCGCGCCTACGGCTGGGACGATCTGGCCGCCGGCGCCGAGCCGATCTTCCTCGACGAGACCAACGAGGACGACCACACCTATCAGGGCCGCCTGTTCTGGCCCTCCGCCTTCCGCGACGAAGTCCTCGCCCGCCTTCTCGCCCTCAACGCCGAACGCCACGCCGAAGAAGTCCGCCAGGGCCTCGCGCCTGGGGCGAAGGGCGAGGCGCGGGAGGAGGATCAGGACGTTACCGACGACGAAACCGACGCAGCTTGAGAGGTACAATGGGGGGCATTGCCGACGAACACGTTGAATGGGCGGTGGTCAATCGGCTCAAGGCGATGCTCGATGCACCGCCGAAGACGAAGTTTAACGTCACACAGTCATTCGCGCTGTTCAGCGCCGTTCTGCTCTGGACGAAGCAGCGCGCATGGGTCGGCGGTGACGCGATAGACCGCCACGCGTGGTTCAATGACACGGAACACGCCGCGCGAGACGCACGCGAAACCCTGCCACTGGCGAGCATTTTCGATCCACCGTGGTCGCTCTCTAAGGTACGCCCACGATTGATACCGACGCGAGAGCGCGAACCGTTCGATGTCGCGGGCGAGCCAGTCAACGCGGATTTTGAAGGCATGACCGCCGAGCAGTTTATCAAGTGGCTCCGCGATGCGCTGGCTCACGGTGATGGTCGCACAATCAGGCCGATCCACAAGCCTTCGCGAACTGGCAACAAGACGTATCTGGCTGGATTTGAAATCGTGTTACCCTCTCACAGGGGATCAAAGCGATGTCTGAACCTCTCGCTTTATCACGGCGACATGGTCCGGATCGGTTCGATCCTGGCGGACGCGTTCTGCACAGCGCTCAGTGGCGGTAATCGCTACTTCGAGCAAGAGGCCGGCACGGCAGCAATCACGGAAGCGGCATGAAGACGATTCGAACGGGCAAAGTGGGCGATCTGTCACTGCGATTGGTCGAGAAGGACCGGGCGTTCATCGGTCTGATCTTCGCCGCAGACAACTCAAAGAAGGCGCAGATCGAGGCTGCCGACGCCGACGACGTGTGGCGGCGCCTTCACGACGAAGCTGGAAAGGCAAACTCGAAATACTTCGGCTTCGACGGCGCGCGGGCACGCTTCCTGCGCTTTTTCCCGAACGGCTTCCATTCGGCGGGCTACACGAGCGTCGAGCGCGACTACAAGGTCGCTGCCAAGCAGCGCCTCGACGAAACCGCGCCCATCGAGCAGGCGGTCAGCGGCTCGGGATTAGGCGAAGCGATCCTTGCCGTGTTTCGCGCGACGAACCTGCTCTCACCCTTTGAAAAGGTGAGGTTGCAAGACGTGCTGCGCGGGCCAATGGCAGACGAGTTCATTCGCGCCGCGGCCCGCTTCACACTCGGCGAAGGGAAGCCGGCGCTCCTCCAGATGGAGCGTGCGCTGAAACCGCATGACAACGCGAAATGGACCGTCGCGACCTACCTGCCGTTCTTG
>CAZNAH010000217.1:0-2725 GCA_964570735.1 uncultured Hyphomicrobiaceae bacterium | reverse complement strand
CGAAAACAACGGAAAAATCCGGCCGCAGCCGGATCGGGAGAACGCTTTCGCGAGGGCAAGTGGCGGAGAGGGAGGGATTCGAACCCTCGAGACGGTTCCCCGCCTACACGCGTTCCAGGCGTGCGCCTTCAACCACTCGGCCACCTCTCCAGGCATGCGCATTAAGGCGCACGCAACGTCTGATGTGGACGCTCGCCCAAGGCGAGCGGTGCGCCTTCAACCACTTGGCGACCTCGCCACACGCCGCTCTCCCCGTGGATGCCTCGCCGAGCGTGAATGGCCTGCATCTCCTGCCGCGGGCCAAGACGGATCATGCTCCTTGGGGATCGCCAGACTATAGCGAGGGAAATGCGCGCTGCAAGAGCCGAGATCGGGCCGATCGCAGGAAATCGGTGGATCAGCCGCATCTTGCGCGCCACAGGCCGATCCCGTAAAGACGGCTCGGAGGTGAACGCGTGATGACCCTGCTGCGCGTCTTCGGTAAGCTGTTTCTGGCCCTCGCTTTTGCGGCGCTCGCGTTCGACGGCGCAAGAATGCTTGCAACCCCGGACGAGGGCCTTTTCCTGGCCTCGCTGCGGGATCACTTCGCGGTCTACGCGAAGGATGCGGAGCCGGCGTTCCGGGACGCTGTCCTCGCCTTCCTGCCGGACTTCGTATGGCGTTGGCTCCTGGAGCCGCTTCTCGCGGCCCCCGTCTCGCTTGTCCTAGCGGGGATCGGAACGGTTCTCTTCCTCCTCGGCTACCGCCGCCCCCCGCCGGAAATCGTCAGCGAGCGGGACCCGGCTGTGCCGGTTCTTCCTGCTGAGACCCGAGATTGAGCTTCGCCGAGATCAGGCTCACGCCCTGGAAGAGAATACCCGCGCCGATCAGCACGGCGAGGCCGATGATGGCATATCTCCAGGCGCGGCGTTCCTTGTCGGCGAGCCGCGCCGCCTCCTGCTCGTCCATGGCCTCGACATCCCACGGCGGCTCGTCCTGGATGATGGCGCGGAACCGGCGGCCCGCATTGACCACGCCGCGATAGCTGACCCCGACGCCCGCCCGCCGGCCGATCTCGTCCGCGATCTCGTGATAGGGGATGGAATGGTCCGACGCATTCGCGCGAATGTAGCCGAGCGTGAAGCGCTTGCCGTCCCGCCGCACGAAGCTCACGGCCTCCACCAGGACAGGCAGAATGTAATAGCGGTAGATCTCGCCGCGCTTCTCCACGGCCGCGATGTCCTTATAAGGGATCTCGACCTGCGTGTAAGGCAGTAGCGGTGTCGGCCCGCGCCAGTTGGGCAGCACGGCCACAACCTTGTCGGGGCTCAAATGCACCTTCGCGTGCGAGGCCATGAACAGGAAGATGCCCGCGAACAGCAGCATCGCCCCGCCAAGTACGAAGAGCATGGAGAATATCGCGGCGTCGGTCCAAAGGCTGTTGCTCGCGAGCCAGATCGCCCCCACCAGCGCGTTCAGGATGAACACGACGAGCAGGAAGAAGGTGACCATCAGGACGACCCGGAGGCCCTGGCTGGGCTTATAGATCATGGCCCCGTTGTCAGTCTCCACCGTATGCGCCACCGATGCACTCATTTCACGCCTCCCTTTTCCGGGCCGCCCGTGACGCCACGCGATAAGCCCGAGCGCCCTAATGCGGCTAAGATCAAATGCACGTCAAGAGAGAAGCCGAGGGTGGCAGCCGGGGCAAGCCAGCGCCACATCAGGCTGGCGAGAAGGCAAGGAGTTTAGCCATGCTGTTCCGGTTCAGGAAAAAGAGCGAAATGCCCAAGCGCGAGGATGCGCTTCCCGGCCGTCCGGAGGCGATCCCCACCGCGTCGGCCCATTATGTCAAGCAGGTGCCGCTGAAAGGCCCCTATCCACAGGGTTTCGAGATGGCGGTGTTCGGCCTCGGATGCTTCTGGGGCGCGGAAAGGAAGTTCTGGGAGCTGCCGGGTGTCCACGTCACGGCAGTCGGCTATGCGGGAGGCTATACGCCGAACCCGACCTATGAGGAAGTGTGCTCCGGGCTGACGGGGCATAACGAGGTCGTGCTCGTCGTGTACGACCCGAACGCGATCTCCTACGAAGCCCTCCTCAAGACGTTCTGGGAGAGTCACGACCCAACGCAGGGCATGCGGCAGGGCAACGATGTCGGCACGCAATACCGCTCAGGAATCTACACGTATTCGGACGAGCAGCGGAAGGCGGCGGACGCCTCGCGCGAGCGCTATCAGTCCGCGCTGACCGATCGCGGCTATGGCGAGATCACGACGGAAATTCTGCCTGCGGGGGAGTTCTACTTCGCGGAGGACTACCACCAGCAATATCTCGCGAAGAACCCGGCGGGCTATTGCGGGCTTGGCGGGACGGGCGTGAGCTGCCCCGCGGGGTTGAGGGTCAGCGAAACAGCCTGACGCTCAGGCAAGGTCGATGGCGTGGCGCTTCAGGTCTGCGAGATCGCAGATCTCCAGCGCCCGCTCATGCGTTGCGGCGAGCACAACCTTGGGTGCCATGCCCGCCTCGAACGCCTGACGCCAGCGCGCGGCGCAAAGGCACCAGCGGTCGCCCGCCTTGAGGCCGGCAAAACCGTAAGCCGGGATCGGCGTGGAAAGGTCGTTCCCGGCGGCTTTCGAGAAGGCGAGGAACTCGTCCGTCATGATGGCGCACACGGTGTGCGAGCCGACGTCCTCGTCGCTGGTGTTGCAGCAGCCGTCGCGGAAGAAGCCGGTCAGCGGCGTGAGTG
>CAZNAH010000216.1:0-2843 GCA_964570735.1 uncultured Hyphomicrobiaceae bacterium | reverse complement strand
CGGTGAAGCAGTGGTCGGTGAATTGCGGGTTGGCGTTGTCGCGGCCGGGAAAACCCAGCGCGCGATAGGTGCCGTCAACCGACAGGAATTGCAGGCTGTCGCAGCCGAGGAACCGGCGCATCCCTTCGAGATCGTGATTGGCGGCGAGGAGGGTGCCCGTGTCGGGCGTGTCGATGCCGTAGAAGTCCGGCCATTTGATCGGCGGGCAGGCGATACGCATGTGCACCTCGCGGGCGCCGCGGTCGCGCATCATGCCGATGATTTTCGTGGAGGTCGTGCCGCGCACCACGCTGTCGTCGATCAGCACGATGCGCTTGCCCTCGAAGATGCCCGGCGTGGGGTTGTGCTTCAGCTTGACGCCGAGCTTGCGGATGCGCTGTTCCGGCTCGATGAAGGTGCGCCCGACATAGTGATTGCGGATGATGCCGAGTTCGAAGGGCAGGGCGGATTGCTGCGCATAGCCGATGGCCGCCGGTACGCCGGAATCCGGCACGGGGATGACCATATCCACGTCGCAGGGCGCTTCGATGGCAAGCTCGCGGCCGAGCGCCTTGCGCGCATCATAGACCGAACGGCCGCCCATCATGGAGTCGGGCCGTGCGAAATAGATATATTCGAAGATGCAGGGGCGCGCGGGGCGGGACGGGAAGGCGCGGAAGCTGCGCAAGCCCTCGTTCGAGATGACGACGACCTCGCCGTTCTCGACCTCGCGGATGAAGCGCGCGCCGATGATGTCGAGCGCACAGGTCTCGGAGGCGAGGATGGTCGCGTCGCCCAGAGCGCCGATGACGAGCGGGCGGATGCCGAGCGGGTCGCGCGCGCCGATCAGCTTCTTGTTCGTCATGCAGACGAGCGCGTAGGCCCCTTCGATCTGGCGGATGCCGTCGATGAAGCGGCCGATGAAACCGCCTTCGCGGACCCGGCTGCGCGCGACGAGATGCAGGATGACTTCCGTATCCGAGGTGGACTGGAAGATCGCCCCCGACGCCACGAGCTTCTCGCGCACGCCGAGCGCGTTGGTGAGGTTGCCGTTGTGGCAGAGGGCGAGGCCGCCGCTGTCGAGGTCGGCGAAGAGCGGCTGTACGTTGCGCAGCGCGGTTTCCCCGATCGTCGAATAGCGGACATGGCCGATGGCCGCGTGGCCGCTTAGATGATCGATAACGGGCTGCGTGTTGAAGTGGTCGCCCACGAGACCGAGGCGGCGCTCGGCGTGAAACTGGCGTCCGTCGAAGGAGACGATGCCCGCCGCTTCCTGCCCGCGATGCTGAAGCGCGTGCAAGCCGAGAGCCGTCAGCGCGGCGGCGTCGGGATGATTGAACACACCGAACACGCCGCATTCCTCTCTCAGCTTGTCATCGCCGGAGCCGCCCCAGGGGAACGGGTCCGACGGCTCGGAGCAGGCCACATCTTCGCTCATTCCAGCAGAACTCCTTCGCGGCGGCCGCTCCCGCATCGGGCGAGCCTACGGCCTGTCTCCGTCAGGGCCGGCCCCTTCCGGACGCTCGCCGCGGAAAATCGACTCAGGGTTGTCCGGCAACAGGGATTTAATGCCCTCGCCGGTGCTTTCAATCAGGGGCAGCGATCGCGCCTGCGTGACCCAGGGCGGAAAATCGGCCTTATCGACGATCAGCCCGAAGATGAGATAGGCGATCACGACGAGGATCAGCCCGCGCGCCAGGCCGTAGACAAAGCCGAGGGTGCGGTCGAGCGCCCCGACGCGGCTGTCGAGCACGCGCTCCGAAACGCTGACCGTCAGCAGGCTGAACACGATCAGGCTGAAGAGGAAGACGACGCCGATCAAGACCCCGTCCGCCAGCATCGGCGTGTCGATGAAGGTGCGCATGGCATCGCGGAACTGATAATAGGCCAGCATCGTGACGAGCGCGGCCAGCGCCCATGACATAATGGACAGCATTTCCCGGGTCAGTCCGCGCAACATGGCCAGGAACCCGGACAGGACCATGATGAGGATCAGAATGATGTCGAGCACCTGAATCGGCATGGCCGCTACCCCTTTACGCTGAGCTGCAGCACGATGTCTATTGCGACTGAGCGCCGATATGCAAGAGATGCGAGGCGGTGACGCGGCATATTGTTAACCGGGATCACTGAAAAGAGGCCGCAAGGTCACGGAGATGGCTCAGCCGGTTGTGGCTAAGCGCGCCCCGGCTGCCGTTGAGATCGCCCGCCGCAGGCAGGCAGGCCGACCGGAAGCCCAGCTTTTCGGCCTCGCGCAGGCGCAGCGGCATCTGGTTGACCGCCCTGATGCTCCCGGAGAGGCCGACCTCGCCGAAATAGACGCAGTCGCGGGGCAAGGCCGTGCCAGAAAACGCCGAGAGCAGCGCCGCGGCGGCGGCGAGGTCCACGGCCGGCTCCGTGATGCGCAGGCCGCCCGCGATGTTGAGATAGACGTCGGACGCGCTGAAGCGCACGCCGCAGCGCGCTTCCAGCACGGCGAGCAGCATCGACAGCCGGTTCTGATCCCACCCCACGACGGCGCGGCGCGGCGCGGAAAAGGGCGAGGGCGCCACCAGCGCCTGCACCTCCACCAGGAGCGGGCGCGTGCCCTCGATGCCGGCGAAAACCGCGTTCCCCGCCTGAGGCTCGCCGCCCGTCTCGCCGAGGAAAAGCTCGGAGGGGTTCGTGACCTCGCGCAGCCCGTCCCCGTGCATGTCGAACACGCCGATCTCGTTCGATGGGCCGAACCGATTCTTCACGGCGCGCAGAAGGCGGAGATTGTGGCTGCCGTCGCCCTCGAAGGTGAGTACCGTATCGACCATGTGCTCGATCACCTTCGGGCCGGCGATCTGCCCATCCTTGGTGACGTGCCCGACGACCACGAG
>CAZNAH010000215.1:771-2868 GCA_964570735.1 uncultured Hyphomicrobiaceae bacterium | reverse complement strand
ATGACGGGCCCTCCCCCGAGCGCCGCAGGTCCGGCGCGAAGAAAGCGCGAGCATGCGCAATCTATGGTTTGGGGGGCGTTAAGGGGCATGGTTAACCCGCCTGCCCTGTGGAGGCGCGCGCGCGGCCCTGCTATAGCCGCCGCTCCGGACGGGTGGCCGAGTGGTTTAAGGCAGCGGTCTTGAAAACCGCCGTGGGTTCACGCCCACCGTGGGTTCGAATCCCACCCCGTCCGCCACCGTCGATTGCCCTTCACAGCGCGATATTGCCGCTGCTCACTGCATGAAGCCATGTGGACTGGCGAACCGTCGATGCTACTCTATCGCCCGATGTGTCTTAGCCGAGGCCGCAACCTGAGTTAGCGCGAGGAAGGAAGTCTTTGACCGTGTTACTGTCACTACACCTCAATGACGTTACGACCAATTCGCGCATCAATATAATTATGCATATTTGTCTCGGACAGAAAAATCACCTGATCGTCAGCGACTGGACTTCTGTTCGGCGATGAGCTGCGTTGTCCCGCCTTTACAAGGAGAGCGACCATCGAAATTCATCAATTGCATCGAGGTCGGCTTATCGATCACATCACAGATTGTGGTGCAGGATCTCAAGGCAAGCCGGGATTTCTACACTGCCGTTCTGGCTGTGCTGGACATTCCTGTTGTCGACACCGCCGATGGATATTTCTGGGCTGACGAACTCGTCGTGTCTTCAGCAGAAAGTCCGGCGGCGCGGGGGGTTCTGACAGGACGACATCACCTTGCCTTCCAGGCGAGGGACCGCGCGACGGTGGACGCCTTCCACAACGCGGCGCTGACCCATGGCGGGCGCGACAACGGCGCGCCCGGCGAGAGAGCCTATCACCCCGGATATTATGCGGCTTTCGTGCTCGATCCTGATGGTAACAACATCGAGGCCGTTTTCCACGGCGAGGCGAAGCGCAGCGCGCCGTCGGTGGTGGTGGATCTTTAGGGTTCAGCTCCACGGTCGATCGCGCATTTGCGAGTCTGACCCTCCATCAAGGAAAGACGCGGCATGGAACAGTCGCCCCAGGTCGGAGATCGTCTTACGGACAAGTCCGCGCCACCGGGTGACGAGACAGTTCGCGATTGGATCGGGCTGGACGCCTTTGCGTATTGGAAGGCTCTTCAAGACTGGATCGAGAACTCATACCCCGAGACCTTCATTCCTGAGTGGATTTATGGCGGAAAGAAGCATGGGTGGTCTCTGCGATACAAGAAATCGCGGGCCTTCTGCACTTTCCTGCCGGAATACAGGCTGTTCTCTGTCGTAGTCGTTCTGGGGAGCGCTGAAAGAGATAAACTCGAAGCGCGGCGCGAAAGCCTGAGCCCGCAGCTAGCCGATCTCTATGATTCGACTCCAACGTACCACGATGGGAAATGGCTGAAGATCGGCGTATCGACCGCCGATGATCTGCGGGATCTGACGGAGTTGCTGACGATCAAGCGGCCGCCCCGCTCACGCCATTGAAGGGCGTATTTCCGCGCGGGTATCGCTATCTGGGTACGGCCGACGAGCGCGCCGCTGGCGGCGCACCCTGTGCTTCGGTCTTTTGAGCGAGGTCAACCGCGTGTCGCGCCATCTCACGTAAAATAGCAACAAAAGGAGTTGGCGTGAGAAGGCGAGAGCTACTCATTGGCGCAGGCGGCGCACTCGTGCTGGCTGGTGGCGCCGCCGCCGGTTGGCGGTCGGCCGTGGGGTCGATGAGCGACTTCGATTCCTATGCAGGCAGCCTTCGCGCCCCGATGCCCGCCGACCCGAACATCGCCGACATCATCCGGTACGCGACGCTTGCCGCCAACGGCCACAACACCCAGCCTTGGCGGTTTCGCGTGGGGGAAAGCACGATCGACATTCTGCCCGACCCCTCTCGCGCAACACCGGTCGTCGATCCCGACAATCATCACCTCTTCGTCAGTCTCGGATGCGCAGCCGAGAATCTGCTGATCGCCGCCACCGCGACCGGACGGCCCGGTCGGCTGGAAGCGGACGCTGGAGGCGAGCGCATCCGCTATTCCTTCTCCAGGGCTGAAGCCCGTTCGCATCCGCTGCTTGCCGCCATCCCCAGACGGCAACCC
>CAZNAH010000215.1:0-761 GCA_964570735.1 uncultured Hyphomicrobiaceae bacterium | reverse complement strand
GAATATGACGGGCGCCCGGCGCCTGCAGCGGATATCGAGGCGCTTCGGCGGTACGCGGCCGCGCCGGGCGTGCGTCTCGTCCTGCTTACCGACCGCGCGCGGATCAACCAGGTGCGGGACCTGATCGTCGCCGGCAACGATGCGCAGATGGCTGACGCGGCCTTCATGGCCGAGTTGAAACGGTGGCTGCGGTTCAATCCGCGCAGCGCCATGGCGTCGGGCGACGGGCTGTTCTCGGCCGCGAGCGGCAATCCCGCGCTCCCCGAGTTTCTCGGCGGTCTCGCCTTTGACACGTTCTTCACAGCCGGCGCCGAAAACGACAGATATGCGCGCCAGATCGACTCCTCGGCGGGTGTCGCGATCTTTCTGGCGGAGCGCGAGGACAAAGCGCACTGGATCGCGGTTGGCCGCGCCTGCCAGCGTTTCGCGCTTGCCGCGACCGCTTCCGGCCTCAAACACGCCTTCGTCAACCAGCCTGTCGAGGTCGCGCGGCTGCGGCCTGAATTGGCGGCGCTGATCGGCGAACGCGGAATGCGGCCCGACATCATCATGCGCTTCGGCTACGGTCCGAGGTTGCCCTTCTCGCCCCGCCGCCCCGTGAACACCGTTCTGGTCTAGCAACGGCAAGCGGTCCGCCACCGCCGAATCCAAGCCCTGCGACAATTCCCGCCATCCGCCCAAACCGGGCGCGGCTGGCCTTGGCCGGCATGAAACTCGCGCGTAGGGTGAACGGGGTGCGGCCTTCCCGTCGGCGCTACAGT
>CAZNAH010000214.1:1107-2909 GCA_964570735.1 uncultured Hyphomicrobiaceae bacterium | reverse complement strand
AGCCGGGCACGTTCACGATCTTCTCCTGCGCGTGATACATGAGGATCATGCCCTCCTTCACGCGCTGGGAGACGACGGCCCGCGCGGTCAGCGCGCCGTTGACGTTGTACGCTTCGACCCAGTCGTTATCCTCGATGCCGGCCTTCTTGGCGTCGATTTCGCTGATCCAGACGATCGGCCCGCCGCGCGACAGCGTGAGCATGAGGAGGTTGTCGGTGTAGGTCGAGTGGATGCCCCACTTCTGGTGCGGCGTAATGAAGTTCAGCACGATCTGCGGGTTGCCGTTCGACATCTTCTCGATGACGGGCTTCGTCGTCTTCAGATCGACCGGCGGCCGGTAGACGCAGAAGCCTTCCCCGAAGGCGCGCATCCACAGATGGTCCTGATAGAGCTGCTGGCGCCCGGTGAGCGTGCGCCACGGGATCAGTTCGTGGACGTTGGTGTAGCCCGCGTTGTAGCAGACCTTCTCGCTTTCGAGCCCCGACCACGTCGGCGACGAGATGATCTTGCGCGGCTGCGCCACGAGATCGCGGAAGCGGATTTTCTCGTCTTCCTTGTAGAGCGCGAGATGAGTGTGATCGCGCCCGGTATTTTTGGAGAGCGCGGCCCACGCCTTGACCGCCACCTCGCCGTTGGTTTCAGGCGCGAGCATGAGCACGACTTCCGCCGCGTCCACATCGGTCTCGATCTTCGGCAGGCCCTTGGTCGGCCCGTCCTCATGCACGCGGCCGTTGAGCCCGCCGAGCAGTTCCACCTCGTGCTCGGTGTTCCACGAGATGCCCTTGCCGCCATTGCCGAGCTTCGCCATGAGCGGCCCGAGCGCGGTGAAGCGCTTGTAGACATTGGGATAATCGCGCTCGACCACGGCCACTTGCGGCATGGTCTTTCCGGGAATCGGCTCGCACTCGCCGCGCTTCCAGTCCTTGACGCCGAGGGCCTGGGCCAGTTCGCCTGGCGTGTCGTGCAGGATCGGGGTGAGCACCACGTCCGTCTCGACGCCGAGCACCTCCGGGGCGACCTCCGAGAATTTCTGCGCGATGCCTTTATAGATATCCCAGTCGCTGCGGGCTTCCCAGGCGGGCTGAACCGCGCCCGTCAGCGGATGGATGAAGGGGTGCATGTCGGAGGTGTTGAGGTCGTTCTTCTCATACCAGGTGGCGGCGGGAAGAACGATGTCGGAATAGACGCCCGTGGTGGACATGCGGAAGTCGAGCGTGACCAGCAGGTCGAGCTTGCCCTCCGGCGCGTCGTCATGCCAGGCGGCTTCCAGCGGTTTCTTGAGACCCTGCTCGCCGAGGTCCTTGTTCATCACGCCGTGGCTCGTGCCGAGCAGGTGCTTGAGGAAGTATTCGTGGCCCTTGCCCGAGGCGCCGAGCAGGTTCGAGCGCCAGACGAACAGGTTGCGGGGCCAGTTTTCGGGCGCGTCCGGGTCCTCGCAGGAGAGCTTGAGCGCGCCGTCCTTCAGCGCGCGCGCCACATAGTCCTTGGGCTCCAGGCCGGCGGCGGCCGCGTCGCGCGCCACTTGCAGCGGGTTCGTCTGCAATTGCGGGGCGGACGGCAGCCAGCCCATGCGCTCGGCGCGGATGTTGTAGTCGATCAGCGCGCCGTCCCACGGGCCTTCCGGCGCGGTGGGCGACAGGATTTCATCGACGCCGACGCTTTCATAGCGCCACTGGTCGGTATGCGCGTAGAAGAACGAGGTCGAGTTCATCTGCCGGGGCGGGCGGCCCCAGTCGAGCGCGAAGGCCAGCGGCAGCCAGCCCGTCTGCGGGCGCAGCTTCTCCTGGCCCACATAGTGCGAC
>CAZNAH010000214.1:0-1097 GCA_964570735.1 uncultured Hyphomicrobiaceae bacterium | reverse complement strand
GCCCACGCAACCGCACATCACCAGCATGTTGATGATGCCGCGATAATTCATGTCCATGTGGTACCAGTGGTTGAGCCCTGCCCCGACGATGACCATCGAGCGTCCACGCGTCTTCTCGGCATTGCGTGCGAATTCGCGGGCGACCGTGATGATCTGGTCGCGCGGCACCCCGGTGATGGCCTCGGCCCATGCGGGCGTGTAGGGCACCATCTCGTCATAGGTCTTTGCGACGAAATCGCCGCCGAGACCCCGGTCCACGCCGTAATTCGCCACGAACAGGTCGAATACGGTGGCGACCAGCGCATCGCCGTCCTTCAGCGCGAGCGAGCGCACGGGCACGCGGCGCGGCAGCACGCTCGGATGGTCCGTGCCTTTGAAGACGTCGTGCTCGCGGTTGCCGAAATAGGGGAAGGCGACCTCGGCGATGTGATCGTGATAGCCTTCCTCCACGAGCGAGAGCTTGAGATCGACCTCGCGGCCCTCCGCCTCCTTCGTCTCCAGGTTCCACTTGCCTTGCTCGCCCCAGCGGAAGCCGACCGAGCCGCGCGGCACGACGATCTCGCCCGTCTCCTGGTCAAGCGCGACCGTCTTCCATTCCGGATTGTTGGCCTGGCCGAGATCGCCCGCGAAATCGGAGGCGCGCAGCAGCCGCTCGGGCACGTAAGCGCCGCTCTGCTTCACGAGGCGCACCAGCATGGGCATGTCCGTGTAGCGCTTGGCGTAATCGCGGAAATACTCCGCCTGCCGGTCGATGTGGAACTCGCGCAGAATGACATGCCCGAACGCCATGCCGAGGGCTGCGTCGGTGCCCTGCTGCGGGTGCATCCACAGGTCGGCGAATTTGGAGGCTTCCGAGTAGTCCGGGCTAATGACGACCGACTTCGCGCCCTTGTAGCGCACCTCCGTGTAGAAATGCGCGTCCGGCGTGCGGGTCTGGGGCACATTGGAGCCCCACAGGATCAGGAAGCCCGAATTGTACCAGTCCGCCGATTCCGGCACGTCGGTCTGCTCGCCCCAGGTCATCGGCGAGGCGGGCGGCAGGTCGCAGTACCAGTCGTAGAAGCTCATGCACACGCCGCCGATCAGGGACAGATAGC
>CAZNAH010000213.1:0-2917 GCA_964570735.1 uncultured Hyphomicrobiaceae bacterium | reverse complement strand
GCGGGATCGAATGCCGGCATCATGCGGCCGAACGCGCGCGCGGGGCCGCCATCCTCGTTCTCCCGCCACAAACGCGAGCCGGCGTCGCCGGGGACTGTCATGATGAGGTCGCCGGCGAGTGAGAACGCTGCAAAATTGACAATCCCGTCATGCCCCTTCAGCGCGATGCTCGACCAAATACCGTGCGCGTCCTCCCGCCAAACCCGCGCATCGCGGTCATCAGAGGCCGTCACGATGCGGTCGCCGCCGGGCGAGAACGCGGCAGAATTGACAATCCCGTCATGCCCCTTCAGCGCGACACTGGTCCAGGTCCCGTCCGCGTCCTCCCGCCACACCCGCGCCTCGCCGTCGCGAGAGGCCGTCACAATACTGTCCCCGGCGGGCGAGAATTTCGCAGAAGTGAGGCTCTCGGCATGCCCCGTCAGCTCGACTCTCGACCACGACCCGTCTGCCGATTCTCGCAAAACGCTAGCGGTCCCTTCCGAGCACGGCGCCACGACGCGATCTCCCCGAGCGGAAAAAAAAGCTGCGCCTACGATCCCTTTGCAAAAATCCCAGAATGTAACACTTGTCCACGTTCCGTCTGGCTTCTCTTGCCACACTGCTACGGCGCTTCCTCCCGACGTCACAACACGAGTACCATTCGGAGAAAACGCGGCCGCGGCGGCCCATCTCAGATCGCCTTCGAGTGCCGCGCTCTTCCAGCTCCCATGCACTTCCTCCCACCACACTCGCGCTGCCCCATCCTGATAGGCCGTCACGATGCGGTCGCCCCGCGGCGAAAACGTTGCTGTACGTACTAAACCGGGATGACCCAGCGCGACGCCCGACCATGACCCTTCCGCGTCCTCCCGCCACACCCGCGCGCCATCGTTCCAATCCGCCGTCACGATGCGGTCGCCCCGCAGCGAAAACGTTGCTGTACGGATATAACGGGAATGGCCCGTCAGTGGTACGCTCGACCAGGCGCCGTAACCGTAAGCGTCTTCCCGCCACACCCGCGCCTCACCGTCGCGAGAGGCAGTGATGATGCGGTCCCCGGCGGGAGAGAACACCGCAGAATTGACAATCCCGGTCCCCTTCAGCGCGACGCTCGACCAGGTCCCGTCCGCCGCCTCCCGCCACACACGTACACGTGCGGTTCGATCCTCGGATAAAGTTACGACCCGGTCGCCAGAGGGCGAGAACGTCGCGGAAATGACAGTGTCGTCATGTCCTTCCAGCGCGACGCTGGTCCAGGTTCCTTCCGCGTCCTCCCGCCACACCCGCGCGTCGTGGTCATAAGAGGCCGTCACGATGCGGTCACCGGTGGGCGAGAACGCCGCAGAATAGACATAATGGTCATGCCCCTTCAGCGCGACGCTGGTCCAGGTTCCGTCGGCGTCCTCTCGCCACACTCGTGCGTCACCGTCTTCCGATGCCGTTACGATGCGGTCCCCCTGCGGCGAAAACGATGCGGCATTCACCGACCCTGAATGGCCTTTGAGCGCGACGTTCAACCAGGTCCCATCCGCCGCCTCCCTCCAGACTCGGGCGCCATCAAGAGATCTGATGGTCAATATGCGGTCGTTTTTCGGCGAGAACGACGCGTAAGTGACAGCACCGCCCGTACCATTGTCGAGCGCAACGCTTGTCCAGATCCGTCCGTCACCCTCCCGCCAAACAAATGCAGTTCCGTCTTGGGACGCCGTCACGATGCGGTCGCCCGTCGGCGAGAACGACGCGGAATAGACATCTTGACTGTGCCCCTCTAGCGCGACGCTCGACCAGGTCCCGTCCGCCGCTTCCCACCAGACCTTCGCGTCATTGTCCCGAGACGCCGTTACGATGCGGTCGGCGGAGGGCGAAAACGCCGCAAAAGTGACGCTCTCCGTATGCCCCATTAGCGCGACGCTCGACCAAGTCCCGTCTGCGTCCTCACGCCATACTCGCGCGTCGCCGTCGTCAGAAGCCGTTACAATATAGTCGCCTTTAGGCGAATAGTTGGCGGAGTTTACGGGGCGCGTGTGGCCGGCCAAAGTCGCCGTCTCGCGCAGCTGGGTGAGGATCGTCGCCAGCGTTGTCTCGGCGCGCGCGCTATGTTTCATCATTGCGTCGAACGAGCGCCGCGCGCCGACGCCGCGATTTGGATCCGGGAAATCCTTGAACCCGTCGAGCGCCACATGCAGAGCCAGGCCGGGATTGTCTTCCAGCTCCTGCTCAGCCTGCAACGCACGCTGGTTCGCATGCGCCACCACGCGCTGCTCGGCCGCCGTCAGCGGATAACGCAGCATCAGATCAGCGACGAGCCGGTTCTTCTTTGCGACGGCGTCGATATGGGTTGCGTAGTTGAAGCCCGATGCGGCGTCTGCGGCGCGGGGGCCGAGGGCCTTCTCGCAGCAATAGTGGATCGCCGTCACCGCCTCATGCGAGCGCGAAAACACCGGCGCGCCCGACGAGCCCAAGAGCGTGTCGCAGATATGCGCGAAGGTCGAAGGATAGGGAGCGTTCGGGTCGTAGCCCCTGTCCGGAAGCCGGCAGTAACGCCGCGAGGCGATCATCTCCTGACCTTCAGGGTGATGCAGCACAACGAACTCGTGCTGCGGTTCCAGCGCCGCCCGCGCGATGTCCACGGGGTGGAAGGGAAGGCTCGGCTTCCGCACCTTCTCCTCATACTCTCCCGCATCGAGGACAAGGAGCGCGTAGTCAGGCTCGCGAAGCCCCGGCTTGAAATGCACGTCCGTCTCCGGATGGACGCCCTTCTTCATCTTCGGGCGAAGATGCAGCTTGAGCTCGACCGTCCCCTTCTTGTCGTCCTTCTTCAGATAACCGAGACGGATTCGCGCCTCGTCGAAGTCATGCCACTTTCCCGAGACCCCGTCCGCCGAAGCCGTCTTCACGCAATGGCCCGCCGTCAGCACATGGCTCTCGGAGATCA
>CAZNAH010000212.1:0-2924 GCA_964570735.1 uncultured Hyphomicrobiaceae bacterium | reverse complement strand
GGGCCGAGACGCCGCACCACAGCGCCGGGACGATCATCAGCGCCCAGCGCGCACCGCCTGTCGCCATAGCCAACACGGCGAGCGTCGCAAGAGCGGTCGGGTCGGGGGCGAGGCCGAAGACCTCGGCCGCCTCCCAGGATCGGCCGAGCGCGGGCGAGATCAGCGGATAAAGCAGGAGCGTGGTAAGGTAGAGGCCAAGGCCCGCTATGAACGAGGGCTTGACGGTGGCCGACAGGGCCAGCCTCGGCACGGCAGCCCCGAAGACGATCAGCCCGAGGCCCTGCGCCATGAAAAGCGGCGCGATGGAGGCGACCGGCCAGTTGATCACGGCAAACCGCTCCCACAGGAAAGCCCAGCCGACCCAGAGCCACAAGACGCCGAGCACCGCGAAGATGACGCGATGGCTATCGCGAAAGGGCCGCAGCAGCAGGAACGCGATCGCAAGGCCGATCCCGAGCGTCAGCACATGGGCGGGCCAGACCTCGCGGTTGTAGCTCTCGAAAAGACGGTAATAGACCCGCGGAGAAAACATGAGCAGATCCTCCGGGGAATAGGTCAGGTATTCCCACATTCTCAGAGCTGCCTGACGTGATCCGCCATGCGGCTGCGCAGCGTCTCGTCCGGCAGGCTCCCCCGCGTCGCCTGCATGTTCTCGCGGACATGGTCCACGCGCGAGGTAGCGGGAATCGCGCAGGTCACCGCCGGATGCGACACGATGAACTTCAGGAGGAATTCGGGCCAGTTCGTCGCGCCCGCCTCGCCGGCCCAGCCGGGCAGAGGATGCCGTTGCGCCCGCGCGATCAGCGAGCCGCCGCCGAAGGGCCGGTTCACGATAACGGCGATTCCTCGTTCCCGCGCCACGGGCAAGAGGCGCTCTTCGGCCTCGCGATCGACGGCGTTGTAGGTGAGCTGGACGAAGTCGATGGGGCGGGAGGCCATGATCCGCTCCAGTTCGCCATGCCGACGGCCGTGCGACGTGGTCACGCCGACATAGCGCAGCTTTCCCTCCGCTTTCATGGCGAAGAGGGTGTCGAAGTGCCGCTCCCAGGACAGGAGATTATGAACCTGCATGAGATCGAAGCGCGGCACCCGCCACTCCCGGCGGGACGCTTCCATCTGCTCGCGCCCCTGATCGGCGTCGGAAATCCAGACCTTCTCGGCGGAGAACAAGGCGCTGGGGAAGCCGAACTTTTCCAGCCCGTGGCCGATCGTTGCCTGCGATGAGCCATACATGGGCGAGCAGTCGATCATCCGCCCGCCGGCCTCGAAGAACGCGCCCATGACGGCGGCGCACTCGTCCCGCAGCTTGGCGTCTTCTCCGACATTGAAGGTGATCCAGCTTCCGAGCCCGATCAGCGGCAAGGCTTCGCCGGTCGAAGGAACGGGCTTCGTCAGAACGCCTCCGTCCTGCGCCTGCGCGCTAAAGCGGGGCAAAGCGGCAGCTGCTCCGGCCGCCAGCAAGCCTTGCAGCACGATGCGCCGTGTGGGCCGCATGGCACCTCCTCTCGTCATTGAGCGCTTTTTAGAACGGACCTGACAGAGCCGCCCCGCCTTATCTCGTAACGGCGGTCTGCGATGGCAACCGTTTCGGTTCGCCGTCGCGCAAGTCCGCTTCAAGCGCGTCCCATGCGAGGTCGCCGGCATAGCGCCATGCCATCCGCCCCGCATCATCCAGCGCGAAGAGATGCAGCCAGCGATTGTCGAACAGCGCCCGCACGGCGGGGTGACGCTCCAGGATGCCGGTCATCGCCTCGCGCGGCGCCTCGATGCAGACGGATAGGCGTAAGGGATCGTGGATGAGCTTTTCGCCGTCATGCACCGATTGCCATGGCAGGCCCGCGCGGAGCGTTCCGCCATTGCCCTCGACGACCCCGATGCCGCCGACGACGTTATGCAGCAGCTTGTTGCCCGCGCCGAATACCTGCGGGGCGACGGTCGAGCCGTAATATTGCAGGCTGATCCAGCTCGCCACCACGACCGGCGCGGTCATGATGAGTTCCAGCACGCTGAAGTTCCGGTCGCGATGCCAGTCGTAATCGTGCAGGAAGGCGCGCCCTTCGAGGCTTTTGCCTGCGGTGCGGACCCGGGGTGCGGCGATGAAGGCTTTGCAGCCCGCGAGCGCCCATTCCGGCCGCACCTCGGCCCAGTCGCGGCTGCGCCGCGCAATGTCGCCCGGGTTCGCAGCGCGCGGCAGCCGCAGCGCCCGTTCTGCACGCGTGACCTTGCCCGCCGCTTCGAGCCAGCCGCGCACGCGCGCAAGCTCGGCGGCATGGGCCATCGAAGGATGGTCTGCGGCGTAGATCGTGACCCGGTCGGTCGTGGTGTCGTGCAGCGCGCCGAGAAAGAGCGTATCCTCGGGGATCGCGATGCCGCGCGGCGTCAGGGCGGCGCGCACGTCCCGGTCATTCAGGAGGGCTGCAAGGAGCCGTGCGTTCACCTCGCCCGAATAGCCGCCGCAAGCTCCGCAGTGGAGCGCGCTCGCATGAGGATTGTTGACGACGCTCGCGCCGTGCCCCGCGAGCAGGACGATCCGCGCGAAATCCTCCGTCAGCGACATTGCGCGCAGGACGGCCTCCGCCGCATCCGTCCGCTTTGCAAGGTCGAGCGCCGGGTCGAGCCGGGGCGGGGGATCGTTGGGCGTACCGGGCGCAGCCAGCCCCAGCGCGTCGCGCACGAGCTTCGCTACGTAGACCGGTCCGGTCGCCTCGACGAACGCAAAGGACGACACGGCAGCGAGCTTGAACCGCCCCCAGGCGCGCTTAGCGCGGGCGGCGAAGCGCATCGCCTGATCGGCGGCTAAGTCGGCAGGCCCGCCCGAGCGGGTCGTCACGCCGGGGTTCAGGAGCACGGGCAGGCGCTTCTCCTCGATGTCCGAGGCAAAGCGGCGATGCGCGGCGGCAAGCCCGAAGAAGCCCGCGAAACCC
>CAZNAH010000211.1:0-3009 GCA_964570735.1 uncultured Hyphomicrobiaceae bacterium | reverse complement strand
TCGGGGGTGAAGACGGCGACCGCGGGCTTGCGGATGGCGAAGGCGGGCGCGGCGACGACGGGCGGCAGCAGGCCCTCGAACCGCTCTCCCGTGCCGGGCAGTTCGGCAGAAACGCGCGGCGACTGCCCGTGGACCTCCGCGCCGACATGGTGCGCGACGAGGCGGATGATGCGCTCGCCATCAGCCGCGTTCAGCCTTTCGCCCGTATCGTCGAGCCCATCGCCGAGCCGGTCGATCCAGAGCCGGCCGTCGGGGTTGAGCATCACCTCGACGACAGTCGGATCTTCGAGCCAGGCCGCGACATGCGGCCCGAGCGCCGTCCGGAGCATGCGGGAGCCGCGCTCGATCGCTTCTGATTTGAGAGGGTAGACGGTCATTCGCGGCCCCGCATCTGAGTACGGGGTCGATCAAGAAGACCGTTGTCGGGCCTTCAGCAATAGGGTCGAGGGCGTAGTAGCGGTGCGGCGCGGAAAGGCAGGCTCAAGCAAAGGCGCTATTGGTCGGAGCGATAAGGCCCGGCGTGCGGACCGCGAAGCAAGTGGCTTGTTCCACCCTATATGGTCGGCGCCAACGCCCGGGCCACGCGGAGCGCCCGGGCCCACCAACTGAGTTGACCCAGCATCTTCTCGGCAGCAGCTTCGAGGTGCTTAAAGTCTGACAGTCGCTTTTCGCCCTTGGTCACGGGCAGGATTTCACCGAAATTGATATGCACCGCTGCCTGCATGGTCACCATCTCGAGCTCGGCTGCAATGCCTCTCACGTGCTCCACGGCGCGTGCCCCGCCAACGCCACCATATCCGACCAGCCCAGCAGGTTTGCGACCCCATTCCGCATGGTCCAGCGCGTTCTTCAAGACCGCTGTCGGTGCGTGATTGTATTCCGCGACCGTGAACAGATACGCGTCGAAGCCGGCGATCTGGGAGGCGAACGTCTCGATCGCCTGTTTCTGCGCCTCGCTCGCCTGCGGGTCGCCCAGAAACGGCAGATCGACGTAACGTAGATCAATCCCGGTCACCTCGAACTGTCCATGGGATGCCGCCTTATCTGCGACCCAGGCCGCCGGCTTGTCAGCAAACCTCCCCTCGCGCGTGCTCCCGGTGATGACCGCAAGTCGGAGCTTCATGTCCTCTTCGGTGCCCTTGAATGCTCCCGCCTGGTCCACCGGGATCGAATCCATATGCTCGACTAGGGGCCCGATCCGCTTCAAATGCGCCGCGAACTCCGGTGACGTTGCCCAGCGTTCCTTGGCATCCTTCGACTGAAACCGCGTGATGATTACCATCCGGTTCCCATCCTTTGGCCGAAAGACCTCGTTGCCAACCCAGCCCGCTCTGGTCGCCGTCCCACGCAGCCTCTCGATCTCCTCGAGCTGCAACTCGAGCAGCCTGTCCGCCTGGCCATCCTTCGGCGTGAAGGTGTTTATAATCGTGTAATTTGCTGTCTCTGCCATTGGTGCTTCCCTCTTGTCATGAGCTACGTTTCCTTCAAAACTGACAATAAGTAAGCTACTTACCATGTGAAGACCCGGGATGAATGTTAGGCCCTGACATGAACGTAAGCCCAGACGCCGCAGCGCTGTCCGATCCCATGCACGTCGATTGCCCTGGCCGCGATATATTCAAGGTCATCACCGGACGTTGGACGCTCCTCATCCTCTGGTCGCTCAAGTCGGGCAGAATGCGGTTTCACCGCATCCGCGACACGGTGGAGGGGATCAGCGAACGTGTGCTTTCGAGTGCGCTGAAGGACCTCTGCCGCCACGGCTTAGTATCCCGCCATGTCGAGTCGAGCGTGCCACCGAAGGTCAGCTACAGTCTCACCGGAAGCGGCGAGGGCCTGCTCGAAGTGATGGAACACCTCACCGGCTGGATCGCCCGCGAGCTCGATGTCATCGAAGCGGCGAAACGAGAGTATGACCGGGATGGATAGACTGACCCCGGTAGATCGCCTAGGGTCGGCATCCTGACGGCTCATGCAAAAAAGGCACTTCTGTCCGCAGCGCGCTCGCAATTTCTTCTACAGTGTCGCGCGCCACATGAGTGGCGGGTCTAGTGGAGCCGTTCGTGACGAGGTTCGCTTCGCTGCACCCCAAACTCGTCTTGGTGCAGCGCAGGTTATTTTGGCCTCGAAGCGGACTTTCGGTGAAATCCGTAATGCAAGTCGTTGTCATCTACAATTTCGATCGGTTTGTTCCTCAGACACCTCCTTCGCCAGGGTCCCGCCCTTCGCCAGCCTTCGCCCCAGCGTCTCGACGAACCCCTCATAACGTTCGCGGCCCTTGGCCTGCGCGGCGTCGCGCATCGTGTCGGGCAGCGGCGGGGTTGTGGTCAGCCAGAACTTCACGAACAGCGCCACCGCCTCGTTGCCGACGGTTACGTCGCGCTCCAGCCGCTCGACCGCGCGGGAGAGCCGGTCGAGCCGGCGCACGATCGCGGCTTCGCGCTGGTCCGCGGCGTCGGGCGAGAGGAAGGCGGCGAGCGCCGCCTCGATAATCTGCGACTTCGAGAGTTTCCTGCGGGCTGCGAGCGCCTCCAGTTCCGCCGACAGCGCCGCATCGAAATAGACATTGAGGCGGGATTTTCTCATGCAGTCTTCCTCCTTCCTGGCCGCGTCTACAGCTCGATCCCGTCATCGGGATCGAGCGCGGCCTGGCGCGCCACGCTGCGGAACCGGCCCTGCATCGCCCGCGCACTCTGCGCGTCATCGTCCGGCTCCTCGTCGAGCGCGGCGAACTCCTCACGGCCCCCCGCCACCTCGGGCGCGATCTCTTCGTGCTCGGGCAGCGCCGGCTCGCGGCGGACGCCGCCCTCGCTCTCCTGATCGGTCCCGGCGTGCGCCTTCCCTGGCTCCGCGGCTGCGGCGATCGGCGGCCGCCCGGTCCAGTCGTCCGATTGCGGGACTTGGCGCGCGTCGCCCGTGCGGGAGTCCACCTGCGGCGGCGCGAGGATGCGCGCCTTGAACTGGCGGTCCTCGTAGTAGCGCGCCTTCTTCGCCCTCACGGGCGGCGCG
>CAZNAH010000210.1:665-3012 GCA_964570735.1 uncultured Hyphomicrobiaceae bacterium | reverse complement strand
ATAATCTCGTCGATGATACCGAGCCGGTGAAGGTCCTGCGCGGTCAGTTTGAGCGCGGCGGCGGCCTCGGCTCGCTTCTCCGCCGTGCGAAAGAGAATAGACGAGCAGCCCTCGGGAGAGATGACAGAGAAGATCGAGTGTTCGAGCATACAGAGCTTGTTGGCGACAGCGATGCCGAGCGCCCCGCCGCTGCCGCCTTCGCCAATCACGACGGAGACGATGGGCACGCGAAGCTTGAGCATTTCGAGCAGGTTGGTCGAGATGGCGTGGGGCTGGCCGCGCTCCTCGGCGCCGATGCCGGTATAAGCGCCGGCGGTGTCAATGAGCGTGACGATTGGCGCGCGGAATCGTTCGGCGAGCTTCATCTTGAGCAGCGCTTTGCGGTAGCCCTCGGGGTGGGCCATGCCCCAGTTGCAGGCGAGCCGTTCCTTCGTCGTGCGGCCACGCTGCTGGCCAATGACCATGACGGGGCGGCCATCGAGCTTGCCAAAGCCGCAGATGACGGCGCGGTCATCGCGGAAAGCGCGGTCGCCGTGCAGCTCGACGAAATCGGTGCACATCAGCTCGATGTAATCGGCGGCAGTGGGACGGGCGAGGTGGCGTGCGACAAGGACTTTTTGCCACGGGGTAAGCGATCCGAAGATTTCGCGGGCGGTTCGCCGGAGCTGCTCGTGGAGGCGCGCGATCGGTTCACGTAGGTCGTAGCCCTTGTTGGCCTGAAAATTTTCGAGTTCGGCGATCTTGCGGCCAAGCTCGTGAAGGGGGGCCTCGAAATCCAGTCCGTTCTTGTTCTCGCCCATCGTTCTGCCTCTCCGGCGTCAGCCCGATCTTGCGCTTTCGATCTTCTCTTCGTTGCCCTCGTCCGCCTCTTCATCGGCTCTGGTGTGCTCGCGGTCGGGGTTAGGGCAAAAAAGACGTGCTGCTTCGGGAGCAGCATCCAGAGAGGACATTGTGCACAGTTCGGGCTATTTGTCAAATATACGGATGCCTTCGAGGCGGCGGAGGATTTCACCCATGTCGGCAGGGCGGTGCTCACGCCGCTTGCTAAGCATCTGGAGCACAAGCTCGTCGATTTGAGGCGAGAGGTCATGGTTGTATGTTCGCATGAACGCGGGCTGCTCGCTCAGGTGCTTGCGAAGGAGTTCATTGCGGTCGGCGGAGACGAAGGGGGGGCGGCCCGTGAGCATTTCATAAATGGTGATGCCCAGAGAGTAGATATCGGTTCGCTGGTCGGGGGGGCGGCGGCGGATCGTTTCGGGGGCGATGTAGGGCCGGGTGCCCGCGATGCGGGGGCGGCTGAAGAACCAGCCGCGGCCCATCTCGCGGGCAAGCGCAAAGTCGATGATCTTCGCCTCGCCGTTGTCGGCAACAAGAACGTTTTCGGGCTTCATGTCGCGGTGAACAAGGCCCTGGGAATGGACGTACGCGAGCGCCTCGCAGACCTGAGCGATGATGCCGCGGGCGTGCTCGCGGATGAGTTCCGGAGAGCGGACAATCCGCATCTTGAGGTTCTCGGAACGGAAATACTCCATGACGAGTGCAGGCATGGGCGCATTGCGGATGTATTCGAAGCACTCGACGATACGGGGATGGCGCAGCCGGAGCGAGAACCGTGCCTCGCGATCCATGTCGCGGAGCGAGCCGCGACGCGCGGCCGCCTCCGGCAGGAGCATCTTGATGACGACAACCTTGTTCTGGGCGTCGGTCGCGCGGTAGACGATGCTCGATTGGCCCACCCAGAGGGTGCCGGTAATATGGTATCTGAGCAAGCCGCTCTTGGCCATGTTGGTCGCTCAGAGCGTGGTCCTGCCGGCGTCCGGGAGCTCCCACACACCCAACCGGGCGCGCAGCCCCCCTTGCCCTACCATCATAGCGGCGCGGAAGCCGTAAGGGCAAGCAAAAAGAACGAGGCGCGCGGAACAGCGCTACTATTGCAGCGGCATCATCACACTCTATTTGTCGTTTGGGCGAGATGCCCGCGATACGGGGCGACCATGCCGCAGCACTGTCTGAATCACAGCGGCGCGAACTGTGCGGCGTAGGCGCGGAGCATCTCGATGCCCATCCGCCGCAGACACCCGGCGTCGCGGCCATACCACGACCACGACCCGCCAAACCGAACGGAGCCGAACTCGTGCTGCACCATGCAGCCGAGGTTCGCCAGGCCGCCTTCCGTCTCGACCGACTCGTGGCAGTGCAGCTTCTTCGCGGCCCACTCTGGCTTCGCGCGGAGCGTGTCGCGGATGGCTTCTCCCCGTCGGATGTCGTTCGTCCCAAACCCGTCGTTCTGGTGCATATAGCCGTGAATGTCGAAAGTGCTCATCGGGCGGACGGCGCGGACATACGC
>CAZNAH010000210.1:0-592 GCA_964570735.1 uncultured Hyphomicrobiaceae bacterium | reverse complement strand
CCCCTCGGCAACGCCGTCCGGATTGGGCATTGGCAGGAAGGCAAAGCGCTGCTCGGCGAGCAGCGCCTTCGCCTCGGCCGAGCCGCCGCCGAGCCATTGGATCATCCCCTCCATCATGAATGAGCCGATGGATTCGTAGGGGTGGACGCGGACCATCGTGAGGAGCGGACGACGGCCAGCGCGCCCCGCCTCGACCGCCCAGATGTCGCGTCCCCGGCGACTCTTGCCGATGGATAGGACGCGGAAGACGCTCCGCTCGAGGCCGTCCAGGAGTCTGCACAAGCGGCCGTAGTTGTATGCCGGGTGCATGCTCAGGTGGCTGGAGCCCGGCGGCACGGGGACGCGCGCCCGCGTCTGCGTCCCGTCCAGTTCGGCGGGGAGCTTTTGCCAGTCGTCCCCCTGCGAGAGCAGCACGTAGCGGCGGAACTTCGCATACTCTGCGTCGGCCCATTCGATGACGAATTCCGTTTCGACCGGCGCGGTCGCATCGTTCACGAGGTCAACGTCGAGGCGGAACTTGTAGTTCGGGTCGCCGTCCTCGCTGAAGGGTAGGATGAGAAAGCCATCAGTAGCCCGGTGGATATCATCGCCA
>CAZNAH010000209.1:0-3033 GCA_964570735.1 uncultured Hyphomicrobiaceae bacterium | reverse complement strand
CAGATCGCCCGCGCGCTGGCTCAGCTCTGGAGCGAGACCCGGCGCGCGCCCTGCTATCTGCTCATGGACGAGCCGACCGCCCATCTCGACCTCAAGCACCGGATCATCGCCCTGGATGTGGCCCGGCGCTTTGCCGACGAGGGCGGCGGCGTGCTGTGCATCCTGCACGATATCGGCCTGGCCCGGGATTACGCCGACGAGGCCATTCTCTTGCGCAGCGGCCAGGTTCACGCGGCCGGCTGGCCCGACGAGGTTCTCACTCCCGCGAACCTTCACGCCGTGTTCGATGTTCCTCTGGAACGCGCCCTCGCCCTCGCCTGAAGGCTCTCCGCAGGCTGCGGATTGGCCCCTTGATGCAGCCGCTTGCGGCCTCAAGCTGAGCTGCTTAATCTGGTAGCGCGCACCCTCAAGATGCGCAAAACGATAAACCTGGGAGGAGTTCAACCAATGTCTCGCTTCATGCGTGCTCTCGCCGCCTGCGCGGTTTCCGCGATGCTGGCGCCGGCGGCCTTTGCCGCGGCCGAAGATGCGTTCGGCACCTGGCGTCACCCCGAAAACGGCTCGCTCGTCAAACTCTATTCTTGCGGGGGCGGTCTCTGCGCCCAGATCGTGAAGACGAAAGACCCGAACGCCAAGGACATCAACAATCCCGACCCGGCGAAGCGGAACCGCCCGGTCCAGGGGATCGTCATCATGAACGGCGCGAAGAAAAGCGGCGAAAATACCTGGAAGGGCAAGCTTTATAACCGCGAGGACGGCGGCACCTACACCGGCAATGTCGAGGTGGTCAGCAAGAACCAGCTGCGCCTCGAAGGCTGCGGGCTCGGCGGGTTGATCTGCAAGGGCGTGACCTGGACCCGCGTCGGCAACTGACCCCTGGCGTGGGAGCGCCGCAGCGACGGTTCCGGCGTCTCCCTCGTCTATTGCGCGACAGGCTTCGGCGGGACGACCGTCAGCGTCGGCTCGCGCGGAACGGAAAAGGACGGCTCGCCCGCCATCGCCTCGCGCGAGAGGTCGAGGATGTCGGCGCGGCCGTCACGATCGTCGCGCGCGGGGGTGATGTTCGTCTCGACGACGAGGTCGATCGGCCCGCCCACGAGCAGGAGATGCTCGACATCGTCGCGGCGCACGATCACGAGGCGGCGTCCGCCCTCCAGCGAGAGGCGCTCCGTCACCATGAGCCGCCGGTATCGCGGCGAGAAGAAGCCCGCGCCGTCGCCGCGTTGCGCGCCCCGCAGATACCACGCGCCGACGCCGGCGGAGACCAGCACCACCAGAATGCCGACAGCATAAATGCCGTAATCCATGACCGAGCCCTTTTTGTCGGTTGAAGAGTCACGCCTCACGGATGCGTGAAGTCTGCCTGAACGAAAAGGACGCGACGCGCAACCGTCATGGCCCTTGGTTAACGCTTTTTTTACGGTTGCCGTGCGCACATCGCACATCGAGACTTCGCGCGGACCATCACCCGGCGGCGCGAATCACCCCATAGTCGCCGCCATGAGCCTTCACCCTTTCAGTCTCGCAGCCGCCCAGCCCGACGGGAACGACCGAGCCGCGCTGCCCGTCCGTCTCGCAGCCTGCGGGGCTTTGGCGGTCGCCCTTCCCGCCGCCCTGCTCGGCTCAGGGCAGCTCGCGGCGTTCTCGCTCGCCGCCGTGGGGGCCGCCGCCCTGACGGGTACGGCGCTTGGCCTCGTCCGCTTCCGGCAAGGCTCTCCCGCCGACGGCAAGGGTTTCGCCGTCGATCTCGAAACGCTGCCCGCAGCTTACGCGCTAGGCGACGAGCGCGGACGGCTCATCAGCTGCAACGCCCCGTTCCGTGCCGCGCTGGGGCTGGCCGAATGCCCGCGCAACGTCAGCGATATCGCGGGCCGCGACAACGAACTCTCCGCCGCCTTCTTCCGCCTGCTCGCGGCGACACGGCATGCGCAGTCGGCCGCGCAGATCGTCCGTCTCGGCGGTCCTGTGGCGGATGCCCGCAATCTGGAGATCGCGGTGCACGTTTATCCCGGCGCGGCGAACCGGCGTTCCGGCAAGGGCCGCACCCTGCTCTGGACGCTCGCGGCCGTATCTGATGCGGCGCAGCCCGGCTCAGACAGGCCGCAGGGGCTTGCGGTGCAGCTCATGCTCGACGCGCTGCCGCTGGCCGCCTTCCTGTTCGACGCACGCGGGCAGATCGTCGCCTCGAACTCCGCCTTCAAGAGCATGGCCGGCGTGCCCGAGCGCGAACGCCTGAGCGGCAGCGTCACGGATTATCTGCTGCGCGAGGACGGGCAGCCCTTCAAGTCCCTACAATGGCAGCATTTCATCGCGCGCGGCGGAAACAGCGGCAAGACCGTAAGCTTCCGCCGCAAGTCACTCTCGCGGCAGTGTTTCAGCGCGCATTTCTCGCAGCCTCACAAGGATGCGCGGGTGCATTCGGCCTGGACGCTGTGCGTGCTGACACCCCTGCCGGCGGCGGCTGGGGCGGATGACGCGAATTTCGGCGATCTCCTGGCCGCGGCTCCCATCGCGATCGCCACCGCCAAGCGGAATGGCGCCATCCTGAGCGCGAACCGCGCCTTCGAGACCATGTTCGCCTGTGCCCAGACCTCGGAAGGCGTGCCACACATGGCGAGCCTCGTCGAGGCCGAGTCGCGCGAGGCTGTGAGTTGCGCCCTTCGGCAGGCCGGCGAGGCGGAGCAGACCCACGGCGGCGATCCCGTCAGCCTGGAAGTGAGGTTCGGACCGGAAGGCCGCCGCCGCGCGCAGCTTTTCCTCAAAGCCGCGGCCAGGCCCGGCCAGATTACCGTCTACGGCATCGACACCACGGCCCAGCACGCGCTCGAAGAACAGGTTGCGCACAGCCAGAAGATGCAGGCCATGGGGCAGCTCGCCGGCGGCATCGCACACGACTTCAACAACGTGCTGACCGCGATCATCGGCTTCTCCGACCTGCTGCTCGCGCGCTTCCGCCGCTTCGCCCAGGCGCGGGCGACGCGCGTCGTCGCGGGCCTGCTGGTGCTGGGCTACGGCGGTTACGGCTTGTTCAAT
>CAZNAH010000208.1:0-3044 GCA_964570735.1 uncultured Hyphomicrobiaceae bacterium | reverse complement strand
TCGGGCGTCGGCGTGGTCTTGAGCGTGGCCAGGCGCGCTGGGATGGGATCGGGCTTGTTCATGCATTTCTCCGGTGAGTTGGAGTTGCATGACGGCATTGGTCGGGCGGATAGTGTAGGCAACGTTCTCCGGTGTCGTCAGATACTTCCCGCCCATCCCGCATCCGCAGCCGAACCAGCCCGAGCGCCAGCAGACCACACAGCTCGGCGCGGCGTTCTGCGGGCGTCATCTGGTCGGACGGGAGCGGATTGGGGCGTTTCATGTCTTGGTAGCCGTGATCGGTGTTACTTACCGATCAAAAGCCACCCGGCCGCCCGGGATGGGACATCTCATGAGGGCGGGATCCGGAAATGCGAACAGGGAGAGAACATCAGGGCTTGCCGATCACGGATTTGTCCATGATTATCGCAGGTTGAATCAATCGAGAGCAGTAGTTCATTGAGGTGAGTTCATGGCGCGCAAAGCATCCCCGATCGGTCCGCATGTTCTGGCGTTGATCGAGGATGCGCGCGTCGACCTCGCCCGAGCTGCCCTTGCCGTGCGCGAGGGAGACAATGAGCCGGAATTCAAGCTGCCCGAGGACGTTCCCGACCTCGCCGACGAAGAAGCGGTCGAGGCGTTTCGGCAAGCACTTGTCGAGACGCTGTCGGATTTCGACCGCGATGACCTGCGACCTGCGGAGCAGCGATCACGAAGGATCCGGGCCCTCGCCGAGAAAAAGGGCGTCACCTCACTCACCACCATTGTCGAGCAACAACTCGATGAGACACGGTCGCAGGAGTTTCACCGGCAGCCAGATGAGCTCTGCAGAAGCATCTGGGCATATCTCCATGAACGCGAAACCTTCGAGGATGCGGAGAGCTTTCACTTCGCCCGACAGTTCCGCGACCACGGCAAGCTCTACGACGCCTTCGAGGTCGAACTGGAGAACCAGGTAGCCCTCGACGCGGCGGCCATCGACGAAAAGGCGCTGGCGTCCAAGATCAAGGGCATGCTCGAGCTGAAGCCCGAGATATCCTGCACGGTCAAGGCGCTCGATCTGCCTGCCACCGATACGCACCCTGCGTCCATTATGCTGATCGTCCGGCACGGTGGCGCGCTCTCGAGCGTCTACGATCACCGGCACGACGGACGGCGGGGAACTATCTACTACCGCCCGCCGAACGAGGCGACGCTGATCTACACGCCCTCGATGCGGTAGATCGAGGTCTGCGCGGACAGCCCCGTGGTGCGCCAGACGGTCAGCGACTCCTTCGCCGAAGTTGCGCTCGGTCACGACATCTCCCAGAAGCCGCTGACCTGGAAGCGCTATAATCTCTCGCGCTTCCGCTCTTCGCTTCTCCTGCAGCCCCCTGAGATCGAAGGGTACGCGTTCGAGTTCGCGCGCGTAATCGAAGCCGAGATCCGGCTGGGACCCTGGCGCCGCAAGCTTCAGCTCAAGGTGACGGTCGACGATGACAGCCAGGAGGTTGCCGACCGATATCTCGGGGCGCGGAACATCTTTCGGCGCGCCGAAGCGTTCAGCCGGATCACCATCGCGGTGGCCTACAACCTGATCGGCGATGACAAGCAGCGGACGCTCAATATCACGATTGCGGGCACGAAGAGCTGCAACCTGCAGAGCAAGCCCGATCCGGAGGAACGCAGCCTCAGCTTCGCGCTGCTCAAGGAATGGGGAATCCTGAGCGCGTTCAGGCAAATCGCGCATGATGACCTTCGCGCGATATTTCCCCAGCTTGTTCAACTCCACGATCGCATCGAGGACGAGGTCAGCGGAAGTTATCTGCTGGAACTCGGGCTTGATCCGAAGCGTCTCATCGAAGGCGGCCTGCTCGAGCGCCGCGACCGTCAGGACGTGGTTCTCATCGAGGACGACGACGTCGACGGGGAAGGCGCCGTCAAGCCGTCGGCGACCGAAGGCATGATCCACGCTGTCGGCCCTTTCGGCGAAGATGTCGGCAAGCGCCCCGCCTCGGATGTCGAGATGTTCGCGGTCAACGCTCAGTGGCTTCACGAGACGCTCATGCGCCTGATGAAGCCGCTGCTGAGCAAGCGGGCGGCGCAGATCCTCGACCCGGACCTGACCCTCGTCGGCGCGATCCAGATCGATGAGGCAGATGTGCCCGTCTATTTCGCCCGGCGGCTCAATGATCCCAAAGCGGCGCAGAGACTGGATCTGATGTTGCGCGCGCGGGGCACCGCTGGGGTGGGCATCGTCTTCGCCGCGAGCGAGGAGATGCCGTCACATCTTGGGCCTAACGTCGTCATGCCGCTGCTGTCCCATCTCGCATCGGCTGACGAGGAAATGCTGTCGCACGCGACGGAATAGAACTCGCGTACCGAGACGGTCTTTCACTCGCACGCGGGGGCGTGTCCCCGCGGGTGGTTCGGACAGGTAAGCAGTCCGGCACGCTGTTCATTCCTGGCAGGGAGCCGCTTCACCTCGCTGGGAACGATCAACTTACAATCTTCGAGCGCCTGGTGGTCGCAGCCGCGAAAGGCAGTCCCGACGTTCAGGTAAAGGCGCTGATGGAAGGCTTCGAGTCCAGAAGCCCCCAGCAGGCGTTCCGGAAGGAGACCTGGGACAGCATCCGGGACGTCTATATCGGCAGGGGTGCGAAGAACAGATATTGGCGACTGCTACTCACTGCGCAGCCGACCGAAGCCGTGGCCGAGCCAGCCGAGGAAGCGACCGTCTAACAGCGGTCTAACATGCGGCGGGAGACGGTCTAACAAATCGCTGATTACTGGAAGGGCTCCACATAGAGGAGCACTTCCATGCCGACTCCCTTCCCCCCGCGCCAGGCAGCCCAGACGAGCTGGTCCGGCGCCGCGAAGACCAAGCCCACCACCCACAACTCGGAATGGCGCTGCACGCGCTGTGACAAGCTGCTCGGCGTCTGCCGGGATGGCCGCATGCACCTGCGTTTCGCGCGGGGGCACGAGTATCTCGTGGGCTTTCCGGTTCAGGCCACCTGCCGCGGTTGCGGCACGCTGAACAACGCGACTGCACCCGCGCGCTGACGCGCGCATTCACCCAACCC
>CAZNAH010000207.1:0-3068 GCA_964570735.1 uncultured Hyphomicrobiaceae bacterium | reverse complement strand
CTGCCTCCGTCCCTGAGGCGTCACCAGCTTAATACGGCATCTGGAACTCCGAGGTCGGCGCCAAGACGCTCGGCATCGCGAGCTTCTATCTTCGCGCCGTCTGCCAGAACCGCAATCTCTGGGGCGTCGAGGACTTCCAGGAGATCTCGATCCGGCACTCCAAATACGCGGCGAACCGCTTCGCGCATGAAGCCGCGCCGGCGCTGACGCGCTTCGCCAACTCCTCGCCGGCGCCGTTCATCGAGGGCATCCGGGCGGCGCGCGAGAAGATCGTCGCCCGCAGCGAGGAGGACCGCGCCAATTTCCTAAAGAAGCGCGGCTTCTCGAAGGCCGAGACGGCGAAGATCGTCGAGACCGTCCTCGCCGAGGACGGCCGCCCGCCCGAGAGCGTGTTCGACTTCGTGCAGGGCATCACGGCCGTCGCGCGGTCCAAGCCGCAGCAGGACGCGCGCCTCGCGATAGAAACCCGCGCGAAGGCATTGCTGGAGCGCGCGATTTGATCCCCGGACATTGCGGATCGCCCGCCGTCGTGGCATTGAGGCTCCAGCCGCGCACCCGTGCGGCATGGAGCTTTAATGTCTACGATTGCGGGTCACCGCGCGTCCTGATCCGAGGGCGCTGAGCACAGAAGACGTTGGCGGCCGCGGGAGCGGCGGCCCGCTTATTTGTGCATAGCAATCGAACATCACTGGCGAGAGCGGCACGCGACTGGATCCAGTCAGTTGCTGCCGGTCCTCTCGCCGAGCAGACGAAAGCTCAAAGAACGATGACCATTGAACTGACGATCCGTCCTGCCGAGCGGCAGGACATCGCCGCCATACAGTCCGTGGCGGAGAACGCCGAGCTCTTCCCACCCGAGATGCTCGAAGACATGATGTCGGGTTATCTCGACCGGACCAGCAACGACCTTTGGTTCGTCGCCGTCACCGCCAATCGCCTCGTCGGGTTCGGGTTCTGCGAACCCCAGCGCATGACGAGCGGCACGTGGAACCTGCTGGCCATCGCCATCCTCGATGACTGCCGCGGACAAGGCATCGGCGCGGCAATGATGCGTCACCTCGAGGACCGTCTTCGCACGGCCGGCGAACGCATCCTGATCGTGGAGACCCTTGGCACGCCAGCCTTCGAGCGCACGCGGACCTTCTACCGCATGAACGGCTATGTGGAGGAAGCTCGCATCCGCGAGTTCTATGAACCCGGAGGCGACAAAGTCGTCTACTGGAAGCATCTCTGACGGCGATCAGGCCGCCCCTTGCGGGCGGCCTGACACCTTTGGCGAGAAATCTGTCCTTTGCGATGCCTCCGAGCACATGCTCATGGCTCCATCGCGCCCTTGCCCGCGATGATCTTGTCCCGGAACTTCGCGATACGCTTCATCCGCGTCGCCGGCTGCTTGGCCCCGTTCAGGTTGATCACATAGCTCCTGCGGCGTCCGGGCGTCAGGGCATGGAAGGCCTCGGCCAGTTCCGGATCGGCGTCGAGCGCTTCGGCCAGTTCTTCCGGAAGGTCGGGCTCGCCGTGGTCCTTCGGCGACTTCTTGCCCGCTGCGGCATAGCCTTTGGCTTCGTCGAGATAGGCCCGGATGGTCGCCTCCGTCTCCACGACCTGATCGTTCGACGTGAACCGGATCATGTCGGGATGCCGGGTGTTCGGCCCCTGTCGTTCCAGAACGCCTTCAGGGTCCTGCATCAGCGCCGTATTGAAGAAACTCAGCCGGAAATCCTCGCGGAGCGCCCCGATGATCGCGATGTTGCGGCCCGCGTGCATGTAGCACGGATGGCCCCATTTGACGGTCTCCGTCAGATCGGCGGAACGGCAGATGGTTCTGAGGGCTACCAGTCCAGCTCGCCACCGCCGGGTCGAACAGTCCTGCGTGTCGAAGCGCGGGCACCGACCGCAGCCCTTAGCGAAATAGTCCTCGATGTTGGTGATCATCCCTCCCTCCGTCGCAGATATGGCAGCGCGAAGAGATAGAGGCCGCTGATCAGCATCAGGGCGAGCGGCGGCAGCGGAAGGTAGAACACCCATTCGGGCGCGGCGGGCCGCGCTGCCGACACGAAGACGACGATGACGAGCCCGGTGAACACGATGGACATCCACCGATGAAACTGCCGGACGCCTGCGCTGAAGCTCATCGACCGCTCCTTACTGCTTTGCGAGCACGGCTTCGAGACTGTCGAGGAACCGCGGCCATCCGCTTTTCGCGCCGCCATAGGCGCGCTTCTGGTCGGCCCGGAAGCCCGACTGCTCCATCCTCAGGCGCGTTCCGGCGCCGGTCGGCTCGAGCGTCCAGATGACCACCGTCTCCAGCCCCTCGGCCTGCCACGTATACGATAGGAGCCGCTCCGGTTCGATGCGCAGCACCTGGCAGTCGACCGCGCCCCACGAAGCGGCGAAGCGAAAGCGGTGATTGATCTCCGGGCGGAAATCGCTCTCCATCAGCCACTCCGCGATCAGCTCCGGCCGGGTCAACGCCCGCCAGACCTTCTCTGGCGGATGGCGAAGCTCGCGCTCGATGACGACGCTGCGTGTCTCGTCCCGGCTCTCCGTCATTGATCCATCCGCTTCAGCAAGTCCTCAAGACGATCAAACCGGCCCTCCCAGAACCGGGTCATCTGGCCGGACCATTCGATGAGAGGTGTGAGCCCCTGCTGACGCGCCCGATAGAGCGTGCGGCGACCCTCCTGCCGGCCCTCGACGAGGCCCGCCGCCCTCAGGACGGCAAGATGCTTCGACACCGCCGGCTGCGAGATGCCGGCGCGATCCGTCAGCGCACCGACGGTCTGTTCGCCTTCGAGACAAAGCTGTTCAAACAGGCCGCGCCGGGTCGGGTCGCCAAGCGATCTGAAAAGGGCGTCCGCCTCGTGTATCATGCGGTCTCATAGCTCCGCGGTTATGGATAATCCATAGCTGACGGGTTATGGAATGGTCAACCCCAGTGTCTGGCCCGGCCCTCGCCGCGCGCGGTGGTGGCGCGGTCCATCGCTCCCCAGAGGGAGAGGTGGGCCGTGGGCTTCGTGACGGGTTTGGAGGCCCGAGAGAGTGTCTCTTGGCCGCCCGTCGCGGAG
>CAZNAH010000206.1:0-3130 GCA_964570735.1 uncultured Hyphomicrobiaceae bacterium | reverse complement strand
CGCAATCCCGTTCTGACGGAGACCCTCACGGGGCTCGCGCGCATGGTCCGTGCCTATGCGCTGCCCGCGATGGAGAACGTCGCGCTCTGGCATGAGCGGGACATTTCCCATTCCAGCGTGGAGCGCGTGATCGGGCCAGACGCCACGACGCAGCTCGACTTCGCGCTGGCGCGTATGACGCGCCTCATCGACGAGCTGGTCGTCTACCCGGAGCGCATGCGGGAGAACCTGGAGCGCGGCGGCGGGCTCGTGCATTCGCAGCAGGTGCTGCTCGCTCTGACCCAGAAAGGGCTTGCCCGCGAGGACGCCTATCGCATCGTGCAGCGCAACGCCATGCGCGCCTGGCGCGGCGAAGGGCGGTTCCTGGATTTTCTGAAGGCGGATGTGGACGTTGCAGCGGCCCTCACCGAGGACGAGCTTGACTCCTTATTGGGACAGGATACAGTCTCGGCTGGCCTTGAACTTATCTTCAACAGGGTCTTTTTAAAAGACACCGAATAAAATAACATCCTGGCCAAGGGAAATGGTGACTTATGGAAGACGCTGAGGAAAGCTCATCTTCATCGACTGCTGACTTGATCGTTTCATTAACGAGTTTTCCACCTCGTTTTTCGCTGTTGCCCCGTGTCATAAAGTCTCTGACCCATCAGACCTTGAAGCCCCATAAAGTTATTCTTTATCTGGCCCGTGACGAGTTGAAAGGGGAAGCCGTTCCGCGCGACTTATCGGAGCTTCAATCCGACCAATTTGAGATCGTCACAGTCGATAACAATTTCCGTCCTTATAACAAACTCGTCCATGCCTTGCGCAGTTACCCGGACAAGAGCATCGTCACCGTTGACGACGACATCGTCTACAACCGCCACCTGATACGCGGTCTCGCTCACTTTGCGCACCTTTATCCCGGGCATGTCATCGCGAACAGAGCCCGCATCATGGTCTTCGATCAGGAATCCCGGCTCGTCAGCCACAATGAATGGCCGATCCAATCGGGCGTTCGCGGCCATGGCGTGCTGCCGCGCGGGACCGGAGGCGTGCTCTACCCTCCGCGCAGCCTGCATGAAGACGTCGGCCGCGATGACCTGTTCATGAAGTTCTGCCCGACGACCGATGACATCTGGTTCAAGGTCATGACCCGACTGCAAGGGACAAAAGCCGTCGCGATCACGACCGGGAAAGACAAGATCCTGAAAGCGCGGCGGCATCAGGCGCTGAGCGCGACGAACAAGCTCGGCATCGTGGATGAAAACCTGCGTGCTGCGCTCAAATATTACGATATCGACCCCGTTTCCTTCCAGGATTTGAGCGGCATTCCCTGGAGCCAGTCGAAGCAGTTCTCAAAAAGCATACGCAGGCCGTTCTATTCGCAATATCTCAGCCGGCACGTTAAGGCGTTGAAGCGCCTGCTCGAAGGGCCGCAACCGACGGTTCCGGCATAGCCTTGCTCGTGACTTTATTGCGCTGACGGCAGCGGCCCGCCGGGAAGCCAGGACTTCGCGGCCGAGGCGAGCCAGCCCGCATCCGTGCCGACCGACACCACCTGCCAGCCCTCGGCGACAAGCATCCGCGCGTAATCCGTCTCGTTGGCGAAGATCGCGGTGATGATGCCCCGCGCGGCGGCCTTGCGGCGCACGAGGTCAATGGCGTCCAGCACTTCCGGCGCGCGCAGGTCCCGCGCCCTCCCGTTCGACATGGATATGGCGAGATCGTTCGGGCCGAGATAGACGAGGTCGAGGCCGGGCGTCGCCAGAATCGCGTCGATATTGTCGATGGCGCGCTTCGTCTCGATCTGCGCGCCGGCGATCGTCCAGGCATTGGCCTCGGCAAAGTAATCGCCCTCGACCATCATCCGCGCGCGGTAGGGGCCGTAACTGCGATTGCCGGCGGGCGGATATTTCACCGCCTCCACCGTCAGCGCGGCCTGCTCCGGCGTCTCGACCATCGGCACGATGACGCCCTGCGCGCCCGCGTCGAGCGCGCGCCCGATCAGCCCGAAATCATAGGCCGGCACGCGGACGAGCGCAGGCACGCCGGCGCCCTTCGCAGCCGCAAGGCTGCTCAGCATCTCCGGCTGGTCGCCAAGGCCGTGCTGCTGGTCGATGGAGATGGCCTGCCACCCCGCCTCCGCCGCGATCTCCACGACATAGGGCTGCCCCAGCGTCAGCCATGCGTTGAAGACGGGCTGCGCGGATGCGATGAGTGCGCGGAGATCGGGTTTGGGGGCGGGGCTGGCCATGGCGTTATTTCGACGCCTCGATCTGCTCGACGGCGGTGGCCATCATGTCGATCAGGCGCACGCGGATCTCGCTCTCTCCCAGGGCCACGCCCTTCGCCTTGAAATCGGCCGCGACCTTGCGCACGACATCGTCGTCGCCCGGCTCGGCGAAGTCCGCCCGCACCACGCTCTTGGCGTAATCCTCGGCTTCCGCGCCGGTCAGGCCAAGCTGCTCCGCGGCCCACTGGCCCAGCATCCTGTTGCGGCGCGCGGTCGCCTTGAAACGCAGTTCCTCGTCGCGCGCGAACTTGGATTCGTAGGCTCTTTCACGGTCTTCAAACGTCGTCATGGCGGTGCCCTCGGCTCACGATTGATAACAGGCCATAGATGCGCGTAAGTTGGCTCTTTACCAGAGGCGCGCGCGCGGCCATGTTCTTGGTGCAAAGATTGCTTATCTCAAAAGCACGCATAACGTCAGCCGCTGCCCAAATCAACCGGGAGAGCGGCTTTCGTCAGTGGTGAGTTTCGATGTTTTCAGGCGGCCGGGGAAAAGAGTTTGCGCTTGATTGGCGCCCGGATTGCAGGAATGACTGAGACGGGAGCACCCGCAGACCCGTATTGCGGGCTTGGCTTCCGTCCGGTCTTTGCCACCTTACAACTGAAGGGGGTTAGCCCATGAACCGCCGTCGTCGCATCTACGAGGGCAAGGCCAAAGTTCTTTATGAAGGGCCGGAGCCCGGCACGCTCGTCCAGCACTTCAAGGACGACGCGACCGCGTTCAACGCAAAAAAGCACGAGCGGTTCGAGGGCAAGGGGGTGCTGAACAACCGCATCTCCGAATACATCTTCTCGCGGCTGAACGAGATCGGCGTGCCAACGCACTTCATCCGCCGGCTGAACATGCGCGAACAGCTC
>CAZNAH010000205.1:0-3159 GCA_964570735.1 uncultured Hyphomicrobiaceae bacterium | reverse complement strand
ATTGGCCGCATAGCCGCCAAGCTCGGCGTAGATTTTCGCGCCGCGCGCCTTGGCCCGCTCCATCTCCTCCAGCACGAGCACGCCAGCGCCTCCCGCGATCACGAAGCCGTCGCGGTTCACGTCATAGGCGCGGCTCGCTTTTTCCGGCGTATCGTTGAAATTGGACGACATGGCATTCATCGCGTCGAACAGCACCGAAAGCGTCCAGTCCAGTTCCTCGCCGCCGCCTGCGAACATCACATCCTGCTTGCCCCACTGGATCATTTCGGCCGCGTTGCCGATGCAGTGCGCCGAAGTGGAGCAGGCCGAGGAGATCGAGTAATTGTGCCCCTTGATCTTGAAGGCCGTGGCGAGCGTCGCGGAATTGGTGCTCGACATGGATTTCGGCACCTCGAACGGGCCGACTTTGCGCGGCCCCTTCTCGCGCGTCGTGTCGGCCGCTTGAACGATGGCCCGCGTCGAGGGGCCGCCCGAGCCCATGATGAGGCCGGTGCGCTCGTGGCTGACCTCGCCCGGTTCGAGACCCGCATCGACGATCGCCTGCTGCATGGCGATGTAGTTCCACGCCGCGCCCGCGCCCATGAAGCGGCGCACCTTGCGGTCGATCATCTCTTCCCAGTTGAGCGTCGGCTCGCCATGAACCTGGCAGCGGAAGCCGCGCTCGGCGTAGTCCTTCGCTTGCACAATGCCGGAACGGGCCTCGCGCAGGGACGCCAACACTTCCTGTGTGTTGTTCCCGATCGAGGAGACGATGCCCATTCCCGTGACAGCAACGCGTCTCATGGTAAACCCCCAGCCCTTCTCAGGCTTCGCGGCTCGGTGCCCTGCGCAGTGACCTGCGGCGAAAAATCGTTAAACAGCAGCCTGCATGCCCGTATTCGTTTCCGAGAACAAGCCTACCCGCAGATCTTTTGCGGAATAAATCTGTTCCCCATCGGCACTTAGGCGCCCATCGCCCACCCCAAGGGTAAACTTCCGGCGGATCACCCGTTTCAAGTCCACGATATATTCGAGCCTCTGCACGCTCGGTACGACCATGCCTGTGAATTTCACCTCGCCGACGCTGAGCGCCCTGCCCTTTCCCGGCGCGCCCAGCCAGCCGAGGAAGAAGCCCAGCATCTGCCAAAGCGCATCGAGGCCGAGACAGCCGGGCATCACAGGGTCGCCCTTGAAGTGGCACGAGAAGAACCAGATGTCGGGTCGGATGTCCATTTGCGCAACGATGCGTCCCTGGCCGTGCTCGCCGCCGCCTTCGGAAATCTCCGAGATCCGGTCGAACATCAGCATGGGCGGCAAGGGCAGCTGTGCGTTGCCGGGGCCAAACAGTTCGCCCCGCCCGCAGGCCAGAAGGTCTTCGTAATCGTAGCTGTTACGGCGTTCTGCCATTTTTCCTCGTTGCCTGTTTTTTTATGGAGAGGCTGGCTGCCCTTGGGTTGCTTTACTATACACGCGCCGCAGACCGCAACCAGACCGACCTTGCGGCATCTTGCAACTTCGAGGGACCTTGCCTGTTACGGCCTGAAACTGTATAGTGCAAGGCTGACGATCAGAGAAATCCTAATGGCGATGTCGGATATGACCCACTCTCAAATGATCGAACGGCTTCGAGAGGCTGGGCTGAGGCCGACGCGCCAGCGCATCGAGCTTGCCAACCTGCTGTTCCGGCAGGGCGACCGCCACATCACAGCGGAAATGCTCCATGCGGAGGCGATTCAAGGCGGTATATCCGTCTCGCTTGCCACAATCTATAACACACTTCACCAGTTTACCCAATCCGGCTTGCTCCGCGAGGTGGCGGTCGAAGGCTCGAAAACCTATTTCGACACCAACACCTCGGACCATTATCATTTCTTTTTCGAGCAGGACGGCGTGCTGGTCGATATCGACGCGGTCAACGTCTCCGTTGACAATTTGCCGGAACCGCCGGAAGGCATGGAAATTACCCGTGTCGACGTTCTCGTCCGCCTCGCACCGCGGACTGCGGACGGCGCAGGAGATCGGCCAGACTAGCGCGGCGACGCACGTTCCCGTCGCGGTTAAAACATACTCCGGTCTCACCCTAGGCTGACTTGAACCGGAGACGACACCATGACCGTGCTGATCACGGGCGCGACGGGGCTCATCGGAAGAGCCATCACCCAGAGCTACATCGAGGATCGCGAGAGCGTCCGCGTGCTGACGCGCGACGCGGACAAGGCGCGCCGCATCTTCGGCCATGCGGTCGAAACCTTCGAATGGCAGCCGGGCGAGCAGCCCGTGCCGGACGCCGCGCTCGAAGACGTGGAAACGGTGTTCCACCTGATGGGCGAGCCGGTGGGCGGCCGCTGGACCGCGGCCAAGATGGAACGGCTGATGCAGTCCCGCGTCGTCAGCGCGCAGAAGCTCGCCGATGCCTTGCGCGGACGAAAATGCCGGTTCATCTCGGCTTCGTCCTTCGGCATCTATAAGGGGCGCCGCGGCGAGGTCTACGAAGAGACGGCACCGCTGGGCAAGCCCGAGACGCAGGTGCAGGAGCTGCTCCAGGCATGGGAGCGCGCGGTCGCAAGCGCGGAAGCGCCGGAAACACGGGTCAACATGGTCCGCTTCGGCATGGTCTGCTCCATCGACGGCTATCCGAAGAAGCTGGTGCGGCTGTTCCGGAAGGGCGCGGGTTTCGTGGCCGGGGACGGCCGGCAGATCGTGCCGATCGTCGATATCGACGATGCCGTGGGGATGCTGCGCTGGGTCGCGGCCGGCCAGGCGGGCGACGGCCCCGTGAACTGCGTCGCGCCGCAGCTGCCCGATTTCGAGCACGTGGCCCAGTCCATCTCGCGGCACGTCGAGAAGCCGGTTCGCTTCCGCATCCCCAACTGGCTCGCCCGCCCGATCCTCGGCGGCAGCGCGGACTACTTTCTGTTGAGCTTCGACGTGAGGCCGCGAAAGGCGCTCGACCGCGGCTATAATTTCCGCCAATCTGACCCGGACCAAATCCTGCGGCGCGCCATCATCGGCGTCTGAGAGCTTCACCATGCTGGATCGACCGGAAGCCACGCAGCGCAACGTTTTCGGCGAGCCGCTGGTGATCTGCTCACTCACGCCGCTGACCGGCTTCTTCCGCGACGGCTGCTGCAACACGAGCGCAGAGGACGGATCGGAAGAGCAACACGTCTGAATCCAGTC
>CAZNAH010000204.1:0-3181 GCA_964570735.1 uncultured Hyphomicrobiaceae bacterium | reverse complement strand
CGATCAGCTCGACGATGGGCCCCGGGGTTAAGGTGGAACCCTCGACGCTGACGGCGGTGCAGTAAAAAGACGGCCGGTTCGGCCGTTTTCCAGGTTTCGGGCGGTACGCCGTCCGGGAGGCCGGACCCGTCACAGGGTCCGGCGGTGCCATCGGAGCGCATGCCCCGGTGGGCCTGTCCAAGATTGCTGGCGCCGGTGGCATCGTCCAACGGCTTAAAATTCGCCTGCATGAGACGGGGAAGCGGATAACAGGTGACCTCTGAACCGGCGTTGCCGGTTGGTGGATCGCGTCTGATCACGCCTCGGGACAGGGACTGAGCTGTCGCTCGCCCCATGTCAGTGTGGGCGGGCGGCGTGATCAAACGGGCGGTTCGCGGCAATTTTGCGGCCCGCCCCGAACAGGAGAGACGCAGTGGATAGAGCTGAAAAAAGAGAAATGGTTGAGATGCTCAACCAGATCTTCGCAACGAGCGGCTCTGTCGTGGTGGCGCGCTACAAGGGTTTGACCGTGGCGCAGATGACCGACCTCCGCCGTCGCATGGGCGATGCCGGGGCGAAGTTCAAAGTCATCAAGAACCGTCTCGCCAAAATTGCGCTTGATGACGCCGCGGACGGCGCAGGCGCGGACATGTTCCTCGAACCGACGGGCATCGCCTATTCGCGAGACCCGACGGCGGCGGCGAAGGTCGCGGCCGATTACGCCAGGACGAACGACAAGTTCGTCATCATCGGCGGTCTGATCGGCAAGTCGGCCATCGACTCCGAAGGCGTCAAGGCGCTCGCCACGATGCCCTCGCTCGATGAACTCCGCGCCAAGCTGATGGATGTGCTGAACGCACCCGCCGGCAAGCTCGCCCGCACGCTCAACGAGCCTGGCTCCAAATTCGTCCGGCAGCTCAACGCTCCGGCCACGAACCTCATGGGAGTTCTTCAGGCTTACAAGCAGAAGCAAGAAGCGGCGTGACGGAACAGGCAGAGTCTCCATTACACCAACCTGCACATCACACTACAGAGGTCTGAAATGTCTGATAAGCTCGATAAAATCTACACTGAATTGTCCGGCCTGACGGTTCTGGAAGTCTCCGAACTCGTCAAGATGCTCGAAGACAAGTGGGGCGTTTCGGCGGCTTCCGCCGCGCCTGCTTTCGCGATGCCGATGGGCATGCCGGGCATGGGCGGCGGCGCCGCGGCGGCCGAGCCGGTCGAGGAGAAGACGGAGTTCGACGTCATTCTCGCCGATGCCGGCGCGCAGAAGATCAACGTCATCAAGGAAGTCCGCGCGATCACCGGCCTCGGCCTGAAAGAGGCCAAGGATCTCGTCGAGGCGGCTCCGAAGCCGATCAAGGAAGCCGTCTCCAAGGCTGAGGCCGAAGACATCAAGAAGAAGGTCGAGGCAGCCGGCGCCAAGGTCGATATCAAGTAGCCATCACGGCATGGGGCGGGAGCCGGACTGCGAAAGGTTCTCGTCCCCTCAAAAAGAAAGAGAGCGGCGGCGCGTCCGCCGGTCTTGAAAAGCAGGAAAGGGGGAGCATATCAGGAGGCTTCCCAGAAAAAGGCTTTCCTAAGCCGCTACGCGCCTGCGCGGTGGCGGTTCAGGCAAGCCGCGTGAGGGTCAAGAGGAGAGCAGATGGCGCAATCGCTGATCGGCCGCAAACGTGTCCGCAAGCGCTTCGGACACATTGCTGAAGCCGCTGAAATGCCGAACCTCATCGAGGTGCAGAAGCAGTCCTACGACCAGTTCCTCATGGTCGAGGAACCGATCGGCGGCCGTCCGAATACGGGTTTGCAGGCGGTTTTCGCCTCAATCTTTCCCATAAAGGACTTTTCGGACAAAGCGCAACTCGAATTCGTCCGGTACGATTTCGAGCCGCCGAAATATGACGTCGACGAGTGCCAGCAGCGCAGCATGACCTATGCGGCGCCGCTGAAAGTGAAATTACGCCTTATCACGTTCGACGTCAACGAAGAGACCGGCTCCCGCTCCGTTCGCGACATCAAGGAGCAGGATGTTTATATGGGCGACATCCCGTTCATGACCTCGAACGGCACGTTCGTCATCAACGGCACCGAGCGCGTCATCGTCTCCCAGATGCACCGTTCGCCGGGTGTGTTCTTCCACCATGACGGCGGCAAGAGCCACTCCTCCGGCAAGCTGCTGTTCGCCGCGCGCATCATCCCCTATCGCGGTTCCTGGCTCGACTTCGAGTTCGACGCTAAGGACATCGTCTATGCCCGCATCGACCGGAAGCGCAAGCTGCCCGCGACTACGCTGCTCTACGCGCTCGGCATGGACAACGAGGAGATCCTCAACGCCTTCTACAAGCAGGTCGTCTACAAGGCGAGCAAGCATGGCTGGAGCACGCCCTTCGTCGCGGAGCGCATGCGCGGCATGAAGGCGACCCATGACGTGCTCGACGCGGACACCGGCGAGGTGATCGTCGAGGCGGGCAAGAAGCTCGCCGCGCGCCAGGCCCGCCTGCTGGGCGACACGGTGAAGGGCATCGTCGTGCCCGATGAAGCGCTGCACGGCCGCTACCTCGCCGAGGACATGGTCAACATGGACACCGGCGCGATCTATGCGGAAGCCGGCGACGAACTCGACCAGAAGACGCTCGACGTGCTGCGCGCCGCCGGCATCGGGGAATTGCCGCTGCTCGACATCGACCATGTGAACACGGGCGCCTTCGTGCGCAACACGCTCGCCGTCGACAAGAACAACGACCGGCAGGACGCCCTCTTCGACATCTATCGCGTCATGCGTCCGGGCGAGCCGCCGACGCTCGATGCGGCCGAAACCCTGTTCCACAGCCTGTTCTTCGACGAGGAGCGCTACGACCTCTCCTCGGTCGGCCGCGTGAAGATGAACATCCGGCTCGAACTCGACGCGCCGGATGACCTGCGCGTGCTGACGAAGGAGGATATCGTCTCCGTGATCCGCACGCTCGTAGATCTGCGCGACGGGCGCGGCGAGGTGGACGACATCGACAATCTCGGCAACCGCCGCGTGCGGTCGGTCGGCGAGCTGATGGAAAACCAATACCGCCTCGGCCTTCTGCGCATGGAGCGCGCGATCCGCGAGCGCATGTCGTCCGTCGATATCGACACGGTCATGCCGCAGGATCTCATCAACGCGAAACCGGCTTCCGCCGCCGTGCGCGAGTTCTTCGGCTCGTCGCAGCTC
>CAZNAH010000203.1:2964-3208 GCA_964570735.1 uncultured Hyphomicrobiaceae bacterium | reverse complement strand
GTCGGTCAGCGGCACGCCGGTCCGGCGACCGCCGCGATAACCCAGATCGCGGGCGATCCACATCGTCCGCACCTGGGCGCTAACGGCGGCTTCCAGGAAGGACTCCAGGTTCCTACGCCGGCGCTCCGCCGCGTCGGCCACGTCGTGGACAGGGCAGTGGTCGCGCCAAGGATTGAAGACCGAGGGAAGGCTCATGGCTTCCAAGGCCGAGACGAACTGGCTCGGGGTCATGCTGGAAGCTCCT
>CAZNAH010000203.1:0-2918 GCA_964570735.1 uncultured Hyphomicrobiaceae bacterium | reverse complement strand
CGGTGCGCTTGTAGGTAGCGAAAGGCCTCGTAGCCTTGAAGGATCGCCTCCTCCCAAAGCCACAAGGGGCAGGCCTCGGCCTCGTAGCCGGTGACGAACTCGCGCACATGCTTCAGCATGTCCAGCGGAAGGTCACCGGCCTTCAGACCCGTGAAGAACTGCAGCTGCTGGGCCTGTCCGAAGATCCAGGTGGTTACGCCCTCTTCGATCAGGTTGGCGCGGGCGCCATCCTGTGCCTCGTCGATCGCTGGCTCGCTTTTTCGCTTGAGCTTCAGGAGGGCGCGGATCACGGGGGACCAGCCAAGGACGGCGACGTGCGCGAAATGGAAGACATCGTGGAAGCGATAATCGTCCGGCTCGACGGCGTTGTCCGTCAGCCGGTCGCCAATGAAAATCCCAGCGCAACGCTGGAAGACGAAGGCTTGGCCCCGCACTTCCTTTTCGAAGATGTCGATGGTGAGGTTTCGGGGTAGCCGTTCGTCGGCGTCAGACTGATCGTCGAAGGGAACAGGATAGGCCCGCTCCTTCGGCCAGCGGTCGAAGATCTTGCTAAGGTTCTTGATCGCAGCGGCCTCAAGCGTCACGCCGGCCTCGTTGGCAGCTTGGATCAAACGACGCAGCACCGTGACGAGGTGACCGGCGAGCGCGGCCTGGTTGTTTTCGAGCTTGCCCGCATGCTGGTCGTTGAGCAGGGCGCCCACCTCGCCCGCGAGCTGGAGTAGGGTGGCTTCAAATGCGGGCGTCGGCGCGCCGTCTCGCGATATGAGGTCGGGCTGCAGGGCCTCAAAGGTCAGGGTGGCGTCGTCGTGCGCCCAGTCTGCGTAGCCTCGGTTCACATTCGCTGCGATGGCGCTGAGGCGAATGCCCCCTCGGCGGGCAACGGCTGAGAGATACCAAAGGACGTCGCCGAATTCCTCTACGACGGCCATGGCGTAGCCGAGGTAGGAGGCGTGATCGCGTTGCTTCTTCTTGACGACGCTGAGGAGGCTGCCGGTTTCGCCAAATAGCCCCAAGAGCGGAAAACTCAGGGAGCTGGCGTCGGAGCCTTGATCCGTGGTGGCGGCTTCCTGCGCGTATTGCGCGACGGTGAGCGGCTCAAAGTCCTCTTCCATCATCCACGGTTCCTGCGGCGATCCTGAATCGCGCCGGACGGGACCTCGACCCCGTAGGCGTCAAGGGCGCGCAAAACGACCATCCGAATGGGCTCACGGGCTTTGGCGGCCTTCACCGCCAAGTCGAGCTTCGTCGCGGACGGCACCTGAACCTGCAGATGTTCGTCATCGCCCTCGGAACGGTCGGAAGCAGCTTTCATAGTTTCATGAAATCATTATTTCATGAAACTAGCAATGACCGCGCTCACGTCTGGCGCCGAGCCACCTGCTAGTCTGTCGACTGCAGATGGCGGCGCCGAACAGCCCGGGACCATGGCCTGACGGCCCGCGACGGTGTGATCTGCTAGAATGGGTGGGGAAACAGGCGGGGCAGATGCGGATAGACATTCCAGCCGATCTCACCGTCCTGCAGGCATATCTGCCGCGCTTCCTCGCCTTGGTGGGTGAAGCAGCCTGGTTCAGGCGCGCCGATCATCTGGAGCGGGAAGCGCAGGTGTCTCCCTTCCGCTGGAAGATCGTGGCCGACTATCATTGGCTCGAGATGGCAATCAGCCATCAGAGCAACGTGCTCACCAAACGTGGGAGCCTTGATCCAGAGTGGGCGGACGGCCGCGCAAGGGCAGCGTTGCTGTTCGCGGCGGGGGTCGTGGAGTGCTACGATTATCTCTCGTCCTCAGGGCGGCGAACCTTGCTCGGTCGCCTGAGGGATGGGTTAAACGCTGAAACGGGCTATGCGGCGCTCTATCTGGAAATCGACTTAGCCCTACGCCTGATGGCCGATGGGCTGGATGTGGCTTTCCCAGACATGGAGGGTGCCGGTCAGTTCGATCTCGCGTTCTCGCGGGGAGGGTTCACCGGGGAAGTTGAGTGCAAGAGCGTCTCGGAGGACGCAGGCCGGCAAATCCATCGCAAGGACTTCTATAGGTTGATGGAGCTGCTGCGACCGGCCCTCGACGCGCAGGCCGGAAGGCTCACCGCGGAGGTGTTAGTGGTCACGCTACCTGGACGTCTTTCTCCAAATACGCTCAGCCAGCGGGACCTAGCCCGGGCGCTATCCAGCATGCTGCAAGAAGGGGGGCCGTCCCGCCTCCTCCATGCCGGAGCCGAGCTTGTCCGCCAGCCCTATTCCGAATGCCTCGGAGACGTCTCGATGGACGATAGCGCGGCCTACTATGCCGCCTGCACCGAGGTGTTCGGCGCGAACTGCCATGTCGCAGGATAGCTCGGTGAAGGTCGCGGATGTCTCGTGGTGTTGCGGAGCCAACGCGTCGATGATCCGTCGAAACCGGTTCTTGAGGCGCTACGCAAGGCGGCGACACAATTCAGCGGGCGGCGGCCCGGCTTCATCGCGATCCAATTTCACGGCATCAAGCCCGCCGACCTTATGCTCCCGAACCTGCGGTGGCGCATGGGTGTGCTGACTTATGCGCTCTATGGGCACTATGTGGCCGCGCACGTCGCGGCCACATATTTCACGGGCTTTGGCGCGGTTGTGGCGCGGGACGGCGATATCGGCACCCCAGCATTCGCCATCCCCAATCCACGCCCCAGATTTCCGGTCAGCGCCTCGGATGCCGGGCCGTTCCTGGACCACGTTTCCGACGTGGATTATGCCGCCGCCATTGGAGCCCCGCTCCCTGCTGAGAATATCTCGTACCTCCCGCTGTAGGCCGGCGACCTTAGCCTTACCAGTCTGCGAATGACCATCGAACGCCGCAGCGATTGTCCACCTGCCGACCGGAATTGATCGTCCCGGGCGGTCTAGGCTGGCCCGGCTGGGGCGCCTCGCAGAGGCGGCGGGCGAGG
>CAZNAH010000202.1:0-3215 GCA_964570735.1 uncultured Hyphomicrobiaceae bacterium | reverse complement strand
CAGATCCTCCGTTAAATCACGCCCTCGCGTGTCTCAAATACTTTGATGACGGACATGTCGAAGGGCTGTCCGACCTTATCGATGAGGCAGACGATCAGGATAGCGAGGATGAAGACGACGCCGGCCCGCCGCGCGTCGGCAGGGCTGCCGCTCTAAACCACTATATGCGCGTGGTGCGCTCGCAGGCTCGCGCCCGCGCCCGAAAACGAACGGTCGCCAAAGCCAGCCGAACGGGCCGCATCATCGAATGGCTCGGCGACAGGACACTCCCTGATGCCGACCTGCAGGCAATCGGCGAAAGCCTTCTGATCCAGTCCGCACTGCGATGGTTCGTGAACCCCCTGCGAAGATACGTGGACGGCGTGCCTCAGCGCTATCGTCGCTTTCGCCGCGCTCGTCAGGCGGAGGCCCTGTGGTATCGACCTGACGGCTTCAGTCCTACGGACATTCATCCCCTGGAAGTCGACATCATCCTTCTCGCCATGATGCGCGGCACGGACGACCTGGTGAGACGTGCCCGTCGTCTTGTCGACACTGAGAACCCGGCGCGATCGATTCTGGAACGATTGAACCGCCTGTACCGAATGCAGGTGCTCGTCGATGAGGCTACCGATTTCTCGCCCATTCAGCTTTCCTGTATGGCGACGCTGGCGCGCCCCGGAACGCGGTCATTCTTTGCCTGTGGCGACTTCAACCAGCGTGTCACAAGCTGGGGCACTCGCTCGGTTGAGCAAATGCGGTGGGTGATCCCTGATATCGAGACCCGCTCGATCTCGGTTGCCTATCGACAAAGCCGTCGGCTGCACGAGCTTGCGCGACAATTAGTACGTCTCGCTGGCAACGGCGCCGCCGAAGTGGTGCTTCCGGACTACGCCGAAAACGAAGGCGTTCCACCGGTTCTCGCGCTGAACATGAATGACACGTCAAAGACTGCGGCGTGGCTGGCACAGCGAGTTCTGGAAATCGAAAAGTTCGTTGGAGAACTGCCGTCCATTGCGGTCCTTGTGAACAGCGAAGCTGATGTTCGCCCTGTGGCGGATGCGCTCGGTGAGGCTCTTGTCGCGCACAATATCCGCGTGATCCCGTGTCCTGATGGCCAAGTCCGAGGGCGCGAGAACGCCGTGCGAGTGTTCAATGTCCAGCACATCAAGGGGCTGGAATTCGAAGCCGTCTTCTTTGTCGGCGTCGATACGCTTGCAGAGAATCAATCCGATCTGTTCGACAAGTATCTCTATGTCGGTGCGACGCGTGCAGCCACATACCTGGGAATGACATGCGAGCATTCGCTACCCGCCCGAATGGTGACCTTGCGTGAACAATTCGAGGAGTCGTGGCGGTAACCCCTAACGCCGAGAGGCGAGGATAAGGCTTCAGAAGGTCCTTTGCTCCGGTGAAGAGTTGCTGACCGTGATAATTGGAAGTCAGCGGCACGGCGGTTGGGACTCACGAAGCCGCCAGCATTGTGTAACTGGCTGATGGGGAACGCCTTCCCCTGCGGCCGAGCCTTTCGTCTCGGCCGACCCCTTCTGCGGGGAGACCCCGCAACGCCCCCCAAGAGTGAGAGTGCAGGTCGGGTTTTCCGTGACGGGTTGAAGGCTGGAGGAGAGGCCTCCGGCGCCCGTCGCGGAGACCAGCGATGTCCAGACATGCTACGCGCGCCCGTTCCGGCTCTGACCGGACGAGCCTCTATGATGAAGTGACCGGAAAGATCCTCGCCGAGCTGGAAGCCGGACGGCTACCCTGGGTCCAGCCGTGGGGCACGGCGGCGGCGAAGGCCCCGCTTGCCATGCCGAAGAACGCCGCCACGGGCCGAGGTTATTCCGGGATCAATGTGCTGATCCTCTGGGGCGCCGTGATCGAGCGCGGCTTCCCCGGCCAGAGCTGGCTGACTTTCCGTCAGGCGCTCTCTCTCGGCGGAAATGTGCGCAAGGGCGAACGTGGAACCACGGTCGTCTATGCTGATCGCTTCGTCCCCGACGACGAGAAGCAGCGTGCCCGCGAGACCGGCGAGGAAGCGCAGCCGATCCCCTTCCTGAAGCGCTTCACGGTTTTCAACCTGGCGCAATGCGAGGGCCTGCCCGACGACCTCGCCATTGTCGCGCCGCCGCCCGAACCCGGCCTGATCGAGCCGAAGGTGGATGCGCTGATCCAGGCGAGCGGGATCGATTTCCGGATTGGTGGCGACCGTGCGTTCTACGTGCCGGCGCGCGATTATGTGATGGTCCCGCCGCCCCAGGCTTTCTTCGAGCCTATCAACTGGCATCGAACGGCCCTGCACGAATGCTCCCATGCCAGCGGGGCACCACATCGCCTGAATCGCGACCTTTCCGGTTCTTTTGGCACGAAGAAATACGCCTTCGAGGAGCTGATCGCCGAGATCTCAGCAGCATTTTGCTGTGCCGCGCTCGGCATTGTGCCGACCGTGCGGCACGCCGACTACATCGGTTCATGGGCTGAGGTCCTGCGTGAGGACAATCGCGCCATCGTCCGCGCAGCATCGCAGGCGAGCAAGGCTGCCGATTACCTGCTCGGCTTCCTGCCCGAACATGACCAGTTCGCGGTGTCCGTCGACACCGGCGAGCGGGAGGCGGCCTGATGCGAGCGCCATCTCCATTGCGCCGGCGACGCCACCGGCAGGAGGCTGCGTCATCCCCCGCGGCCGGTCATGCGCCCGCGCCGGTGTGCGACTCCCCCACACGCTGGCGGGGGAAGTATCACTTCGACAATGCCGTCGGTTTCCTTGCCGGAGCACGCCACCTCGTGTCGGCGAGCGATCCTCATTCTCGCGAAAACTTCCTCGAACTCATCGGATGCGCTGTCGAGCTGGCGTTGAAATCCTATCTGCATTTTGCGGGATGGAACGACGATCGGTGCCGCGCTGAGGTTCAAGGCACTCGCCGCCGCGGAACGGCTCGGATTTCATCCACGCCATCCGGACACGCGGATGCTGACGCGGATATTGTCGCCCTATTATCGCTGCCATCGCACCCGCGAGCTGGCGAGGCGCGAGCCGACGCCATTGTCGCCCGAGCGGGCGCTGCGGGCCGCCGAAGGACTGCTGGACGATGTTCTGGCCGCCGTGGCGGCGCGTCCCCGTTCCAGGGGCTGACCAGATGCCGGTATCCGTAGCTTGCCGGCCGCCGTTGCTTCCTTCTCGACCCCCCTCGGCCTTCGCTTTCGCCGCTGCGAGAGGAAGAGGGCCGAGGGGATTTCCG
>CAZNAH010000201.1:0-3263 GCA_964570735.1 uncultured Hyphomicrobiaceae bacterium | reverse complement strand
CCGTCCTCATCCACCCGCTAACAGGTAAGCAATTCGATCTTGGCCATCTCGGCGATACCGACATTGGAGATATCAAAACGCGGAGCTTTAACCATTTTGCCAGCCTGGTCCTGAAAGATGGTGAGCACGTGGATTGGCAGCGGACCCTCTTGGCCTTCTGGCGCTTTGGGCCGGAGCTTCGCGAGGACGAGGACAACGGGAAACTGGGCCATCTCTGGCCGCTATTACCCGCGGATACCCGGGTACCGGATCATTCGATCTGGGATCATTTGGATCTCACCTCGGCATTCGCTGGCGCGTTTGCTGCCGATCCTCAGGGTGAGGCGGCGCTCCTCGCGCTCTCGATTGGCCCCGTGCAGTCCTTTATTGCCGCCGCACGTTCGACATCGGATCTCTGGGCTGGTTCGCATCTGCTCTCGCGATTGTCTTGGGAAGCGATGAAGGTTGTGTGTGATCGGCTAGGGCCGGATGCGATCCTGTTTCCACGGCTGCGTGGCGTGCCGCAGGTGGACGTTTGGTTGCGAGACGAGATGCATCTGCCCGCACGATGGTTCAAAGGCAGTGATTGGACGGAAGGGAAGACGGATGCCAATCCCCTCTTTGCCGCCGCGCTTCCCAACCGTTTTGTCTCGGTAGTGCCGGCCGCGGAGGCGCGGAGTATTGCCCACTCGGTCGAAAACAAGGTCCGCGCCTGGCTTCAAGAACTCGGGAAGCAGGTGGTGGATCGCCTGCTCGAAGAAGCCGGATTACCTGACGGGACGGAAAAGTATTGCTACAACCAGATGCGGGAGCAGCTCCAAGGTTTCCCCGAAGTGCATTGGGCAGCCGTTCCGTTTTCGCTGATTCGTCCGCGCCACGAAGAACACCAGACCGATCTCGACGTGACCAAGTTATCCGAAGCGATGGCGCCCTTTTTCGGGGTGGTACCAGGGCAAGCCTGCGGATTTCTGGAGACTCCGGCCTGGAAGGTGTTGCAAAAGGAGGCGAAGCTTGCCGATGGAACCACCTTTTTTTCACCAAAGCCCGGCGTGCTTTACCCGGCGGTATACGACCTGGCCGAACGCGTGCTGGCGGCGGCCAAGAGCGTGCGGCCCTTCGAGCAAATGGAACAGAGTGGCTGGCGCGATTCGCTGAGCGGCGAGAGTGAATGGCTCACGGACAATCCTGCTCTTCTGACTGTCCCGGCGGGCAAGCGGAAGAGCCGGAGGGATGAGGGCTTCAGGGAAGGCGAACATGTCGAGACGCTCTGGACCCGCATCGCCGACGTGAAGCGCGCCTGGGCGAAGAAAGGCGAACACCTGGGGGCACTGTCAGCCATCAAGCGGCTGTGGCCCTCTCTTTTTGCCGAGGAAGTGGCGCGTGTCACCGGCCAGCAGGCTGAGCAGGTGCCGCGCTTTGTCGTCTCTACGCACACCATGGCGCTAGCGTACCAGCTCGACCGGTGGCTCGATGCCGGTGCGCCTATGAGTGCTGAGCTTCGAAATCATTTGGAAGGTGTAGATTCCGTCCCGTTGCCTCGCAAGCTGGCCCGGAAACACGGATGGCGTGATGTCTTTGGATTGGCCAAACGGCTACCGGCCTTGCTCGATGCGGCGCGTGAACGCGAAAACGAACGAGAGATACGCAAGGCGGAGGGCCTCATCAAAGAGGCGTTTGCCGAGGCGGAAGCCGGGCAAGAGGAGATCCGTCTGGAAACCTACTATGCCCTCTTGTTGATGGATGGCGACCACATGGGCCGCATCCTCTCGGGCGATCCGGCCTATGCGATTGCCTATGCGGACAGTTTTCATCCATTGGTGCGCCAGGGTTTTGAGGATCGGGCGCGCAGCGGCGACGCCCTCGAAGCCTATGGCCGACAACAGCGAGCGCTATCCCCCAACCGGCATCTGGCCATTTCCGGAGCCCTGAACGACTTCGCCCTTCACGTGATTCCGGAAATCATCGAGGGAGAACATTTGGGCCGCGTTCTCTATGCCGGGGGTGACGATGTGTTGGCCATGCTGCCCGTGGCCGATGTGTGCTCGGCCATGAGGCGGTTGCGCTGCGGATACAGTGGTCATGACCCTGAACAGGCTGCGCTCGATTGGAGAGATGTCCGTCGTGAGACGCGCCTGGTTGTCAAGGACGGGTATGCCTTCTTGCGGGGACAGCTCATGCGGATGATGGGGGAGAAAGCCACCGCCTCCTGTGGTGCGGTCGTCGCCCATCATCAGGCCCCGCTCGCAATGGTCCTGCGGGAATTGCGGGCGGCGGAGCAGCGAGCCAAGAAAGAAGGCGGGCGCAACGCCTTCTCGATCACCGTCATCAAGCGGTCGGGCGGGGTCCTGACACTGACGGCCAATTGGGGCAAACCGCTCGCCGTGCTAATGGCCCTGCGCGACTTTCTGGCCGAGCCTGGAGTCTCACGCCGTGCTGTGTACAACAGCCTCGTGTGGCTCAAGGACCTGCCACCCGATGCCGACGCAAATATGTTGGACAGGCTGCTTGCGTATCAATTCGAGCGGCAAACATCCGAGCACGACACGTGGGAGCGCTGCCAGGGCAGCGAGCTCTGCTGGGCGATCGCCGAACTCGCGTGCCAGCAGCCCCACCAGAACCGGCTCGATTGGCTCTCGCGCTTTATGGGCGTGGCGGAGTTCCTCGCGCGCGAAGCGCGGGCCGGGGCAACCGAACCAGAGCCGGTGATGCGAAAGGCGAACCGATAACAGGAGCAGGCAGAGGCAATGGTGGGAACCGCGACACGACAGACGCTTTTCATCGAACCGCTGGACGTCCTGTTCCTGCGGGGCAACAAGCTCTTCGGCGATCCGGGAAGCTACGGCGAATCGCTGATGCCGCCCTGGCCCTCGGTGGCGGCGGGCGCGATCCGCTCGGCGCTGCTCGCCCATAAGAAGGTGGATCTCCAGCAGTTCGCTCGCGGCCAGGCGCACGATCCCGAACTTGGGACACCGGACGAGCCTGGCACATTTCGGATGACGGATTTCCGCCTCGCGCGCCGGTTCGCCGATGGACGGATCGAACCGCTGTATCTCCCTCCGGCGGATCTCGTCATCCGGCGCCAGCCAGACGGCAATCTCGAATGTGCGCGGATGGAGCCCAGGGCCTTGCCGAGCGACATTCATTCCTCGGCGGCGACCCCACTGCACGCCGTGCTGCCCGAACCGGAGCGTGCCAAGCCGGAGAGCGGCTATTGGCTCGCGCATGAGGGCTGGCTGGCCTATCTCGCCGGCCGTGACGTTGATCCCCAAACGCATCTCGTCATG
>CAZNAH010000200.1:0-3271 GCA_964570735.1 uncultured Hyphomicrobiaceae bacterium | reverse complement strand
CCGCGACGAGAAGGGGCAGAAGATGTCGAAGTCAAAGGGCAACGTCATCGATCCGCTCTCGATCATCGACGATTACGGCGCGGACGCGCTGCGCTTCACGCTCGCTGCGATGGCCGCGCAGGGGCGCGACGTGAAACTCTCGACGAGCCGGATCGAGGGCTATCGCAATTTCGCGACGAAGCTGTGGAACGCGGCGCGCTTCACCGAGATGAACGGCTGCGTGCGGCGCGAAGGCTTCGATCCGGCGGGGGCGAAGGAGACGCTCAACCGCTGGATCTATGCCGAGACGAACGCAGCCATCGCGGCGGTGACCGAGGCGATCGAAGCCTACCGCTTCAACGACGCCGCGACCGAAGTCTACCGCTTCGTCTGGAACGTGTTCTGCGACTGGCATCTCGAATTCGCCAAGCCCGTCTTTCTCGGCGCGGACGGCGAGGCGAAGCGCGAGACGCAGGCGATGACGGCCTGGGCGCTGGATGAAATCCTCAAACTGCTGCACCCCTTCATGCCGTTCGTCACGGAGGAACTCTGGGCGGTGCTCGGCCAGAACGGTCCGCGCCGCGAGACCATGCTCTGCCTCGCCGATTGGCCGAAGCCTGCGAAGAAGGCGGACAGGAAGGCGGTCGCGGAGATCCGCTGGGTGATCGACCTCATCAGCGAAATCCGCTCGCTGCGGGCGGAAATGAATGTGCCTGCCGCCTCGCAGGTGCCGCTCACCGTGTCCGGCGCGGGCAAGGCAACGCGCCAGCGCGCCGAGCGCTATGCGGATTTCATCAAGAGGCTGGCGCGCGTGCCGAGCATCGAGTTTGCGGACGCGCCGCCTCCCGGCTCGGTCCAATTCGTGATGGACGAGGCTACCATGGCGCTCATGCTCGCCAATGTCATCGACCTCGGGGCGGAGCGGGAACGCCTGCGCAAGGAGATCGGCAAGCTTCACAGCGAGATCGAGAAGATCGACGCGAAGCTCAACAACGCGCAGTTCGTGGCGAAGGCGCCTGAGGACGTGGTGGAGGAAAACCGCGAGCGCCGGGCCGAGGCGGAAGCGGCGGCGCGCAAGCTCCAGACGGCCTTGCAGCGGCTGGACGTGATCGCGGCCTGACGGGCCTTGCCGCGCTCTCCGCCGGACGCAAGCTGCGCAGGCGTGGCGCACCAGTCACATTCCGCGGCAAAAGCTTTTGCCTTGCCTGACGGGATGCGCCCATGCGCTTGCCTTTTGGGCTGAGGAACCTTGTTATTCTCGCCCACGAAAGCTGCCGAAGGGCTTCGTCCCCAATCATGCGACACCCGTCATCCGAGTGCGGCCGCCTTGTCACGATTTGAAGGTCGCATCCACATGGATCAGGAAACGTTGCAGGCTCTCATGAACGTCTATCGCGTTCATGCAAGCGCCGATCTCCTGTCGATCATCCTCGACGAGGCAGAAGGGCTTGAAGCCGTCAACGCCGTCCTCGATTTGCTGCGCTCGCTCGACGAGGTGACGCTCGCCGATCCCAAATTTGCACCCGTGCGCCGGAAAGCCTGCCATTTCAGCCTGAAAGCGCAGGATTTCGGTCTGGCCGAACGGCTCGCGCGCGGCTCCGACCTGCCCGAGGACAAGACGCTGCTCGCCCGGGCGCTCCAGGGGCTGGGACGCGAAAGCGAGGCGATCGCGCTTTACCGCGCGGCGATTTTGCAGGACCCCGCCATCCGCAACCGGGATATCGAGCGCATTCTCGGCATCCGGCCTGGCGCGACCGTCACCCCGCAGCCCGCGAAAATCATATCGCTCACGAGCTACAGCTCGAAGCGCGACGGCCGCACGGACTACGACCGGCGCGACCCGACCCTCGACCTGTTCGGCGACGAGTTCGACGATGCGGCGCCGACCTTCGCGGATGTCGCGGGCCTTGAGGCGATCAAGGCCGAAATCCGCCGACGCATCGTGCTGCCCTACATCAAGCCGTCCGTGTTCGAGCGGTTCAACCGCAAGCCGGGCGGCAATATCCTCCTGTTCGGTCCGCCGGGCTGCGGGAAGACGCTGCTTGCGCGCGCGACCGCGGGCGAATGCGACGCGCGCTTCCTGACGGTCTCGCCCGCCGATGTTCTCGACCGCTATATGGGCGAGGCGGAGAAACGGCTCCGCGCCTTCTTCGACGAAGCCCGGTCCGAGACGCCGGCGATCATCTTTTTCGACGATCTGGATGTGCTCGGCCAGCGCAGAAAACCCGGTGCGGCCGAAGGGATGCCCGGGCTCATCAGCGCCTTCATGGCGGAGCTGGAGGGCAGCGAACGCTCGAACCGCGGGGTGCTGGTGCTCGCCGCGACGAACGCGCCATGGGCGCTCGATCCCGGCTTTTTCCGGTCGGGGCGCTTCACAAACACGTTCTACGTCCCTCCGCCGGACCGCGCCGCGCGCGAGCACATCCTCACGCAAACATTGCGCGGCGTTCCCGGCTTCGAGAAATTGCAGATCGAGAAGCTCGCACGGCGCGGCGCGGGGCTGTCCGGCGCGGACCTGCGAGAGGCGGTCGAGCGCGTCTGCGATGCCGCGGTGGAGCGGGCGCTGGCCGGCGCGGACGGCGTGACCGTGACGACGGCCCAGATCGAGCAGATGCTGCGTTCGGTCGAACCCTCGACCCAGGATTGGATTCGCATCGCACGCACGCGGCTTGACGCGCTCGAACATCAGGACGGTTTCGCAGCCCTCGTCGCAAACATCGACCGCGCCCGGTTCCTCGCCCTGTGACCCCCGCGTCACGCTTCCGTTTTGCTGGTCCGAAAGCAACTGATTCGCGCCGCAGATGTTGCGGTTTCGACACAGCCTGAGGCATCCTCGCCCCGTTTAGGCCATAAACAATTCAATGATAGAACCAGACGAAAAAACAACCAGCACGGTAGCCGTTCCGATTCAGGATGTCCATCTAACGCTGCGGATGCCCTTGTGCCGTGTTCCGGCATCCCTAAACCGCACAGATTTACAGTTTGAAGGTCGGCACACCGGATTCTCCGGCGGGAGGGGATTTTGGACGCAAAGCCTTTCGACAAATCGAAATTGCCGAGCCGGCATGTCACGGTCGGTCCTGAGCGCGCGCCTCACAGGTCCTATTATTATGCGATGGGCCTCACCGAGGAGCAGATCAACCGGCCCTTCGTCGGGGTCGTGTCCTGCTGGAACGAGGCCGCGCCCTGCAATATCGCGCTGATGCGCCAGGCGCAGTCGGCGAAGATGGGCGTCGACGAGGCGGGCGGCACGCCGCGCGAGTTCTGCACCATCACCGTCACCGACGGCATC
>CAZNAH010000199.1:0-3327 GCA_964570735.1 uncultured Hyphomicrobiaceae bacterium | reverse complement strand
CGATGTTCTCCGGCGGCCAGTTCGGCACTTCCATGCCGAGATGAAGCCCCATCGCGGCCAGCACTTCCTTGATTTCGTTCAGCGACTTCCGGCCGAAGTTCGGCGTGCGGAGCATTTCCGCCTCAGTCTTCTGGATCAGGTCGCCAATGTAAACGATATTGTCGTTCTTGAGGCAGTTGGCGGAGCGGACCGACAACTCCAGTTCGTCCACTTTCTTGAGAAGCGCCGCATTGAATTCGAGCTGCGGCATGCGGTCCTCGTGGACCTCCTTCTTGGGCTCCTCGAAGTTCACGAAGATCGAAAGCTGATCCTGGATGATGCGCGCGGCGAGCGCCACGGCGTCTTCCGGCGTGACGGAGCCGTCGGTCTCGACGTCGAGGGTCAGCTTGTCGTAATCGAGAATCTGGCCCTCGCGGGTGTTCGCGATGCGGTAGGAGACCTTGCGCACGGGGCTGTAAAGGCTGTCCACCGGAATGAGGCCGATGGGCGCATCGTCGGGGCGGTTCCGCTCGGCGGGGACATAGCCCTTGCCCATCGACGCCGTCATCTCGATGCGGACGGAAGCGCCCTCATCCAGCGTGCAGATCACGAGTTCGGGGTTCAGGATCTCGATATCGGAGCTTGTCTCGATATCGCCGGCCGTGGCGATGCCGGGGCCTTCCTTCTTCAGGATCATGCGCTTGAGCCCCTCGGAGTGGACCCTGAGCGCGATGTCCTTCACGTTGAGGACGATGTCCGTCACATCCTCGCGGACGCCGGGGATCGAAGAGAATTCGTGCAGCACGCCGTCGATGACGGCCGCGCCCTGGAGCGACGACAGGAGCACGCGCCGCAGCGCGTTCCCGAGCGTCAGGCCGAAGCCGCGCTCCAGGGGTTCCGCGACGATCGAACCGAACCGTTTCGGGTCGCGGCCCGGCATGATTTCGATCTTCGCGGGCTTGATGAGATCCTGCCAGTTTTTATGGAGCACTTCCCATTCCTCTCAGACTGAACGCGCCGCAAGTCGGAAGCGGCCGCGAGCTACATCCCTATGCGCACCCGGTCATCATCAGACGCGGCGGCGCTTGCGGGGACGGCAACCATTATGCGGGATCGGCGTGACGTCGCGGATCGAAGTGACCTGAAAGCCGCAGGACTGAAGCGCGCGGAGCGCGGATTCGCGCCCCGAACCGGGGCCGCTCACCTCGATCTCGATGGTGCGCATGCCATGTTCCTGCGCCTTGCGGCCGGCGTCCTCGGCGGCAACCTGGGCGGCGTAGGGTGTCGATTTGCGCGAGCCTTTGAAGCCCATCGCGCCGGAAGACGACCACGAGATCGCGTTGCCCTGCGCATCCGTGATGGTGATCATGGTGTTATTGAAGCTCGCGTTGACGTGAGCCACACCCGAAGCGATGTTCTTCTTCTCGCGCCGTTTGACCCGCGCCTTTTCCTTGGCCATGTGTGCAAACCCTGAAAGTGGGGAAACGCGGCGTTCCCCGTCGTGGATAAACTCGCTTACTTCTTCTTGCCGGCAATCGGTTTCGCGGGGCCCTTGCGGGTCCGTGCGTTTGTGTGCGTGCGCTGGCCGCGAACAGGAAGACCGCGGCGATGGCGCAGGCCGCGATAGCAGCCGAGATCCATCAGCCGCTTGATGTTCATCGCGACTTCGCGGCGCAGATCACCCTCGACGACATAATCGCGGTCGATCACTTCGCGGATCTGAAGGACTTCGGCGTCGGAAAGCTCGTTGACGCGCCGTTCCGCCGGAATGTTCACCTTGTCGCAAATGTCCTTCGCGAATCTCGGCCCGATGCCATGGATATAACGCAGCGCGATCTCGACGCGCTTGTTGGATGGGATATTGACACCTGCGATACGTGCCACAATGTCCTCACTCGGCGGATGCGCCGTCTTCTAATGAGCTTGGGAAACTGAGACGCCGGATTCTCACGAAAGCAAGCCGCTCTCACGAGCTTTCTTCTCGCAAGACCGGGCTTTCCAAACACCCTGCTGGTAACCCCAAGCAAATAATCTCAACCGCGAAAAAAGTCTAGACCTGATTCCGCAAAGTCAAACTGTTTTTCGCCGGATGGCATTGCGGGCGACCGGGCAGAAGTTCTATCCGGCGGCGGCCCCGGCGCCTGTGCTGCGATCGGACAGGATGGCGTCGATATGCCCGGAGACCTGCTCGATCGGCAGTTCTCCGTCGATGACCCGGAGACGTCCCTTCGCGCGATAATAGTCGATCAGCGGTTTCGTCTCGCGGTGATAGACATCGAGGCGGTGGCGCACCGTCTCCTCATTGTCGTCGGCGCGCCGCTTGAACGACATGTTTCCGCAGCGGTCGCAGACGCCTTCGACGCGCGGGCGCTTGTAGCGGTCGTGATAGCCCTCGCCGCATTTCGCGCAGGTGAAGCGGCCGACGATGCGGTCCACGAGGCGATTGTCGCTCACGTCGATCACGATCGCCCAGTTGATGGTATCGTTGCGGGTCTGCAAAAAGCTGTCGAGCGCCTGCGCCTGCTGAGCCGTACGCGGAAAACCGTCGAGGATGAAGCCGGGCGTTTCTCGCGGCAGATGCTCGATCGTGTCGAAAACGACGTCCACCACCACATCGTCGGGAACGAGCTGGCCGGCGTCCATATAGGATTTGGCCTTGCGGCCCACCTCGGTCTGGTCGGCGACGGCGCTGCGCAACATGTCGCCGGATGAGAGCTGCTTGAGATGGAAGCGATCCTCGATGAGCTTGGACTGGGTGCCCTTGCCCGCACCGGGCGGGCCCAGCAGGATCACATTCATCTTCGTTTCGCTCCCCTCAGCTTCGCCTTCTTGATCAGGCCCTCATACTGGTGCGCGAGCAGATGGCTCTGCACCTGCGCGACCGTATCCATGGTAACACTAACCACGATCAGGAGCGAAGTGCCTCCAAAGTAGAACGGCACCGCCATTTGCGAGATGAGGATCTCCGGCAGCACGCAGACCACCGCGAGGTAGATCGCCCCGACGACCGTGATCCGCGTGAGGACGTAGTCGATATATTCCGCCGTTCGCTGGCCGGGCCGGATGCCGGGGATGAAGCCGCCATATTTCTTGAGGTTGTCCGCCGTCTCCTGCGGGTTGAACACCACCGCCGTGTAGAAGAAGGCGAAGAACACGATCATCGCGATGTAGAGGATGATATAGAGCGGCTGCCCGCGGCCGAGCAGGGCGGAGACATCCGTGAGCCACTGCGGCCCGCCCTGCGTCGAAAGCCCGGCGACGGTGATGGGCAGCAGCAGGAGCGAGGATGCGAAGATCGGCGGGATCACGCCGGCGGTGTTCACGCGCAGCGGGAAGTAGCTCATGCCG
>CAZNAH010000198.1:0-3356 GCA_964570735.1 uncultured Hyphomicrobiaceae bacterium | reverse complement strand
TATCGGCGGGCGTCATCACCGGGAGGTCCAGTGGTCGCAACCTGCCGTGGTGCCGAATGGTCGGGGGAATGCCAACAGCGAGGTGAAGGTCAGAGCCACGAAGGTCGATGACCGCCTGAAGGAGCTTGTTGACCGGTATCATTGTTTCTGGCCTCTCATGCTTTCGTACTCCAGCGAGAATGACGCGCCGTCGCGGACTGCTACCGCTGGAGGTCCGACTCTGCCGTCACACGCAGAACCTCTTCGATGGTCGTGATTCCGCGCAGGATCTTCCGCACGCCGTCGCGCCGGAGGTCCACCATCCCCGTGTTGATGGCGACGTCGCGGAGCTTGTTGGTGGGCGCGCGGTTGAACGTCAACTCTTGCAGCTCCGTGTTCATCTCCATCAGCTCAAAAATGCCGATTCGCCCGCGATAGCCCGTCCCGCTGCATTCGTCGCAACCCGTCCCGCGATAAAGCGTGATGTTCGCTACATCCTCCGGTGTCAGGTTTACGGCCGCCAGCTCGCGCTCCGTGTAGGTGACCGGCTGCTTGCAGTTCTTGCAGATGGTTCGCAGGAGGCGCTGCGCCATCACTGCCTGAATCGACGATGCGACGAGGAACGCGGGCACACCCATGTCAATGAGTCGTGTAATCGCGCTCGGCGCGTCGTTCGTGTGGAGCGTGCTGAAGACCAAGTGCCCCGTGAGGGCTGCACGGATCGCGATCTCCGCCGTCTCTTGGTCGCGGATTTCGCCGACGAGAATGATGTTCGGCGCTTGGCGGAGCATCGCGCGCAGGATGCGGGCAAACGTCCGCCCAATCTCCCGCCGCACCTCGCACTGGTTGATGCCCGGGATGTTGTATTCGACGGGGTCCTCCGCCGTGATGATCTTCCGGTCGGGGGTGTTCAGCTCTGAAAGCGCCGCGTAAAGCGTAGTCGTCTTTCCCGAACCGGTCGGGCCGGTGACCAGAAGGATGCCGTTCGGGCGCCGAATGATGCCCTGGAAGCGAGCGTAATCCTCGTCGCTGAAGCCAAGCTCCTGAACGCCGTAGAGCAGCGACTGCTTATCGAGGAGACGCATCACGACGCTTTCGCCATGACTCGCAGGCAAGCAGGACACCCGCAGGTCGATCTCGCGTCCAAGCGCCCGGAACTTGATACGGCCGTCCGACGGCCTTCGCTTCTCTGCGATGTCGATGCCCGCCATAATCTTGACGCGCGAGATGATCGACCCTTGCAGCGACTTCGGCGGCCCCGGCACCTCGAAGCACACGCCGTCCACCCGGTAGCGGATGCGCAGGCGGTCCGCCATCGGCTCGATGTGAATGTCGCTCGCCCGCCGTCGCATCGCCTCCGTAATCAGCAGATACACGAGTCGGATGATTGGAGCGTCCTCGTCCTCATCATCGATCCGAAGGTCCGGTTGCTCCTCGGTGCGGAACGAAATGTCGCTCTCGGTGAACTCCTGCAACATGCCGTCAACGGTCGCCTCTTCCATCCCGTGGTTCTTGCTGATGGCGAGGTTGATTTGGTCCCGCGTGGCCAGCACCTGCTCGATCTCGCAGTTCGTCGCAAACCGGACGTTATCGAGCGCGTCAAAGTCCAGCGGGTCCGCCATAGCGACGCGGAGTTTGCCATCGTGCCGCCCGATCGGTATCAGGCAATACTTCCGCGCCATCTCGTGGCTCACCAAGTCTGTCACTTCCTTCGGAATCTCGATCTGGGATGGATCGACAACCTCGAGCCCGAACTGCTCCCCAAGAGCGTTTGTCACCGCCTGCGCATCGGCCGCGTTGATCTCTTGCAGCGCCTCGCCGATTCGCAGCCCCGGGCGGCTCCGCTGCATGTGAAGCGCACGCTTTACGTCGTCATCCGAAACTATCCCCTTGGCCCTGAGCAACCGGCCGAGGAGTTGACGCGACATAAGCCACCCTCAACAGCGGGCGCCGGCGACGCTGACCATTTGCATTCTAGCGCTTCCCGCGCCCCAAAACAAATAGAAACAAATGCCAAGCACACTGTCAAGCCATCGTTGTCGCTGTTTACCCCGTCACTCAGACAGTCTTGGAGCACTCCGCCACCGCGCCGGCCCTCATGCTGACTACGGCCGGCACGCGCGCTCCGTCGGGCTTTTGGATTGCGGCAGCACGATGCCGCCTTCGGACCTCGCGGAGCGAGGAAAAGCATCTCTGCTGGCCGTGAAGCGGTCAACGGAAATGCCCCAACACTACCGACATCACGGCATCGCGCACCCCGCCCCTGAAAGCCGCGCCCCTATTGTCTTCGCGCGCTCAGCGCCTTTTGCCGATGGGAGAGACAACAGGGAAGGCACCGCCGCGCTCGCGCCCTCTACGCCTTGCTCGCGTGGACTAGCCGCATCACGGCCGCACGGGCGTTGTCTGCTCGCAACGTCGTAAGTGCTTATAAATCAGTGTCTTACCGCCAGCGCCACCAAATCCTCGCTGTGACCGTCTATTTCCAGCAACAACCACGTCCAAATCCTCAATCGTTCGCACTCCTCATAACATCTTGCTGGACATAACGATACGCATTGTTCCAATGAATTCCCACCCACTGGCACGCGCCTTGCTATTTCACCTTACGACAAGAGGCGACGGAACGGCGAAGGAGCCGGGCGTCTCGAAGGGAGGGCAAGCGACGCCAAGCAGCCGAGCTGTCCGTCGCTGACTAACTCGAACCGCTCTGCACGGCTGAGCGCCGTTCGGGCCGCAGGGCGTGGCGACGATGACGTGCCACCGACGTCTCCTCGCCCGACCCGGCGACAGCAGGCGGCTACGCAGGCCGGAAACCGGCCTTGCCAGGGACCGCACTGTGGGCGACCACACGCGGCGAGCCCCAGCCACCCGCCGCCAGAGCCGGGAACGGCTCCGCGGCCGCAACGGCGTCCAGCCCCTGCGGGGCGTGATGGACATACGGTGCCATGCCCGCCGTCTGACCGTCCCGCCCAAGTCCTCGGCGGAGACGGACGAGGCCGGACCGCACCGGACATAGGCGACGTGTGCCGGGCACACGCTTCGGCTTGGGGTGCACACACACCGCCCCGAGTCTGTGTGCCGGGCGCGCTGGCGCGTCCCGCGCGGCAGCCAAGGGACGCGTTGTCACGGCCTGAGCCGCCCTCGGCTCGGCTGTGCGCCGCAGGATACTGTGCGTGCGCCGCGTGGCCCGACGCCATCCGCGTCGACTGGCGGGGTCCAGGCGCACCGCTCGACGGCGCGGCACGCCAAGCGCAGCGCCCTTTCCGCCAGCCCGTCTGGCTGGCGCCAAAGCGCTGCGTCTGGCAAGCAATCGCGTCCCCGTGCGGGCTTGCCCGGGGATGCGCCGTTGCGAGCCGGGCGAACTCCCGGCCGCGCCG
>CAZNAH010000197.1:0-3444 GCA_964570735.1 uncultured Hyphomicrobiaceae bacterium | reverse complement strand
GAGTGCGTAATGCCCTCGATGCTGTCCTCGAAACCGTGGGCCCAGTCGTACATCGGATAGATGCACCACTTATCGCCGGCGTGCGGGTGCGGCGCGTGCAGGATGCGATAGATCACCGGGTCGCGCAGGTTGAGGTTGGGATGCGTCATGTCGATCTTCGCACGCAGCGTGCGCGAGCCGTCAGGGAACTCGCCGGCGCGCATGCGGTGGAAGAGGTCGAGGTTCTCTTCGATCGAGCGGTTGCGGTAGGGGCTGTTGCGGCCCGGTGCGGTCAGCGTGCCGCGGTATTCACGCACCTGCTCGCCGGTCAGGTCGCAGACGAAGGCTTTGCCCTTCTTAATCAGCTCGATCGCCCAGGCGACCATCTGCTCGAAGTAATCCGATGCGAAGAGCACGCCCGCCAGCGGATCATCGTCGCGCATCCCCGGCCAGCGGGCGCCGAGCCAGCGCACGTCGTTGGCGATCGACTCGATGTACTCCATCTCCTCCTTCACCGGGTTGGTGTCATCGAAGCGCAGGTGGAACCGCCCGCCGTACTTCTCCGCCAGACCGTAGTTCAGGCAGATCGACTTCGCGTGCCCGATGTGCAGGTAGCCGTTGGGCTCGGGCGGAAAGCGCGTGCAGACCTTCGGCCGCCCGTCAGGCCACGTGCCCCACTTGCGCGCGGCGTTGTCGGCTTCGATGATTTCCTCGATGAAGTTGAGCGGGCGATGGCTTTCAGGATGCTCCATGTTCCGAAACTCATTCCAATCGTGAAGGTCGTGTCACGCGAACTCGCCGGCGACTCACGGCTCTGAGGCGCGAAGCAGGCGTTCAACGTCTTCCAGGAGTCTGGGCACGTCCTTCTGGATCGTCTCCCAGACCTTGGAGTCCTTGATGAGATCGTAGCCATGAATGAGCAGATTGCGAAACGAGACGATTTGGGGGGGCGTGAGGAATCGCATCCGCCGTCGTCGGATCGTCTCGTCTCAGCCGGGTGACGGCCTCGCCGATGATCTCGAAGTTGCGCTCAACGGCTTGGCGGAGTACGCGATCACTTTCGTATTCGGCGAGCGTTCGATGGCGCGTCGCTTCAAGGATGAAGCTCGCGCCGTCGCGGATGACCTCCAGGTGTCTGGCGGACTTATCGTTCATACAACACCCTCCGAGTCCGGTCGAGTTCGCGAAGGAACCGCGGATTCCGCGGCGCACCGGCCATGACAAGGTCAACCGGTCTTCCAAACACCCGCTCAAGCTCCTCCTTCAGCTCGAAGTACCTCGACAGCCAGGGGCCCAAGTCTGTGTTAGGCGCGAACTCCACAAACAGGTCAATGTCGCTTCGCCGTTCCTCGAAGCGGTCGGTCGCACCGGAGCCGAAAAGGTCGAGCCGGCGCACCTCGTATTTGGCGCATAAAGAGGCGATGGATTGCATTTTATCATTAAATTGATGAACCATGATCCGGTGCCTCACTCAAAGGCTGACGGTATCCTCACTCCGATATCAGCACTCCGCCGCTAAATCAAGATTCACGAATGTGGAGCGCCCTCCGAGCCGCGGGCTTCAGCCCGCGCGAACGCTCGTTTCGCAGCGCGCCGCGGAACCGAGAATGACGATTTAGGCGATGGCCGCATCGATATGCTCCGGGCGCAGCGAGGAGTAGCTGCGCAGGATCTCCTCGCGCGAAGCGCCTTCCGCCAGACTGTCAAGGAGGTTCGTGACAAACACCCGCATGCCTTTGGCGCAGAGCTGACCGTGGCATACTCCGGATCAATTACGAAGTTCTCTCGCCAGTTCGCCATCACATGCTTCTCCGCGTTGCCTGGATCAACCGTGGACCACACCGTTCACGCCGACGACGGTCCGAGCGGGCCAGAATCGACCGCGGGCGTACCAACCTGCGTTGAACGCAATGTGCGCTGTGCATCCGGCTCCGGGGCCGAGGCCGGCGCCTCCACGATGTGGACTGGAACGGACCGCTGTCCGCCAAGGATATTAAGCATCCGAAGTTGAATCGTGCTCATGAAGTAGGCTCCTCGTGTTCGCCGCGCTTCAAAGAAGACTCCTAGTGATCGAATCAAGCGCCACGATGATACCTGCTACGCCGCTGCGGGTCGAACTCCGCTCGAAGGTGAACACATGCCGGAGAACAGGTCATCGTCACACATGCCGAACCAGCAAGCACCGAGCCGTCGCGCATCCACGCCCGGCGGGCGCCGAGTCGGCGGTCGAGTTCGGCGGACCGCCGGCGCGCTGGCGAATTGCCGGTGGATAGATGGAAGCGTACCCTGTCATCAGGGACCGATGAGAGTGAGCGCCATGATCGATACGGACCGAATCAGCAGACATATTCAATCGGAGCTGCCTCGTCGCGGGTTGGACCGTGCGACCGCGGTGCAGGCGGGGCGCTGGATGGACAAGGCTGAGATTCTTAAGGACTCGCGGCATCGTCCCGGCCGGCCGTTACGAAACATTCTTCGTGCGGACAAGTCGCGCATCGCAGACGCATGCCAGGAGCCCGCGCGAAAACACGGTCGCTGGTTCATTGACCCGGAAGCAAAGCCGTAACGCCTGAAGCCCGTCCCGGTGGCGGTTTCAATGCCGCCTGAGGAGAGCGGATGAAAAACGCTTCCTGGCCCTCGCGTCGCGGTGCGACGTTCAAAGGCAGGCTGGCGGACTCAGGTTCACAGCGGCGTCTTACGTTGAGGATCTCGTCACGCCCCCTACCAGCCCGTAACCGAAGCGGACTTCTGCTACGGGCTACTATGGATAAATCGCATACTACGAAGTCACAGATGCAGTCAATGCAATATCCAAGGCTCCCTCCACCGCCTTCGATAGTGCATTCGACGCAGTCTTTTCCGCACAGGTTATGGCATTATCCTCGCCGGCAATAATCTCCCGTACACGGGTTCCCCTCATCGCAGTCGGCGTTGTCACAGCATTCGCCGGGACAGTCCTCGCAGACGCCGTCCACGCAGGCGTCGCCGCTCAGGCAGTCATCATCATCCTCGCAGGTGCAGTCGCCGTCCACGCATTCCTGGCCCGGCGCGCAGTCCCCGTCGTCGTCGCACGGTTCGGTCACGCACTCCCCGCCTTCGCAATGCTGCCCCGGCGGACACTCACAGCCCGGCTGACCGGGCGGACAGTTCTCGTCGTCGCACTCGTCCGCGTAGTACTCCCCCTCGACGCAATGCTCCCCCGGCCCGCAGTCCCCGTCATCGTCGCAGCACGCCTCCTCGTCGCAGCAGTCGATCCCCTGCCCCAGCTCCCGAGCCAAATGTTGGTTTGACGTGAAGCGACATCGATCGTAGGGCTAGAGTTCATTCAGAACTTACAAGGTCTCTAGCCCACTCCGTCGCCTTATGATTTGGAAAATCACTCTCCAAACTTCCGACTGTAGCTCGTAAATCGTCGATTCTCCCCTCTAGCCCCTGATCAAGCGTGAAATCAAGGCCATTTTTGCA
>CAZNAH010000196.1:326-3587 GCA_964570735.1 uncultured Hyphomicrobiaceae bacterium | reverse complement strand
GCCCTCGATGCGCGCCTCATCGTAGGGCTGGCGTGCGGCCTCTCTCCCGAGGCGACGATCGCGCTCGGAGCAAGACATCTGCACGCCGAGGAGGAAGCGGCCATCGACCGGCTCGTGGCTCGCAGGCTGTCGGGCGTCCCGGTTTCGCGGCTGCGCGGATGGCGGGAGTTCTGGGGCCTGCGCTTCGAGATTTCCGCGAACACGCTCGACCCTCGCCCCGAAACGGAGATCGTGGTCGAAGCCGCGCTCGCTGCACTGCCGCCGCCGTCCGCCGCATATCATCCGCTCATCGTGGACCTTGGCACGGGCAGCGGCTGCATTCTTCTCGCCATGCTCTCCGAGCGGCCCGATGCGTGGGGGATCGGCCTCGATCTCAACCTCCGCGCGCTTGAGATGGCTCGCAGAAATGCGGCGAGCCTGGGGTTGCAGAACCGCGCACTGTTCTTATGTGCAGACTGGACGAACTCTCTGGCCGCTTCCGTTGCTGACAGTGTGGTGTGCAATCCTCCATATATTGCAAACCACGATGTCGATGGGCTTCACGCGGAAGTTCGCGACTTTGACCCGCGCTCGGCGCTCCAAGGCGGCCACGACGGACTGGAATGCTACCGCGCGATAGTGCCGGACCTCGGTCGCATCATGAAGCCGGGCGCAGTCGCGACGTTTGAAGTCGGGCACGGTCAAGCGAACCAAGTCCTTGAGCTTATGCTGCAATATGGCTTTGAGGCGAAGGATGCCGGGGCACCCCATCATTTCGACTTGGGTGGACTGGAACGGGTCGTTGCAGGGGTGCGACAGTCGCATGGGCAAAGGCCCCGAGGCGAAAAAAGGGTTGGCATTTTTTGCGGATTTGGCTACGTTCGCGAACAAAGATGATCGCAGCCTGTCGGAAATATGGTCTGGCTTAAGCCGGCCTTGAAAATAGCGACGGCTGCACTTTTGCTGCGCAGTCTGGATCGGTCGTCAGGGTTGAGTCGCAGGGGCGAACTCGGAGCCGAAGACGCGCGTTGAGTGGGGATCGTTGGCAGCATTGAACATAGGGCCGCAGCTCTCACTGCATCGTGGTCCCTTCGTGACTAAAACAATGAACGATAGCGCTTTTTCTTTTGGTCCTTTCAACAGGGTTGGCCTGCGGTGCGAGCCGGTTGGCTGTGTTTGAAAAAATCTTCCACGATCCAAAAAGACGGGAGCCCATGAGGCAAGGACAGCAAAGCCGCAGAGGCCGCAACCGCGGCGGTGGCGGCGGGCGGAAGCCGCAGAACCCGATTTCACGGAACTACGAATCGAGCGGACCCGACATCAAAATCCGCGGTACCGCCATGCACATCGCCGAGAAATATACCTCTCTAGCGCGCGACGCGATGGCGTCAGGCGACATCATCGCCGCGGAGAACTACCTTCAGCACGCGGAACATTACAACCGCATCGTGATGGCCGCGCAGACTCAAGCGCAAGCTCAGCCCGTGCCATCTCACCACGAGACCCCGAACGGGATGAACGGCGGTTCGCACAATCGTGGCCCTTATCCCGACTTCCTCTATCGCGAAGTGTCCGCCGGCATGGAGGATTTCGACGGCGACGAGCCTCAGCCCGTCAACGGCTATCATGCCCAGCCTTACGGGCGCCCGCAGCCGGCCAGCCATCAGCCGCAACCCTATGACCAGCAGCCCGGCTTTGCCGAGCCCGCGGCGCATCAGAATCTGGATGCGTCCGGCGGCGATGAGGTCGATCGTCAGCCGCGCCGCCGCAGACGGCGTCCGCCGCCCGGCATCGGCATGAACGGACGGGATCGCGCGGCGAACGGGGAGCACGGTCCCGAGAGCGACGACAGCGCGCCGGACAAAGCCGCCGTCTAGCGGCGATTGCCCTTACGGCATCTCAACGCAGACCTCATCCCCGACGGCGATTACGCCGCCGAGCGCTACCGTGGCGTAAACGCCCAGGTCAGTCCGGCTCCATTGCAGTTCGAGCTGCGAGGCGATGGAGATGCCGCGCACCCCGCACAGCGGGTCGACATCGATCGCGGCACAGCGCTCGGTGCGGTCGATCACCCTGAGGCTCACACCGCCCACGCGAAGGGTCGCGCCCACAAGGCTGGCTTCCTGCCAGGCCGGCATCCCGTCGAGATAGATGTTCGCGCGGAACCGGAGCGGATGCAGATCCTCACCCAGATGGCGGGACACCGCGCGCACGGTTTCCAGATTGACGATGTGTACGGCCCTTGCGGCGATGTCGGTGAAATGATGCCCCTCCGCCGAGAGGATGCGCGGCGGCCCCTTCAAGGCGGTGGCCATGAAGGAGGCCAGGAACTGCTCGATCATCTGCCGCCCCAGCTTCGTGCTGAGCTGCCCGCGCGCCACCTGCCGTCCATCGCGCCGGATCGTGAGCACGTGGCTCTCGGCGTCAAACTCGGTTTCGAGCGCCGCCAGCCTTTCGTGCCGCATCAGCATGAGAAAGCTCACCTTCGGCAGCCACTTCGGCGCAGCGGGATCGAAGCGCGAGCGCCCGTTCTCGATGGCGTAGATGCGGTCGAGCGGGAACGCGCCTCCTCGCTCCAGGCTCACCGATGGAACCGATTGCCCGCGCAAACCCTTGACCGGATAGCGCCAGAGCGAGACGACCTGTGACATGCGAGGATAGCCCTCCGTTACGGGCTTTTTGTCATGCTTGCCCGACCCATATAAGTTTTAAGTGTTTCTGCCTGCCTAGTGTTGCGCATCTGACGCTTGGTTCCCGCTTGCGGCTAGGTCCGCAACCAAGCGTCAGATGCAAAAGCAACACGAGAAGCATTGAGTTGCTGTGACATCGCTCGTCCAAGAGGTCTACAATGAATTTCGAGAAACTTACGGAGCGTTCTCGCGGTTTTCTGCAATCGGCTCAGGGGCTCGCCCTGCGGGAAGGCCATCAGCGCCTGCTGCCCGAGCACCTGCTGAAGGTGCTGCTCGACGACCCGGAAGGTCTGGCCGCCGGCCTGATCAAGCGCGCCGGGGGGCGGGCGGACGACGCGCTGATGAAGACCGAGCAGGCGCTCGCCCGCATTCCGAAGATTTCCGGAGGCGGAGCCGGGCAGCTTTACATCGCCCCGCCTCTCGCGAAGGTGTTCGATCAAGCGGAGAAGCTGGCCGAAAAGGCCGGCGATTCCTATGTGACGGTGGAACGCCTGCTCCTGGCGCTCGCCATGGAGAAGGACGCCGATACCGCGCGCATCCTGGCCGATGCCGGGGTCACGCCCACGGGCCTGAACGCCGCGATCAACGACCT
>CAZNAH010000196.1:0-316 GCA_964570735.1 uncultured Hyphomicrobiaceae bacterium | reverse complement strand
AAGGGCCGGACGGCCGACAGCGCATCGGCGGAACAGTCCTACGACGCCCTGAAACGATACGCCCGCGACCTGACCGATGCGGCCTCGAAAGGCCAGCTCGACCCCGTGATCGGCCGCGACGAGGAAATCCGCCGCACCATTCAAGTCCTGTCGCGCCGCACGAAGAACAATCCGGTCCTGATCGGCGAGCCGGGCGTCGGCAAGACCGCCATCGCCGAGGGCCTCGCGCTGCGCATCATCAACGGCGACGTGCCGGAGTCCCTGCGCGACAAGCGCCTGCTCGCGCCCGACATGGGCGCGCTGATCGCGGGCGCGA
>CAZNAH010000195.1:0-3597 GCA_964570735.1 uncultured Hyphomicrobiaceae bacterium | reverse complement strand
AGCTTCACCTCGTGGACGCACTCGAAATAGGCCATCTCGGGTGAGTAGCCCGCCTCCACGAGCGTCTCATAGCCCGCGCGCATCAGCTCCACGAGGCCGCCGCACAGCACGGACTGCTCGCCGAACAGGTCGGTCTCGCATTCCTCCTTGAAGGTCGTCTCGATGATGCCGGCGCGTCCGCCGCCGATCGCGCTGGCGTAGGACAGGCACAGCTCGTGCGAATTGCCGCTTGCGTCCTGCGCGACGGCGATCAGGCAGGGCACGCCCGCGCCGCGTTTATATTCGGCACGCACGGTATGGCCCGGACCTTTCGGCGCGACCATGCCGATGTCGAGATCGGGGCGCGGCTCGATCAGGTTGAAATGGATGTTGAGCCCGTGGGCGAAGAGGAGCGCGGCGCCTTCGCGCATGTTGGCCTTGAGGTGCCCGTTCCAGATGTCGGCCTGAAGCTCGTCGGGCGTCAGCATCATCATCACGTCGGCCCATTTCGCGGCCTCGGCGACATCCATCACGCGAAGTCCTTCCCGTTCCGCCTTCTTCACGGAGCCCGATGACGGCCGCAGCGCGACGGCGACGTCCGCCACCCCAGAGTCCCGCAGGTTCAGGGCATGGGCGTGCCCCTGGCTGCCATAGCCGATGACCGCGACCTTCCTGCTCTTGATGAGGTTCACGTCGGCATCGCGATCGTAATACACGCGCATGGATTCACTCCCTTCGTTGCGCTCGGTTCCGGGCGTCCGGGATGCTTGGCCCTCGCAAGACGCACCGGCGGAAGCAACGGGCAAGCGGACAGTCATCCGGCGCAGGTGGAAGGCTGCGCCAAGCGTGGGCATCGGCCTAAAGCATCGCGCGGCGAACCGTCAATGAGGAATTTGCAGCAGGCCGTCAGGCCCGCCCGCCTCTGCGGTTCAGTTCGCCTGCTGCTGGCGCGCGCGGTAAACGCCGTCTTCAAGTTCCTCGAACATCTCGCGCAACTGCGGGTGCCGCAAGGGCTCGCCCGAAGTGTCCGGCAAAAGGTTCTGCTCCGAGACATAGGCGACATACTCGGTCTCGTCGTTTTCGGCGAGCAGGTGGTAATAGGGCTGCTCCTTGGCCGGGCGGATCTCCTCGGGGATGGATTCCCACCACTCTTCCGTGTTCGCGAATTCGGGATCGACATCGAAGATGATCCCGCGGAACGGGAAGAGGCGGTGTTTTACCACCTGCCCAATCGTGAACTTCGCTTGGCGTGTTCTCATCGCAGGTCTGCTGTCGTTTTGCATGCCTCTTGTGACTGCGTTCTGCCTGCCTTGCGCGCGGTATGGCTCAGCGGGCGGAGGGGTGTGCAACCTTGTCCTTTGCGTCGATCATATCCGCTAAATCGACCATGACTTTCGCCTGTTTCCAAGTGGCGTCGTCCTGCATCTTTCCGTCAACCATAACGGCTCCGCTTCCGTCAGGCATCGCGGCCAGGATGCGGCGGGCAAAGGCAACCTCCTCCGGGTCGGGGCTGAACACCTTTTTCGCGATGGGAATCTGGTTCGGATGCAGCGTCCACGCCCCGGCGCAGCCCTGGAGGAAGGCATTGCGGAACTGCGCCTCGCACGCCGCCGGGTCGGAGAAATCGCCGAACGGGCCGTAGAAGGGCTTGATGCCGTGCGCGGCGCAGGCGTCCACCATGCGCGCGATGGTGTAATGCCACAGGTCCTGCTGGAAGAAGGCGCGCGCGCCCTCGCCGGCGGCATCCGCCAGAACGCCATAGGCCGGGTGTCCGCCTCCGACGCGGGTCGTCTTCATGGCGCGGCTCGCGGCGAGATCGGCGGGGCCGAGGCTCACGCCATGCATGCGCGGGCTCGCGCCGGCGATGGCCTCGACATTGTTCACGCCCTCGGCCGTCTCCAGAATCGCGTGGATCATCACGGGCCGCGCGACGCCATGCCGCGCCTCAAGCTGCGCGAGAAGCTGGTCGAGATAGTGGATGTCCCACGGCCCCTCCACCTTCGGCAGCATGATGCAATCGAGCTTGGCCCCCGCCTCACGCATGATGTCGAGGATGTCGTCGAGAACCCACGGGCTGCCGAGCGCATTGATGCGCACCCAGAGCCCGGTCTGCCCATAATCGTGCGCCTTCGCCATCTCGATGAAGCCCGCGCGCGCGGCGGCCTTCGCATCGGTCGGGATGGCGTCTTCGAGGTTGCCGAGGATCACGTCCACCTGGGCGATGAGGTCCGGCACCTTGGCGCGCACCTTCTCCACATGCGGCGCGATGAAGTGGATCATGCGCTCAAGGCGCACGGGCTTCTCCATGAAGGGGCGCGGCGCGCCGATGGCGAGCGGCTGGAAAAATTTCGCGGGCGTTCTCGTCGCGGCCATGAGACCTCCTATCGTGCCTTCATTCCGGCATCCGGGCGAAGTCCCGTCAAGGCGTCGAGCACATGATCGAGCAAGGGCTCGATGTCCGCGCAGCGATGGCTTTCGGCGAGGATTTCGTGCGGCGGCTGCTCGAACGGGCCGTCCGCGATCTCATGGCCGGCGTGCTTCACGAGATCGGCCACGCTCTGCGGGGTCGCCTCCATGTGAAATTGCAGGCCGAGCACCCGGTCGCCGATCTGGAACGCCTGGTTCGGCACGTCAGCCGTCTCGGCGAGGCGGACCGCGCCGGCCGGCAGATCGAAGGTTTCGCCGTGCCAATGGAAGGGCGTGAACTGCGAGGGCAGCGCATCGAACAGCGTCGCGCCGCCCGCATCGGCCGTGCGCGTGACGGGAAACCAGCCGATCTCCCTCTGCTTCGCGGCATAGACCGGTGCGCCGAGCGCCTTGGCGATGATCTGCGAGCCGAGGCAGACGCCGAGCACGATCTTGCCGCCGGCCATCGCGTCTCGCACGAGGTCGATCTCCGGCTGAAGCCAGGGCAGGGTGGCGGTGTCGTTCGCGCTCATGGGGCCGCCCATCACGGTGAGCATGTCGAAGCTATCGGGCTGCGGCAATCCGCTGCCGCGATAGACGTGGAAGACATCGAGCGGCACGCTGCGCCGCGAAGCCCAGTCCGCGATCGCGGCAGGCCCCTCGAACGGCACGTGCTGGAGAACCGCCATGCGCATCAGGCCGCCTCCTGTTCCGTTTCGCGCTGCGCCGGGGTAGGCGCCGGTTCGGGCGCCGTGCGGGCCGCGCGCTTGACGTGCCGTTCGGGCCAGCGCTTGTTCGACCACATCCACTGCTCGGGATGCTCGCGGATCCACGCCTCGAACTGCTGCTGCATCTCCGCCGTGATCCCGCGGATATCGGCGTTTGGGTCCGCCGTCCACGGCACTTTCATCTCGCGCATTGCGATCCTGAAATGGGAGCCGGTGCCGACGCGGATGCAGCGGCCGACCCAGAGCCGGGCGCCTACCCGCCGCGCGAGCATCGCCGGCACGATGGAGGCCCGCGTCGTTTGCCCGAAGAACGGCACATCGACGCCTTTCCAGTCGTGCAGGTCCGCAAGGAAGCCGAGCCGCCCGCCGCCCCGCACATACGCGCCGATCATGCGCGCCGTGTCATGGCCCGCCTTGAGGCCGCCCGCGGAGCCGCGCGCGAACAGGCCGCCCGGGTAGAGTTTCTGCCGCTTGGAGCGAAGAT
>CAZNAH010000194.1:1103-3631 GCA_964570735.1 uncultured Hyphomicrobiaceae bacterium | reverse complement strand
GAGTCGTTGACGTCGATGTAACGCATTAGAGGGAATCCCAGCAGGTTCATCGTCTCCTGTCGATGGATCAGCAGGATGACGCGACTGGCGCGTTTCTTCTCGATCTGGGCGATCTTGCGTGTGCGCATCGCCTCAAGATAGCGGCGCTGGAGAACCGGCTGCAGCGCCGAAATGATTAAGAACAGCCAGAAAAGCTGCATTATGTCCATGGACCTTGTCCCCCTTCCCGTCGGCCATCCGGCAGAAAGCCATAGATGCCCTCGTCGCGATAATAATGGCGATAGGTGGCTGCCCGCCTTCGCAGGAGTGGCGTGACAATCCAACCGGCGAGAAACCCGCCGATATGCGCCCACCAGGCGATCCCGCCCGTGGCCTGATCGCCGCCGAGCGACAGAAAGCCGGGAATGACCTGCATGAAGAACCAGATCATTGCGAAAATGAACGCGCGCACTTCGAAGAACAGCGGAATGAACAGAATCGGCACGATCACCACCAGCCGAGCCGCCGGAAACATGCGTGCGTAGCAACCGATCACGCCCGCGATCGCCCCCGACGCGCCAAGCGCGGGAACGACCGAGTCCGGGTTCGCCAGCGCGTGAGCCAGTCCGGCCGCAACACCACAGAACAGATAGAACAACGTGAATCTACCCGGTCCGAGCCGATCTTCGACGGCGGGGCCGAAGATCCAGAGCGTCCACATGTTCAAGATGAGGTGCGGCCAGCCCCCGTGCAGGAAGATATTGGTCAGGAATGGGGTCCAGTCGGACGGGGCGACGAGGCTCAGCTGTCCGAAGAAGCGCGAGGGCACCAGCGCGAACTCGAACAGGAACCAGTCCAGCACGCGCGGCGGCAGGCTGGTCTGATAGAGAAACGCGACGACGTTCATGCCGATGACCGCCCATACGATGACGGGCGGGTAGCGGCGCGCGACGCTGTCAAGATAGGGAAACAAGCGGCAGATCCTCGCTCGCGCTAGACATTCCGTTCATTGTTCTTTCCCGGCTATCGTCACGCCCGTCCAGGCCGGGGGATCGGAGGCCGGGAAGGATTCGAGCGAGGCTTCGAGCACCGGATCGAATTCGGCCTGTTCTTGCGACGACAGGTCCACCGTGCCTTTCTCCTCGACCGCGCGCCGGACGCGGTGATCCGTGCGACCGTGATCCACGCTGGACGGTATACGATAGGCTTCCGGCGCATCGGCTCCCTTGTAGAGGCGATGCCGCTCCTCTCCCCGCCAGCGGTCAGGCGCGTGCCGGTGAGCCTTGTCGTCACGCACGATGTAGCGCCAGTCCTGCCGCTCCGCGAATTCCACGGCGCTTTCGCGGTCGGGGAATTTCAGCCGGATCGGACGATAGGGATCGCTGCTGGAGGTATATCCCATCAGCGGCTCGATTTGGGGCGGACGCGACGGCTCGAATTCCAGTATCCAGTAGTTGGGCCGCGGCGCCGATGTCATCGCCGAACGTGCCGGCCGGTAGATGATCGCGGTCGGAACGTCCCACGACCCTGTGTCGGTTCCGGGGATCCTGGGCGGAAAAGGCGGACGATTATGGCCGCGCATTGCTGTTCTCCTTGAAATTCCTCACCTTGGCGATCCCGCCTCGAATCTCAGATCGTCAAGTTGCTCCATTCGTCTCGAGTTGCGACGAATGGCTTCCGCCGCTCTTGTCGAAGTCGGTGCCGTGTTCTGGACGACGTCAGATCGCATTGCCGTGGTCAGATCGGCGACGGAGTGCATCACCTTCTCGCTGTCAGCTTCGACAAGCACGCCATCCGCGAGGCCGGACAAAAGCGTGTCGAGAACGGCCTCGAAGCAGGCCAGAACTTTTTCGCTGGAAATTACCGCAAGCTTGTGGTTCAGAACCCTCAAATCGTCGATCAGTCTCTCATCATGCTCTGATGTCTCGACAATTTGCGCCACCTTTTCTATGCACGACATGTATATCTCGAACTGCTGCTGAAGGATTATCACTCTTCCTTCTTTTTGAAGCTCGAGCTCTGTCTGACGATTGAGGAGAGCCGCCGTCAGCGCGATCGTGACGACGGCGCCCAGAAAGACCAGCGTCATCTCCTGGGCGAACGGCAGAGGCTCTTCCGCCATATACATGGCGCGGAACATGAAATAGATTCCGATCCCCGAAACGGCAATGGTGGCCAGATAGACAATGTCGCGCTGCCTGTGTGTCATTGACCATCCTCCCTGTCGCAGCTGTCATTTCGTAGAGTATCGCGGCCCAGGAAGGCCTGCCCACGGTCTGCCTCTCTCGGAAATACCGGTGTCGGACCACTGCCGAAGGGGTTGAAACCAGCCTTCAGGCAGCGGTCGAAGATCGTCTCGTCCCACCGGGTGAGATCGTCTTCATCGCCGGTGGTCCGCCCGGTCTTCCCTGATCGCGTCATGTGCGAGCGGGCTGACCGGCGCCGGTCCCCTTATCGGATGTCTCGCGAAGTGCACGGCGCAACCGCAGGCCGAGCAAAATCATCGTGATGCCAAAGAGGGCGGCGTAGAAGCCGAGAAGCCAGCCGAG
>CAZNAH010000194.1:756-1093 GCA_964570735.1 uncultured Hyphomicrobiaceae bacterium | reverse complement strand
GGGAATGGTTTTCTCCGACATGGATTGGGAAAAGGGCAAGGAAGCTTTCGAGCGGGCGCGTCAGCAGCATCCAGGTCACGACGACACCGAGTGCGACCGAGATAAGGCCGCTCAGGACGAGCCATACCTCCCCCTTGATTTCCTTGCGCAGACGGATCGCCGCCACGATTTCCAGGACGCCTGAGAACACCGACCAGAATGCGATGCTCGCCCAGAGGAATGTCGCAAGCACGAGCGTGGCGACGAAGGGCGATACCACCACGACGACGCCCGTGGCGATGCCCAGAATGCCGCTGAACAAGAGCCAGCCCCAGCGCACGGACGCGCCCGCCGCCTT
>CAZNAH010000194.1:0-746 GCA_964570735.1 uncultured Hyphomicrobiaceae bacterium | reverse complement strand
GGACGTTGCGGATCGCGGCGACGAGGCCGAACACGCCGTCGGCAAAGGCGAACGCGCCGAAGACCAGCGTGAGCGCCAGAAGCGATTCCGCAGGCATGACGAAGGCGAGCACCGCGATAACCAGCGCGAGCACACCGCGCAGCACGAAGGCCCACCAGTTCCGGGACAGGGTGCACAGCACGTCCTGCATCGCGTCGGAGGGATTTTCGGAATTTGTGTTCATCAGGTCTTCTCCTGTTTAGGTTTCGGCGCCGGTCTTTTCGTCGGCGAGTGTTGCGACCACGCGACGGCGGTCCTCGATCGGCTGAGGCAGACGCTGCGTGCGGGCGATTTCCCGTTCGACGCGCGCGAGCTCCGTCGTCTCGGAGATAAGCCCGGCTTCGACAAGCTTCGCGCGCAGTTTCTCGCCCGCCTTCTCTGCGATTTCTTTCACCGCTGTCTCGGAAAGGCCCAGGAGGTCCGCCGTCTCCGCAACCGTGGCGTCGTCCAGGTGGAGCCGATGGAGAACGCGGCGTTCGACCGGAGAAAGACCGGCGATGGCCCGGTGCAATGCCATGGCGATCTCATGCCGATCAGCTTCGGTCTCAGGATCCGTGCCACCGTCGTCGGCGATGAGCTCCTCGAGCAGCAGCACGTCGTCGGGCTGATAGAACTCGAACATCTCCTCATCCGACTCGGCAGGCTCCCCGGCCGGGGCCTCGGGTTCGGCGTCGATCGGTGCGGCATCTTCGGGCGCCGCGCGGCGC
>CAZNAH010000193.1:0-3648 GCA_964570735.1 uncultured Hyphomicrobiaceae bacterium | reverse complement strand
CGGACCGGCCGATCGGAAATTCGCGGTAAATGTAGCGCACCTTGCCGGTGTCGAGATACGCCTTCTTCAGCTTGGGGAAGGTTTCGGCATGGAACTTCGCGCAGTGCGGACAAGTGAGCGAGGCGTACTCCACGATCGTGACGGGCGCGTTTGCCTTGCCGAGCGTCTTGTCGCCGAGAGGCCCGGGCTTGGCGAGTTCCGCCGGGTCAGCGAGCTTGGCGGGGGCAGCGGCCTGAGCCTCGGCCTCCGGCTCTGCGGCTCCGGACGACAGCGATGGAAGCTCAGGCAGCGAAAGCGACGGGACGCCGCCCGAGCACCCGCCGAGAACCGCCGCGGCGGCGATCAGGACGCCAGCCTGTAAAGCGCGCAGCGCACGCCGAAAGTCCCTGCCCCCCATCGCCGTCTTCCTTGTGTTATGAACTGCCGAGATGTGGCTTCATGGCAGTTTCAAGCTTCTCCAGAGTGACGCCGCCTTTAACAAGCTCTCCGTTCACGAAAAAGCTCGGCGTGGAATTTACCCCCAACTTCGCGCCATGCTCGCGCACTTTGAGCACGTCTTCGGCGAGCTTGTTGTTGTTGAGGCATTCGTTGAACTTCTCTTCCGAAAGGCCCGCCTGCTTCGCGTAATTCTTGAGCGGGGTCAGCACATCCTCCTTGAAAGCCCAGTCTTCCTGCTTCTCGAACAGGAAATCGACGAAGGTGAAGTAGCTTTCCGGCGCGACGCAGCGCGCAACGACCGAGCCAGCGAACGCGGCGTCATTCAGCGGAAACTCGCGCAGCACATAGCGGACCTTGCCCTTGTCGATATACTTTTCTTTCAACTGCGGCAGCACATCCTTGTGGAAGCTTGCGCAGTGCGGGCAGCTCAGGGAGGAATATTCGATGATGGTGACCGGTGCGTTCTCGGTGCCCATGGCCTTTTCGGGCAGGTCGGACGCGGGCTTCGTCACGTTCTGCTGGGCGAAGGCGGGAGCGGCTGCGATAGCGAGCGCGAGAGCGAAACCCGCGGCGATTCGCTTAAGGAAGGGCATGAAAGCCTCCGGAGTGAGCGGTTGTATCCAATTCCGCTTGTATTGGGGCTAGCCCGTCCGAAAGGCAAGATTGCGGCCGATTAAAGCTCCGTAAGTTTAATGGCGCGCGGAGAGCCTGATTTGCGCCGTTTTGCGTGCGCGGCTTTTCGCGAGCCGGGACAGCGCGCGGGCGAGACGGTCGCCGTCGCACTCGCTCTCCTTCGCATCGGGCGCGTGCACTGGAGCCGGAACGGGCGCTTTTCCCCGGCCCTGCGCCCTGAGCGGCATCTGCACGAGCCTGATCGCGGAGACGGCGCGATAGCCGAGGCAAGCGTTGATGCGCTCGATCAACTGCGGAACGACATATTGGATCTCAAGGCTGCGCGACGGATCGACTTTCAAGATCAGGGTCGCGGCGCGCTGCTGGCCGGGCGTATCGGCGTGCAGGACGTCATTGCGCGAGCCGTTCTGCGTGGTCAGCCGTAGCGGCAAGGCGAAATCCGCGAATGCCGGCCCCGCGATCTGACGCCAGTTCGCAAGCAGAGCATAGTTCGCAAACCCATGCTTGCGCATCGCTTCCGCCGTCAACTGCGGCACGAAGCGTGACACCGGCGTTGCGCCGAAGGTGCGATTTGGATTAGGCGCAGTCATCAAGAACCCCCGCGATTGAGCGAGGGCATGACTGATTCGGGGGCGCTCGCGAAGGCGGGCGGGCTCATTTGCTGACGACAGACGCTTTTCCGCCACTGGCCGGAGTTGCGCGGCAGGCGTTCCCGGCGGCGCTGCTCCACTGGTATGACGCCCATCGGCGTGACCTGCCCTGGCGCGCGAAGCCGGGCCTGACCGCTGACCCTTATCGCGTCTGGCTGTCCGAGATCATGCTCCAGCAGACGACCGTGAAGGCGGTCATCCCCTATTTCAGGGCGTTCCTCGACCGCTGGCCGACGCTCGACGCGCTGGCGCGCGCGCCGCTCGACGATGTGCTCGCCGCCTGGGCGGGGCTCGGCTATTACGCCCGTGCGCGCAACCTCCATGCCTGCGCGAAGGCCGTGGCCGCGCTCGGCGGCTTCCCCCGGACGGAGGCGGAACTGCGCAAGCTGCCCGGGGTCGGGGCCTACACGGCGGCGGCGATCGCGGCCATCGCCTATGACGAACCCGCAACCGCGGTGGATGGCAATGTGGAGCGGGTGGTCGCGCGGCTGTTCGCCGTGGAGGAGCCGCTGCCCCGCGCGAAACCGAAGCTCAAGGCGCTGGCTGCGACGCTCACGCCGCAGTCGAGACCCGGCGATTACACCCAGGCCATGATGGACCTCGGCGCGACGATCTGCTCGCCGAAATCCCCCTCATGCCTCATCTGTCCGGTCTCGCGGTTCTGCAAGGCCCATGCGCTGGGGGTCGCAGCTCTACTCCCGCGAAAATCCGTGAAGGCGGAGCGGCCGCTGCGCTACGGCGCGGCCTTCGTCGCCTTGCGGGGAGAAGGCGGGCGTACGGCGCTGCTTCTCAGGACAAGGCCGGACAAGGGCCTGCTCGCGCGTATGGCAGAGGTGCCTGGCACGCCCTGGCTCGATGCGGCCGATGGCCCATGCGACGGCTTCGCTGCACCCTTCCCGGCCGAATGGCGGCGCGTGCCGGGGCGCGTCGCGCACACGTTCACGCATTTTCACCTGGAGCTTGTGGTTTTTGCCGCACGCACCGGCGCAGACGAGGGAGAGGGCATCGAAGGCGCGCGCTGGGTCCGCCTCGATGATCTGCCGGGCGAAGCGCTGCCGGGCGTGATGCGGAAGGTGATCGCGCACGGCCTGGAAGCGCTGGGGCAGGCCCCGATGCCGCCCCGTCAGGCGGGGGGCACCGCCGCGAGCAGCGCATCGAGCGTCTCCACCGTCGAGCGGTCGGCGCGGCCGTCCACCAGAGCGGGCCGGAAGTGACGCTGGAAGGCTTCCACGACCAGTTTCGTATGCTCGTCATAGTCGCCCGTCGCGTCGATCCCGTAGCCATAGGCGCGAAGCTGGCGCTGAAGCCGCATCACGCCGGTGCCCCGGTCGCCCAACGCCAGCACCTCGCCGCACTGAAACGGCGCAGGTTCGACCCAGTGGCCGACGCCGGCCGACGCGAGACGCGCCCAGGGAAACTTCTCGCCGGGGTCGATCTTGCGGCGCGGCGCGACATCGGAATGGGCGAGCACGCGCTGCGGGCGGATGGACCGGCGCGCGGCGATATCGCGGCAAAGCTTTTCGACCGCCTCGATCTGCGCCTCGGGGAACGCCGGATAGCCGAGCGCATGCCCCGGATTGTGAATTTCGATGCCGATGGAGCGCGAATTGACGTCATCGCAGCCGAGCCAATGGGATGCGCCCGCATGCCAGGCCCGCGCGCTTTCGGGCACCATCTGGGTGATAGCGCCCGCCTCATCGACCACGTAATGGCAGGAAACCTTCGAGTCCGGCGTGGCAAGCCAGAGGATCGCGGCCTCCGCCGTCGTCATTCCCGTATAGTGCAGGAGAAGGATGTCGGGTTCGGCCCCGTCGCGGCGATCCTCGCAGTTGGGTGAGGGATGCACGCGGCAGGCCAGCGCCGTATCGGGCTCGAACAGGCACACCATGGCGGGCTAGTGGTTCGATTCAAACATTTGCATCCCGTT
>CAZNAH010000192.1:0-3656 GCA_964570735.1 uncultured Hyphomicrobiaceae bacterium | reverse complement strand
GGTAATCGAGAGCGACGCGATGTTCCCTGCCGTCTTTCTTCGCAACGCCGCGCCAGACCCCTTGCTCATCCAAGCGAAGCTGCGCGACTTCCGAGTAACCCGCCGTGGCGATCCTTTCGCGCGCCTGCTCTTCGGTGAAGCTGTTCGCGCCGGGCAGGGGCGGAAGCCTGCGCTCTTCGGGCGTTTGCGTCGGCCCGGTATAGCCCGGCTGGTTCGACATCTGAGCTTGCGCCGAAGCCGGGGCCATGCACCCCGCAATGACAAGGGCCGCGAGGCGGAGATGAGACATTGGCCATCCTCCATGGGTTCGTTTCACCGCTGATCAGCGGCTTTGCTTTCTCACAAAGCACGACCGCGCCCATTGTTCCGCTCCGCCTGAGCGGGCCAAAGGTTGAGAAAGCGCGGTGAAGCGCCTACGTGGCGGAAGGATTTGATCAATGGAGGCTGCCTCATGCGTTCCCCTGCCACCGCCGCGCTTCTCGCATCCGCACTTGCCGTGCTGCCGCTTGCCGGCGTTCACGCCCATCACGGCTGGTCCAGCTATGAAACCAAGGCGGTGACCATCAACGCGCCCATCGCCACCGTGCGCTACGCCAACCCGCATGGCGAAATCGGGCTCGATCACGACGGCAAGCGCTGGACCGTCGTTCTCGCGCCCGTCTCCCGGATGCAGGCGCGGGGCTTGCCCGAGAGCGCGCTCGAAGTCGGCAAGACCGTGACGGTGGAAGCCTATCCGCTGAAGACGGGCGAGCCCGAGATGCGCGCAGAGCGGATCACGATCGACGGCAAGACCATCGAACTGCGCTGATGGAAGCGGGCGAGGGGATGGGCTGGGCGGCTGCGATCGAAGCGACCGCGCTTGCTGTCGCGCTCAAGCAGTCGGCCTATCTCTATCCCTTCGTCAATGTCGGCCATGTGCTCGGCATTGCGCTCGTCGCGGGGGCGATCACCGCGCTCGATCTGCGTTTTCTCGGTTTCGGCAAGGGCCTTGACCTGGAGGCGGCGGAGAGATTGCTGCGCGGCGTAGCCTTCTTCGGGCTTCTGGTCGCGATCCCCACCGGGCTTCTGATGTTCGTGGCGGATGCGGTTGCGCTCAGCCAGAGCGCCACCTTCATCGCCAAGATCCTGCTGGTCGCGGCGGCTCTGGCGAACGCGCTCCTCTTTGTGCTGCTGTGGCGGAAGGCGCGGCCATCCTGGGATGCGCGCCCGCCGGTGCTCGGACGCATCCAGGCCGCGGCATCGCTTGTGCTGTGGCTCGGCGCTGTCTCGGCCGGGCGCTTGATCGCCTATTTCTAGCCGCCACTCAGCCCTTATAAACGGGAATTTTCAGGCTCGCCTTGAAAGCCTGTGACGTTTCCACTACTCTCTGGCCAATTCCGGAAAGCTGAGGTGATCGATGGCACGCGTCACAGTCGAAGACTGCGTCGATAAAGTCCCGAATCGTTTTGAACTCGTGCTGCTCGCTGCACATCGCGCGCGCGCGATTTCGTCCGGCGCACCGATTACGGTCGACCGCGAGAACGACAAGAACCCCGTCGTCGCCCTGCGCGAGATCGCTGAGCAGACGATCTCGCCCGAGGACCTCAAGGAAGACCTGATCCACTCGATGCAGGCTTATGTCGAGGTGGACGAGCCGGAGCCCGACGCCGTTCCCGCGGTGCAGGAAGCCCGGCCGGTGAATTATTTCGGACAGGACGACCCGGCGACGGACGTCGCCATCGACCGCCTCACCGAGGAAGAACTGTTGCAGGGGCTGGCGCGCTCCATTCCGTCGGATGCGTCGGGTTCACGCTCGAAATCCTGACGCGCCGGGAGGGATGCGGCCACACCAGCGATGAGTCTCGCGACCTCTCACGGTTCCGGGCAAACGAGCACCCCGCCTCCGACGCGGGCGTGGCCCATGAGGCAGTATGAACTCGTCGAGAAAGTCGTCGCCTACAACCCCAAGGCGGACGAGGCGCTTCTCAACCGCGCCTACGTCTATGCCATGAAGGCGCATGGCAACCAGATCCGCGCCTCGGGTGACCCCTACTTCTCCCATCCGCTGGAAGTCGCCTCGATCCTCACCGATCTCAAGCTGGATGACGCGACGATCGCAACCGCGCTGCTCCACGACACCATCGAGGACACCGAGACCACCAAGGCCGAGATCGAACGCCTGTTCGGGCCGACCATCGCCAAGCTGGTCGATGGCCTGACGAAGATCGAGAAGCTCAACCTCACCTCGCGCAAGACCGAGCAGGCCGAGAATTTCCGCAAGCTGCTCATCGCCATATCGAGCGACATCCGCGTGCTGCTCGTCAAGCTCGCGGACCGGCTGCACAATATGCGCACGCTGGAGCATGTGAAGCCTGAGAAGCGCCGCCGCATCGCCGAGGAGACGATGGACATCTATGCGCCGCTCGCGGGCCGCATGGGCATCCAGGAGATCAAGGACGAGCTTGAGGAACTCTCCTTCAAATGGCTGCATCCGGCGGCATATGAGACGCTGATGTCCCGCCTCAACGTGCTGCGTGCGCAGAACCGCGGGCTCACCGACGAAATCGCGGGCGAATTGTCGCGCAAGCTCGCCGCCAGCGCGGTCGAAGCGGAGGTGGTGAGCCGCGAGAAGCGCCCCTACTCCATCTGGATGAAGATGGAGAACAAGCAGATCAGCCTGGAGCAGCTCTCCGACATCTACGGCTTCCGCATCCTCGTCAATACGGTGGAGGACTGTTACGCGGCGCTCTGCGCGGTGCACACCACATGGCGCGTCGTGCCGGGCCGCTTCAAGGATTACATCTCCACGCCCAAGCACAACGATTACCAGTCGATCCATACGACCATCGTGGGGCCGCGCCATCAGCGGGTCGAACTCCAGATCCGCACGCGCGAGATGCACGAGATCGCGGAATATGGCGTTGCCGCGCATACGGGCTACAAGCTGGCTTCCGGGCTTCTCGCGAAGGCGAAGACACCCGTCGCGGAGGCCGGCTTCATCCCCGATCCCAGCGAGAGCACGGCTTATCAATGGTTGCGCAAGCTCGTGGAGAACCTGCTCGAAGGCGACAACCCTGAAGAGTTCCTGGAGAACACGAAGCTCGAACTCTTCCAGGATCAGGTCTTCTGCTTCACGCCGAAGGGACGGCTCATCGCGCTGCCGCGCGGGGCGACGCCCATCGACTTCGCCTATGCCGTTCACACGAACATCGGCAATCGCTGCGTGGGCTGCAAGATCAACGGCCGGCACATGCCGCTTTTGAGCGAGCTGAAGAACGGGGACGAAGTCGAGATCATCACCTCCGAAGGGCAGACGCCGCCGCTTGCGTGGGAGGCTGTCGTCAAGACGGGCAAGGCGCGCTTCGCCATCAAGCGGGCGACGCGCGAGGCTGAGCGCCGCCAGCTCATCACGCTTGGCCGCGACATCATGCGGGCGGCTTTCGCGAAGCGCGGCAAGGACTACGCGGACGGCGAACTGACCCCGGCTTTCGTCAAGCTCGAACAGAAGACCGCCGAGGCCATTCTCCATGCGGTCGGCAAGGGCGAACTCGGCTCGGAGGAGGTGCTCGCGGCGATCGATCCCCAGGGCTTCGTCCAGCCTCCGGCGAAGCGCCGCGCCATGACGCGCAACGAAGAGGGCTGGTTCAACCTGCGCCGCGTGACGGGCTTCAAGTTCC
>CAZNAH010000191.1:0-3681 GCA_964570735.1 uncultured Hyphomicrobiaceae bacterium | reverse complement strand
TCAACGTGAAGGGCGGGCGCTGCGAGGCGTGCCAGGGCGACGGCGTCATCAAGATCGAGATGCACTTCCTGCCCGACGTGTATGTCACCTGCGACGTCTGTAAGGGCCACCGCTACAACCGCGAGACGCTGGAGATCAAGTTCAAGGGCAAGTCCATCGCCGACGTGCTTGAAATGACGGTCGAGGAGGGCGCGGAGTTCTTCAAGGCCGTGCCCGCCGTGCGCGACAAGATGGAGACGCTGAAGCGCGTCGGCCTCGGCTACATCAAGATCGGCCAGCAGGCGACCACGCTGTCAAGCTGGCGAAGGAGCTATCGCGCCGCGCGACGGGGCGCACGCTCTACATCCTTGATGAGCCGACCACGGGGCTGCATTTCCACGATGTGGCGAAGCTCCTGGAGGTGCTGCACCAGCTTGTGGACGCCGGCAACACGGTGGCGGTGATCGAGCACAATCTGGAGGTGATCAAGACCGCCGACTGGGTGATCGACTTAGGGCCCGAGGGCGGCGACGGCGGCGGGCGCGTGGTGGCGGCCGGGCGGCCGGAGGATGTGGCGAAGGCGGAGGCGAGCTACACGGGGCGTTTCCTCGCCGAGCTTCTCAAGCGGCGGCCGGCGAAGCGCGCCGCATCGGCAGCGCCGACGCCCAAGGCGGCGGAGTGAAAAATGCAGAAGTACATCTTGGACACAATGATTTTTAGTTGGATGGGAGAGAACCCAGAGATCAAACAGCATTTAGGTTCGATTTTTGTTGTAGGCACACATGTTCAAAAGGCAGAGTTAGAAAACATCAAAGATCCGGAGCACAAAGCGCGAGCACTAGCCAGTTTTGATGATTTTATCTCAGATGAGGATTGGCCTTACACAACGCGTTGGGGAGATCCTTGGGGGAGCCGCTGGAGCGCAGATGATGCGCTATATCATGAGATGTTAGTCGCCCTTCGCGAACTCGACAAAAAACTCGGTAAACGCACGAAGTGCGGCTCAAATCAGGAGCGTGATATTCAAATAGCCGAGACAGCAATCAAGTCCAGCTTTATTCTTGTCACCGGCGATAGAAACTTGTCAAAATTAACAAAAGACCATGATGGTTTAATCATTTTTGTTAGGCGCGCTTCCTTGACTGAAGACTGGCATAACGGAGTACAAGAACTTAACTTGCAAGGGCTGGTGATTACAGAGTAACGCGAACTGATGACCCAACCCGACCCCAAACCCGCATGCCGCGTCATCCGCGCGGGCGAACCCTATCTCGGCAAGCAGGGCCTGGCCTATGCCGCCGGCATCTCCGCCGAGACCACCGGCGCGACGAAGCTCTGCATGCACCTGCTCACAATGCAGCCGGGCGAGCGCGCGCGGGCGCACCTCCACCGCGATCATGAAACGGCGATCTATGTGCTGAGCGGCGAGGCGCAGATGTGGTTCGGCGACGGCCTCGCCGAGCATCGCGTCGTGCGCGCGGGCGACATGGTGTTCATCCCGGCGGGGGTGCCGCATCGGCCTGCAAACCTGTCGGACAAGCCGGTTACGGCGATCATCGCGCGGAGCGATCCGAACGAGCAGGAAAGCGTGGTCCTGCTGCCCGAACTGGACGGCGCGGCGCCGGTCTAGGCAAAGCCGCCTTCAACCGAGGCGCAGGACGATATCGCGCGGATTTAAGGGAACGGTTCGGGCGGCTCCGGCAGGGGCCGCCCGGCGCGCCTACGCGATCTTGTATTCCTGAGACTTGAAGGTGAGGTGCTTCACACCTTCCGGCGCATCCGAAATCTTGCGGATGTCGCCCCAGGTCTGCTTGTAGTTCGGGATGACGAGTTCGTTCACGCCCTCCCCGTTGATGACGTTGCCCTGCACGCCGGTCGGATAGCCGAACAGCATGAAAGTCTCGCCCTTCCGCGCCGACGGGGTGGGATAGGCCATCGCCTGCGTCGCGCCGTCGTCGTTATAGACCTCGACGAGATCGCCTTCCCTCACGCCGAGAGCCGCCATGTCGTCGGGATTCATCTCGATATAGGCATAGGGGAATCGATCCATGACGAGATCGTTCTCCACGTCGAGATAAGCGGACTGCCAGACATGGTTCGCGCGGCCGTTGTTGATGAGATATTTGAACTTCTTCTTCTGCTCGTCCTTGCCGGGCGCCTGTAGGCCGCGCCACTGCGCTTCCATGAACGTGGCCTTGCCGTCTTTCGTGCCGAACTTGCCGTCCGAATAGAGGCGCTTCGTGCCGACGATCTTACCGTCCTTGAACGCGGTGGCCGGTTCCTGGAAGCCGTTCGTGCCCATGGCGCGCAGCCGGTCGTAGGTGACGTGCTCGCCGCCGTCGGCCGTCTTGTGATAGCCGTCCATGAAGGCGTCTTCTTCCGTCTTCCAGTCGAAGCCCTTGAATTGGGCTGCGTATTTCGCATCGCCCATTTCGGTCAGCACGCGCTCCATGTGATTGGCGATGCGGGCTGCGATCAGGCAATCCGGCAGGGACTGGCCGGGCGGATCCATATAACGCTCGGTGAGCCGCATCCGGCGCTCGCCGTTCATCGAGGTGAGGTTCATCTCGCCCGATGTCGCGGCGGGCAGGACGACATGGCACGCCTGCCCGATCTGGGTCGGCACGATATCAACGTCCACCGCGAACAGACCGCCCTTCTTGATCGCATCGAGGATGGCCTTCACCATCGCCGCGCGGTCGCCATAGGGCACGGCGTTCATCGCGTCCTTCACCATGTCCGTGCGCTTCTTGTAGACGCGCTTGAACTCCATGGCGTTCAGCGTCGTCTTGTAGTGATCGCAGCCCCAGACGTGATGCACGCCGCCCTTGCCTTCGATCAGCAGCTTATCGACATAGGCCGCCGGGCGCCCGACATGCGCATCCGACGGGCGGGCATAGCCTTCCTGGTGGCCGCCCATGCGCACCGCGCCGCCGCCTTCGCGCCCGATGTTGCCGGTTGCCAGGGCAAGGTTCACGATGGCCGCGATGGTGCGGTAATTGTCGTTGCCCCAGATGATGCCCTTCTCATAGGCGAACATGGAGCGCCTGCGCTTGCCGTCCTTCGGTTCGGCGATCCAGGTGGCGGCCTTGATGATATCGGCGCCCGGCACGCCGGTGATCTTCGCGGCTTCTTCAATGGAGGTCTTGTTGGCCTTGAGAGCCTTGTCGAAATCCTTCGTGGACGCCGTGATGAAGTCCTTGTCGATCCAACCCTTGTCGGCAACGTAGGTCAAAATCGCATTGAGCAGGATGAGGTCCGTGCCGGAATTGATCGCGAGGTGCAGCACGCGCTCCTTGCCGGCTTCCGTTTCGCAGGCGTTCACCGAGACCGTGCGGCGCGGATCGATGAAGATGATGCGGCCCGGCGCGTGCTTTTCGCCCGGAAGCTGCGCCTCCTTCTTCTGCATGGATGTGCCGCGCAGGTTCGGCACCCAGTGGTTCAGGAAGTAGTTCGTCTGCGTTTCGAGCGGGTTGCAGCCGAGCGCGACGATGGTGTCGGCCAGTTCGGCGTCCTCATAGCAGTTGTTCAGCTCGCCCACGCCCATGTCGCGCGAGGAATGAACTTCCGAGTTGTAGGCCGGGCGGTTGTGGATGCGGATGTTCTTGACCTTCATGGCGCCGAAATAGAGCTTGCCCGTGCCCCATGTGTTTTCGTAGCCGCCGCCCGCGCCGCCATGGTCGAAGGCGGAAACAAAAAGCC
>CAZNAH010000190.1:0-3692 GCA_964570735.1 uncultured Hyphomicrobiaceae bacterium | reverse complement strand
CCCCGACCACCGTTCCACTGCGCAGGAAAACCAGCTGGCCGACCCCTTGCGACAGCCGCCGCAGCGCCGAGCCTTCCTGGATCCCCCACACCAGCTCGAAATTGTTCGTGTCCCCGCCGCGCAGAAACCGTCCTCGCAGCCTCTCGACGTCCTCCTCGTTGACCTGCTGGTCCGCGCCCCGCGCCTCAAGCGTCCCGTCCGCGCGACGGCCAAACGAAACCTCATATCCCCCACGGTCGTCCCCATCAAAAAACGACCGAACCGACCCGCCAAAAGAGGTGATCCCATCGGAGAAGAACGCCGACAGCACAAAGCCCGCGACCAGAACAATCCATCCTATTACGGAATATCTGATCACGCCTCATCCCCGGTCATAGTCGTTGCGCTCGCGAACAAGGGCGTCGCCTCAAAATGAGAGAGAACATTCAAGACGGTGCGTCTCGTTCCGCGAGGTCGCGCCTCACGCGGTCGTCCTCCGACAGCGCTGCCACGCGTTCGCGCGCGAACTCGATAAGGTCGTATCCCCTTGGCGGCAGGGCGCCGCCCGAACAAGATCAGAATTGCCCGAAGCATCCCCTCAGCCTCCCGGACGGCAGTCTAGTCCTTCGGTGGCCCTTGCGCAAAAGCGCCACGACTCGGGCCCCATCGCCCGCGACGGCCCCTTCCGTTGCTGCGAACGTCGGCCATGCGCCAAGCGGGAATGCGCCCGCGCCCTGCTTCGGCGTACCATTGCCTCGGAGGCGCGAACGGCTTCCTCGGAGCTGTGCCTGACCTGAGATCGCCACTCCCCGCGCGCCGGCCACCATTCGTTCACGGACGCAAGCCGTAGATTTCCTGTTCCATTTCTGAGACGGCGAGGAGATTCGCGCGATCGCGCGCTTCAGCAATGAGAGCGCGACCGGACGGAGGCGTCCGCCAAATGCGAACCGCGCCTTTCGCCCCAGAAATTGCGACAGGATTTCCTTCGTGATCCATTAAGTTCGGATCCGCCTCGAATGACGCGGTCGCTACCCGGCTTCCATCCGCGCTGAACGCGACCGATGTCGCCGGTCCTTCCAACGCCATTGTGTGCACCGGTTCGCCTGAGACGGCATCCCAGACGACGGCCGACCCATCGAAAGAAGCGGTCGCGACAAAGTCGCCCGACGGGTTGAACCGAACATGACGGACGCCATTCCGGTGGCTCATCCAAGGTGAGATGGGCGCGCCGGTCTCGGCGTCCCACACGCGCGCGGAGAGCCCGCCGGCTGTAACCAGTCGTTTGCCGGTTGCATCAAACTGCGCGTCGAGCGCAAGGCCGCTGTGCCTCAGCGGATCAGTCATCGGCTCGCCTGTCTCGGCGTTCCAAACGCGAGCGGACCATACGCGCGCATCCAAATCGCGGTCACCCGACGTCGTCACGATTCGGTCGCCGCTCGGGTCGAAGGTCACATGCCATATATGCTCAGAGAGTTCTATTGGGCGGCCCAGTTTCTTGCCGGTTACCGTCCAGACTTGGGCTATTCCATCGATTGTGGCGGCAGCAATGCGCCGTCCGCTCGGATCAATGGCGAGCGCCGAGACTTTCGCGTTCAATCGAATTGGTGGCGATAGGGGCGGAGCGCCCTCTTCCGCAAGATCCCAAACCTGCACGAAGCCCGCGCCGCCCAGCCCTCGGGCGGCTGTCACTATGCGGTCACCGCTCGCGTTGAACGCGCCCATAGTGAAATTGCCATCCGTTTGAAGCGTGGTAATCCATCGGTCATCCTCGATTCCTCGGACTTCCGCGAGCTCGCCGTCCGATCCCGGACCCCAGAGCGCGACGAACTTTTCACCCTTCGAATCGACAACGACGTGGCCGCCCGAATGCGACCGTGGCGGAATGATCGGCTTGCCATCCTTGTCGAAGACGCCGATCTCATGTCCTGAAGAAACCACAAGATTATCGCTGCCTGCCGCAAAAAAGGCGGATGTGTAGGGAAGATTCTCAATCGGCGGGATCACAACGACGGAGGCCGCAACGTCTATTACACGGGCCGTACCGTCACCTGACGAAGTGACGATGCGGTCCCCGGCGGCGTTAAACTTCGCGGTGAACACGAATAAATCATGGCGGATCGGCGCACTCACCGGTTCGCCTGTCGCTGCATCCCAGAGCTGCGCCCACCCTGGGAGCGCGCTTAACAAATCGCCCGAGGCGGTCACGACGCGATTTCCAGAAACATCAAACTCGATCGAAAAGACTGTGTGGTTGTGACGCATGTCTTTGCCGATTTGCACGCCCGTGGCGGCGTCCCAGATCCGCGCAATTCCAGCGGCGTCTGAGGTGGCGACGCGTGTGCCTGCCTCGTTGAAAACTGCGCCAAGGACTTGCGCATCATGTTTGAGCACGCGAAGGGGTTTCGCGGCGGCTGTATCCCAAATGGTTGCGAAATCATCGTTAGACGCTGTAACCAGTAAGGCGCCATCATGACTGAAGTCGCCTTGCGCAATATCGGATCGCCGCCGCGGCGCAGGGCGCTGAGGGTTTCTGCGCCACGGAGCTTCTAATTCGCCCGTCGTCGCGTCCCAAACGCGTTCGACGCCGTCAGCCGAGATCGTGACGACGTGGCGGCCGCGTGGATCAAAGGCTGCAAAGAGCACTTCTACATCGTGCACCATCGACACGGTCAATGGCTCTGACGAACCAGCGCTCCAAACGCGCGCGGTACCGTCCCAGGAAGCCGTCAGGAGGCGTCGGCCCGTGCGATCAAACGAGGCCGTTACGATTGCTCGGTCGTGCCTGATCGGGGGACCAACAGGTCGCGAGTCAACCGCATCCCAAATCTGTGCGACTCCGTGATTGCACTCTGGATCGTAAGCCTCGGCCGATTTGCATGGGAAGGATGCCGTGACAACGCGTGACCCTGTCGGATCGAATGTCGCATAAGAGACGGCCGATTTGTGCGCGATTGCGGGCGCGGCGGGCATGCCGGTCGCCGTCCTCCAGATTTGTACGGTCCCGTCCTCAGACACCGTGAGGAATCGTTCTCCGGTTCGATCAAATTCGGCGCGCGGCAACGTGCTTATTATCGCCATAGAGTGCCGCACAACTGTCATCTCTTGTAGGCGGCTGTACGCGCTCGCCAGAACCGCCAGTGGAGCGCGCGTCGCCGCCAGAAGGACATCGCTCTTCTTGCCCGCAGCGATGGACTCCACTCCGTCGAGCGCAAGGAGCATGGCGGCCCTTGGATTGTCCTCCGCCAGTTCGCGTTTTGCTTCCATGCCGCGTCTCTGGGCGTAATCTACGCTGCGCTGCTCGGCCGCCGTCAGCGGCTCCTTGATCGTCAGCTTTCTGACGATTTGGTTTCTTTGAGCGACGGCGTCGATATGAGTGGCGTAGTTGAAGCCCGATGCGGCGTTGGCGGCGCGGGGGCCGAGAGCCTTCTCGCAGCAGAAGTGGATGGCCGTCACCGCCTCATGCGAGCTCGAAAACACCGGCGCCCCAGACGATCCCCCGAGCGTGTCGCAAATATGCGCAAAGGTTGGAGGGTAGGGGGCGTTCGCGTCGTAGCCCCTGTCGGGAAGGCGGCAATAGCGCCGCGAGGCGATCATCTCCTGACCCAGAGGGTGATGGAGGACCACAAACTCGTGCTGCGGCTCCAGGGCCGACCGCGCGATGTCCACGGGGTGGAAGGGAAGGCTCGGCTTCCGCACCTTCTCCTCATACTCTC
>CAZNAH010000189.1:1541-3706 GCA_964570735.1 uncultured Hyphomicrobiaceae bacterium | reverse complement strand
TTTATGGCTGTAGAACAGCGGCGCCGGCATCAGCGCCGCGGTCTCGCGGCAGGCATAGCCGAACATGATGCCCTGGTCGCCCGCGCCCTCATCCTTGGAACCGGACGAATCGACGCCCCGCGCGATGTCGGCCGACTGCTCGTGGACGTAGCATTGGATATCGGCCTTGCGCCAATGGAAGCCGTCCTGCTCATAGCCGATGTCGTGGATGACCTGGCGCGCGGTGTTGACCAGGTCTTCCACGGCGACGGAGGCCGGCCCGCGCGTTTCCCCGGCTAGGATCAGGCGGTTCGTCGTGGCGAGCGTCTCGACGGCGACCCGCGCGTAGGGATCGGCGGACAGATAAAGGTCAACGATGGCATCGGAAACCTGATCGCACACCTTGTCGGGGTGGCCTTCGGAGACGGATTCGCTTGTGAAAAGGTAATTTTTGCGAGACATGGCCGCTCCTTATGCAGATCATTGGGTGGGAAAGGGAGCGACCCGCCGCAGCAACGCTAGTCCAGCCCCCCCGTAGGCGAAGCCCCCTGCGGGTATTCATTACTGTCCGGGCGCTCTTCTGACAAGGCCCGCACCAGCTCTATGACACGACGCCTCACTTTCGGGTCCTGGATCTTGATGAAGGCTTTATTCAGTTCCAGACCTTCGCGCGAATTGAGGAAGTCGATCAGGAAGGACTCGGTGTCCGGCTCGCGGAAGCCTGCATAAGAGGCATTGGCAGTTGCGGGCGCACCGAACGCGGCATCTTCGAAGAAGAAATTGACCGGGACTTCGAGGATTCTCGAAAGCTGATAAAGCCGGCTCGCGCCGATGCGGTTCGTGCCCTTTTCATATTTCTGAATCTGCTGGAAGGTCAGGTTCATCCTCTCGCCCAGCTTTTCCTGGCTGATGCCAAGCACCATGCGCCGAAGCCTGACCCGGCTTCCAACGTGTACATCGACTGGGTTTGGCTTTCGCCCAGATGTCTCGAAAGCGTCTTCGCCCTGACCAGACAGTTTCATTGCTGGCTCCATCACGCCCATATTTAGCCCCGTCCCATTGATCGCCATCCCAAAAGTTGTGCCCGGACCTCTGATGATTGCAAAATCTATGCCTTGGGTTGTAGATTTAGGACGAAGGGGCGTCAACCCAGCGCAAGCGTTGCGCTGGCGCAGTTTGAGCGTCCTCCGCGGAGAAAGTGCTTTTCTTTTTATGAATGACCGGCTTGCCCAGCATGCCGAAAACGTTCATCCCAAGCCCAGACGACTCACTATAGCGAAATACAACAGCAGTGGGAAGAGAATCAGTATAATCAGGATTTGTGGGTGGGCTTTGGCGAAAATTGTTTGCTGTATTAGGCGGGGCAGACCATGGTCGATAACGCCAGTTTCATTCAAATTGAGTTGCGCCACGATTTTGCCATAAGGATCGACGATGGCAGATATTCCTGTGTTTGCTGTACGTATAACCGGCAGTCCTTCTTCAACTGCCCGGACTCTTGCTTGTTGAAGATGTTGGTAAGGTCCGGTCGAGTTTCCAAACCATGCATCGTTGGTGATGTTGACGAGCCACTTCGCCCGATCTTGGGGCAACGTCGCCCGGCCAGGAAAAATAATTTCATAACAGATGAGGGGCGCGAAAGGCGGTGTGCGCGGCAGACGCACCGTGAACCGTCTGTTTCCCGCATCGAAACCTTCGAGCCTGTGTGAGAACGCGCCGAGACCAATTGTGGCGAGCAGGTTCCGGAACGGCACATATTCGCCAAAAGGGACGAGGTGGGTCTTGTCGTAGGTCGCGAGCAGGCGCCCGTCTCCGTCGAGAACGAACAGGCTGTTGAAAACTCGGTCGAACCGGCCGCGGCCGTTCTCGTCAACCGTGCCGTCCGCGCGTTCGGCCCCCACGATGAGGAAGGTATGGTCCGGCACGAGGTCGGCGAGATGCTTCCGCACGGACGGGTCCGGTATGTCGCCGTTGAACACGAACAGGAACGGCACGGAGGACTCCGGCCAGAACACATGCGTAAACGCCGAGATGTCCGTGCCGTCCGTGCCGTTCCTGCTGAGATCGAGATGCCGCTCGAAGATCCAGCGCCGGTTTTCCGGCTTCCACTTATCCTTTTGCGGGATGTTCGACTGGACGATCCGCAGCCTGACGCCGTCCACCGTCTCGCTGCCGGCCGACGCCAG
>CAZNAH010000189.1:321-1511 GCA_964570735.1 uncultured Hyphomicrobiaceae bacterium | reverse complement strand
GCCCAGCACGGCGAGCGACAGGATGAGCGGCGCGGCGGACCCGCGGCCCACCTGCGCGGCCGGCACTGCCAGCCATGCCGCCGGGCTTGAGAAAATGAAAAGCGCGGCGAGCGTCAGGCCGAACGTGCCGATATAGGCCGCAGCCTGCATATGCGCCGCGTTGGCCGTGAGCGCATAGCCGAACAGGTTCCATGGAAAGCCGGTCAGCAGGTAGCTCCGGCCGAGCTCCGCCGCGAAGAATGCCACCACAAACCCCGCCACACGCGCATAGCCGGACCTCCACAGCGCGACCGCAAGCGCGCCCGCCGCTCCGTAGAAGATGGCGATGGCCGCGGGCAGGGCCGCGACGGCGAACGGCATCTGCCAGGCATGGCGATCCGCCTCGACCAGGAAGGCGTAGCCGATCCAGTAGATGCTCGCGAGGAAGTAGCCGAAGCCAAAGGCCCAGCCGACCAGCGCGCCGCGCGCCGGGCCTGAGCGCCATGCGCCGCGGAGAGCCGGGGGCCGGTCCCTGTCGCGCAACGCCGCGCCGTCCAGCAGCCAGACCAGAACCGGAAAGGTGAGGAACAGCACCGGCCAGAGATTGAACGGCGCCATGGCCAGCACCGAGAGCGCGCCGGCCGCCATTGCGGCAGCCGCAGCCTTCCAACCGTTAAGCCGCGAAAAGAATTGAGGAAGTGCGTCCATACCCGTCCTGTGCCGGGCGGGTATGCGCAAAACCATCAGGGAAATCAAGCCAAAAGCTTATGCTGAAGCTAATGTAAAAGCGGTTGGCTTCAGGCCGCCTCGGCGTCCGGAAGCGAGTTGTTGACCCCGGTTTCAGGATGGGGTGCCGCGACCTTTCCCGTGGCGACGCTGGCGCCCCGCGCCATGGGAGCGCCTTGAAGACTGTCCTCCCGCTGAAGCGCCGGCGGGCCGCTGCCCGCGCCGCCCCCGTTGGGACGATGGACGATGCGCACCTTGCTGATGCGCCGCGCGGTGCCTTCCAGGATTTCGAAGTCCACGCCGGAGGCATGATGGATGACCGAGCCGCGCGGCGGCACGCGGCCCGCCATCGCGAACAGAAGGCCGCCGAGCGTATCCACGTCCTCCTCCGTGCCGGGCTCGCATAGCTTCAAGCCGAGGTCGCGCTCGATGTCGGGGATCGGCGTCCGCGCGCTTGCGATCAGCCCCGCGCCATCGCGGCGGAT
>CAZNAH010000189.1:0-302 GCA_964570735.1 uncultured Hyphomicrobiaceae bacterium | reverse complement strand
TCGTGCTCGTCCTCGATGTCGCCGACGATCTCCTCGACCAGATCCTCGATGGACACGAGGCCGTCCGTTCCGCCGAACTCGTCAACGACGAGGGCCAGATGAATATGGCTTGCCTGCATCTTGAGCAGGAGATCGACCACCGGCATGGACGGCGGCACGAAGAGGACCTCGCGCACGATGCCGATGGTGGCGATGGTCGCGCCCATGTTCACGCATTGCAGGTCTACGCCGTTCGCTGAGGACGGCGCGGCATCGTCGCCTGCATGGATCGCCTGATGGGTGATCCACGCCATGAGGTCCTT
>CAZNAH010000188.1:0-3722 GCA_964570735.1 uncultured Hyphomicrobiaceae bacterium | reverse complement strand
ACATCGCCATCATGGCGAGCAGCATCAGCACCGAGCCGAGCAGCGTGTAGAGGAAGAACTTGAAGCTCGCATAGACGCGCCGCGCGCCGCCCCACACCCCGATGATGATGAACATCGGGATCAGCCCGCCTTCGAAGAACAGATAAAACAGGATGAGATCGAGCGCGCAGAACACGCCGATCATCAGCGTTTCGAGCACCAGAAACGCGATCATATACTCCTTCACGCGCACGGTGACGGAGCGCCAGCTCGCGAGGATGCAGAGCGGCATGAGGAAGGTCGTCAGGATGACGAAGGGCATCGAGATGCCATCGACGCCGACATGATAGAAGATCGTCTCGCCGAGCCAGGGCCGCTTCTCCACGAACTGGAAGCCCGGATTTTCGGGATCGAACTGCACCACGAGGACGAGCGACACCGCGAAGGTGATGACCGTCGTCCAGAGCGCGATCCAGCGCGCGTTGCGCACGGCGGCCTCGTCGTCTCCCCGGATCGCCATGAGGAAGAGCGCACCGAGGATCGGCAGCAGCAGAAGGGTGGTCAGAACCGGCCAGTCCGTCACGGCGAGAATGACCCCCTGAGATAGATGTAGGCGAAATAGCTGACGAGGATGGCCACGCCGATCAGCATGACGAAGGCGTAGTGGTAGACATATCCCGTTTGCAGGCGCACGACGCGGTTCGTGATGTCGATGACGCGCGCGGAGACGCCGTCCGGGCCGAGCCCGTCGATGACCGCGCCGTCGCCGACCTTCCAGAGCACGCGGGCGAGCCAGCGGGCGGGCCGGACGAACAGAACATCGTAAAGCTCATCGAAATACCACTTGTTATAAAGGAAGGCGTGGACGGCGCGGAAATTGCGCATCGTCCATGCGGGCAGCCACGGCGCCGCGATATAGGCGACATAGGCCACGAGGAAGCCCGCGGCCATAGCGATGCTCGGCAGCGCGATCACCCAAAGCGGCGCATGGTGGCTCTCTTCGATGATGTTGTTTTCAGGCAGCGTGAAGAGCGAGGTCCGCCAGAAGCCCGCATAGTCATATCCCAGGAAATAGGGATAGAAGGCGAAGCCTGCGCCGAGCGCGCCGACCGCGAGCACCATGAGCGGCAGCGTCATCACGGGCGGCGCTTCATGGGCATGGTCCACGGCGTGCTCATCGCGCGGCTTGCCGAAGAAGGCCATGAAGATCAGCCGCCACGAGTAGAACGAGGTGAGGAAGGCCGCGATGCCGAGCAGCGTGAAGGCGTAGGGCGCCGCGGGCGAATGGGCGGCGTGAGCCACTTCGATGATCGCGTCCTTGGAGTACCAGCCCGCCGTGAAGGGGAAGCCCGTCAAGGCCAGCGTCCCGATAACCATCATCCAGAAGGTGATCGGGATCTTGCGGCGCAGGCCGCCCATGTTGCGCAAATCCTGCTCATGGTGCATCGCATGGATGACCGCGCCTGCGCCGAGGAAGAGGAGCGCCTTGAAGAAGGCGTGCGTGAACAGGTGGAACATGCCCGCCGCATACGCCCCGAGCCCGAGCGCCGCGAACATGTAGCCGAGCTGCGAGCAGGTCGAATAGGCGATCACGCGCTTGATGTCGTTCTGCGCGACGCCCACGGTGGCGGCGAAGAAAGCCGTCGTCGCGCCGACGATGGTCACGACGATCAGCGCGGTCTGCGACAGCTCGAACAAGGGCGACAGGCGCGCGACCATGAACACCCCCGCCGTCACCATGGTCGCGGCGTGGATGAGCGCCGAGACGGGCGTCGGGCCTTCCATCGCGTCGGGCAGCCAGGTGTGCAGCAGGAACTGCGCGGACTTGCCCATCGCCCCCATGAACAGAAGCAGGCAGATCAGGGTGATCGCGTCGACCTGATAGCCGAAGAACTCGATAACGCGGCCCTGGGTCTCGCGCGCGGCGGCGAACACCGTGTCGAAATTCACATCGCCGAACACGAAGAAGACCGCGAAGATGCCGAGCGCGAAGCCGAAATCGCCCACGCGGTTGACGACGAACGCCTTGATCGCGGCCGCGTTTGCCGATGGTTTGTGATACCAGAAGCCGATGAGCAGGTATGAGGCGAGGCCCACCGCCTCCCAGCCGAAGAAGAGCTGCACGAAATTGTCGGCCGTCACCAGCATCAGCATGGAGAAGGTGAACAGCGAGAGATAGGCGAAGAAGCGCGGCTGGCCGTCGTCCTCGTGCATGTAGCCGATGGAATAGATGTGGACGAGCGCAGAGACCGTGTTCACCACCACCAGCATGACCGCGGTGAGAGTGTCGATGCGCAGCGCCCAGTTCGCGGCGAGATCGCCGGATGTCATCCAGGTGAGGAGATCGACGCGGACTTCCTCGCCCTGCACGCCGACGCGGTAGAGCGCCACCCATGACAGGATCGCCGCCGCCCAGAGGAGGCCGCTCGTCACGATGCCCGACATGCGGTCGCCGATGAGACGGCCGAAAAAGCCCGCGATCAGGGCGCCGATGAGCGGCAGAAAGACGATGGCCGTGTACATGCCGCCTCAGCCTTTCATCAGGTTGATGTCTTCGACGGCGATGGAGCCGCGATTGCGGAAATAGACGACGACGATGGCAAGCCCGATGGCCGCCTCGGCCGCTGCGACCGTCAGCACGAAAAGCGCGAAGATTTGCCCGGTGAGATTGTTGAGGTAGGCCGAGAAGGCGACGAGGTTGATGTTGACGGCGAGCAGCATCAGCTCGACCGACATGAGGATGACGATGACGTTCTTGCGGTTGAGGAAGATGCCGAACACGCCGAGCGTGAAGAGGATGGCGGCGACCGTCAGATAGTTCGACAGAGCGATTCCGGTCGCCTGTTCGAGGGCCAGCGGTGAGTCCATGTCGCGCCCTCCCCTAAAGCCTCAGGCCCTTGCCCGTCTCGACCGGCACGACCTCGATCGCGTCCTCCCGGCGGCGGGCGACCTGCTCGGGCACGCTCTGGCGCTTCACCGTCTCGCGGGCGCGCAAGGTGAGCACGATCGCCCCGATCATCGCGATGAGCAGAATGAGCCCGGCGATCTGGAAGAAATAGACATAGTCCGTATAAAGCACGCGGCCGATGGCCTCGGTATTGGAGACGTCCGGCGCGATCTGCGTGGCGGGCAACAGCGCGCCCGGCGCGAAGGTCCAGCTTCCAAGGATGAGGATCAGCTCCGTGAGGAGCACGATGCCGACCGCGACCCCGATGGGCATGTAGCGCGCGAAGCCCGCTCGCAGCGCGTCGAAATCCACATCGAGCATCATCACGACGAACAGGAAGAGCACCGCGACCGCGCCCACATAGACGATGACGAGGATCATCGCCAGGAACTCCGCGCCGAGCAGCACGAACAGCCCCGCCGCGTTGAAGAAGGCGAGGATGAGGAACAGCACCGCGTGGACCGGGTTGCGCACGGTGATCACCATGACGCCGGACGCGACGAGGATGGCCGAGAAGAGATAGAAGAAGGCCGCAGCGATGGTCATGGGATTTGGCTTGAGAATGAGTCGCGCCGCATTGGGTTAGCGGTACGGCGCGTCGAGTTCAATGTTTTTCGCGATGATCCGCTCCCAGCGGTCGCCATTGGCGAGCAGCTTCTCCTTGTCGTAGAGGAGTTCCTCGCGCGTCTCCGTGGCGAACTCGAAATTCGGCCCTTCCACGATGGCATCGACCGGGCAGGATTCCTGGCAGTAGCCGCAATAGATGCACTTCACCATGTCGATGTCGTAGCGCGTG
>CAZNAH010000187.1:1459-3749 GCA_964570735.1 uncultured Hyphomicrobiaceae bacterium | reverse complement strand
TGTACCAAACGCTGGTCACGCGCCTCGAGGATCCACGAGGGGACTTCGCCGGCAGCGACCTGGCCGCGTTGTCGGCTCGGGAACGGGCCGAGGCGCTGGCCATGGGGCGCCTCATCGTCCAGGCATGCCGTTCCGGCGTCGAAGCGGATTATCTGAACGTGATTCGCCACCGCCACGAACGGGACACGCGGACCTGCCGGGTCAACACCGAAACCTACCGCCGGGCGTTGCGCGCGATCGGCGCTCGTCACGACAGCGCCACCACGTGGGTGGTCAAGTCGACCCCGTCGGGCGAGTGCGGCCTGCTGGAGCTGGACCGTTTCGAGCCCGAGCGGTTCGGCGGCCAGACCCTCTGGCAGTTCGTCGATCACGCTGAAGTGACTAATCCCGCGGGCAGCGCGGCGGGCGGCAAACCCTGCGGCGCGCTGGTCACGGCCGCGCACCGGTACGACTGGAAAGCGGCCATGCATCCCGCCCGGTGCGAGTACCTCGAATTCTCGACGCGGTGAGAAACGCGATCAGAGCGATGGGGGGCAGACCCGAATTTCGGGGCTTCTCTGCGGCGCGCGGGACGGTCGGTTTGCCGGCGCCGGTGGCAGACATTCGCGTCTGACCCTGATTACCCCAGGCGCAGCGTCGCTACTTCCCGCCCGCGAGGTCGATGAACGTGCCGGTCACGTAGGACGCCTCGTCCGAGAGCAGCCAGAGGATCGCCTCGGCCACTTCCTCGGGCCGGCCGCCCCGCTGCATGGGGATCGAGGCCTTGATGCGGTCCACGCGGCCGGGCTCGCCGCCGTCGGCGTGGATGTCGGTGTAGATGAACGCGGGGCGCACGGCGTTGACGCGGATGCCCTCGGCGGCGACCTCCTTCGACAGCCCGATGGTGAGCGTGTCCACCGCGCCCTTGGAAGCGGCGTAGTCCACGTACTCGCCGGCGGAGCCCAGGCGCGAGGCCGCCGACGAGACGTTGACGATGGCGCCGCCCTTGCCGCCGTGCTTCGTAGACATGCGCCGCACGGCTTCCCGCGCGCACAGGAAGCAGCCGGTGACGTTGGCCGTGAGAATGCGGTTCAGCCGCGCGGCGTCCATGTCCTCGACGCGCATCTGCTTTTCCAGAATGCCGGCGTTGTTGACCAGTGCGGCCAGCGGACCGAGCGCCGCATCGACGGTCTGAAACAGGCGCACCACGTCCGCCTCGACCGAGACGTCCGCCGCCACCGCGATCGCGCGGCCGCCAGCGGCCGTGATCTCATCGACGATGGCGCTCGCCGCGTCACGGTTGCGCAGGTAGTTCACGCACACCGCGTAGCCCCGCTGCGCCGCCAGCCGCGCCGTCGCGGCGCCGATGCCCCGGCTGGCGCCGGTGATGAGGAGGGGTTTGGTCAAGGCAGGCTAACGCGGTGTCGGACGCGATCAGAGGCGTTGTCCAGGAATTCGAGCCAGGCCCCTTTAATTGCCTTTAATTGGGCCTAGGCATAGGCAGACCATACCTTCGCCGAGATTAGCGCGGCGAAACCAAGCAGCAGTAGACGATTCCTCGCCTGATACCACCAATGCGCTCCATTGCCTGCCCTCTCGATCGCATCGCGTATCTCTGGACCAACACTGGATAGAAAAGCGATGTGCTCCGCCACCATGTGTGGATAGAGGATGTCTCCAGTCGACTCGTTGATCAGTGGCCCTCCGTGGGCCTTGGACATCAAGGCTCCTTTCTCCTCCGAAGCTCGAAGCAATCTATGATTGAGGAGAGTAACCTGGGTTGTTCGCTCAATCCGACGGAAGCCGGCGATGGCGGCCACGACTAAGACCAATAAGGCCAGTAGCTCCAGCGTACCTGGGTTTATTCCGAGCTTAGCGGGCTTGTATGTCTGCGATATGTACGCGCAGAGCGCGCCCGTGACCCCAAGAACAAAGTAGTCGAACTTCTCTGTGGCTTGGCGCCAGCTCTCGTAAACCTTGTCACTACGTTCCGTCGTCACGAGGACGCCCCTAGGTCCAACGCCGAGCTAACCTGCGAGCTACGAGGCGCGAAGTGCCGACGTAGCGAGTCAGGTTGAGCGCCGTGTTAGAACCCGGTTTGCCGCATACGCGGAATGTGTTCGAAGACTTCGATGACTTCATATCTTTCGTTTACAAAGATTCCCGTATCGGGATTCTGTACCTGTACTATTCGGAGCGCGACCCGCAGTTCATCCCCTGGCGCAATGGTAATTTCATGAGCGAAAAAGCGATCATAAAAGCCTTTGTCTAGGACCGGAGCAGATATCTTTACGCCACGCCAGTAAAATTC
>CAZNAH010000187.1:0-1382 GCA_964570735.1 uncultured Hyphomicrobiaceae bacterium | reverse complement strand
ACTTCCCGAGACCCTTCTTCTTCGAGCCTCCTTGAATCGAAGATGGCAAAACGCTCACGCGGTATGTAGATCGGTGGACGCTCTTTATCTGTTGTTGTTTTCAGGCCGACGCCTTTAACAGAGGAATCCGATTGAGCGCCATGGAAAACCTGGCCAACTGCGCTATTGAAACGTTCGGACTTCTCAAGCTGTTTCTTCGCCTCGTAAACGTCTTTAGGAACGACAATCGTTTCATTACCAGACTCAATTACCACCATCTCTTGACTCACCGTAACCTTTGTCGGTGTCTCCGTTCTGATTGCAGTTTCGTAGATGTGCGTAGCGATGATTCCATAAACAATCGCCTTTACAGCTTCATTGGCGAAAAGATCTCTGGCCTTTTCGTATATCGTCCTTACGACTGCTTGAAAGCTGCCATCTTCTAGCGCTTCGACAACAACCTCGACGCGATATCCGGGATTAACTGCCGCATTGGCGGCACGAACAGCATCCGAAAGCCCAATGAGAGAAGTAGCTAGCGCATAGGCGTTGACTTGCCGTTGCGGAGTATCGAAATAGAGAACGAACCTGTCGATCTCTCTCGGAATTTGAATAACTGCCACGCTATCGCCTCCCGGGTTCTAACGTCCGCGTTTTGCCGCGCCATATGCGCAGCGTAGCGAGCTGAAGGCGTCGTCCAACAACGCGCTGTTAGGCGACAAGGCGTCGATCATTTGGGCTTCCTAAAGTGGTGCAGGCTTGCAGCAAGACATAGCGTTCCCAGGATTGCGTAGAGCAGCAGGTCGCCTCTCGCACCGAAGGCGGCGGACAAGGTATTTTTAAGCCATCCCAATCAAGATTAAAGGGGCCTGGCTCGATATTTCAGCAACAGGATGTCTACCTAAGTCGTCCCCACCCCCTCCGCCCACAACCTCAACGCCGCATAAATCGTCCGGTTGATCGGCGTCGGCACGTTCGCTTCCAGCCCCAGCCGCGCGACCGCGCCTGAGAGCCATTCCACTTCCAGGCGGTTGCCGCGCTTGAGGTCGCCGAGCATGGACGAGACCATGTCGGCGGGCAGGCCGTCGGCGAACCTGAGCTGCCGGTCCACCACGTCGGGCGGGAGGTTGATGCCCCTGGCGCGGGCGACCGCTACCACTTCGCCCATCACCTCGCGCAGCAGCTCGCGCGTGACGGTGTCCTCACGGATCGGGCCGATGGGCATGCGGGTGAGCGAGGTCATGCCGGAGAGGCCCACCAGGAAGACGAACTTTTCCCAGATCACGCCCTGGATGTCGTCCACCAGGTAGCTCTCGATCTTCGCGCGCTGGCAGGCTTCAAAGAGCCGCTGGGCGCGCTTGGACTTCGATCCGTCCAGTTCGCCGAAAGTGAGCTTGGCCATG
>CAZNAH010000186.1:0-3851 GCA_964570735.1 uncultured Hyphomicrobiaceae bacterium | reverse complement strand
CGTGCGGCGCAGGCCCTATCAGGTCGTGCTGTTCGACGAGATCGAGAAGGCGCACCCCGACGTGTTCAACGTGCTCTTGCAGGTGCTCGATGACGGGCGGCTGACGGACGGTCAGGGCCGCACGGTCGACTTCCGCAACACGCTGATCATCATGACGTCGAACCTCGGTTCGGAATATCTCGTCAATCAGCCCGCAGGCGAAGATGTGTCAGCGGTGCGCGAGCAGGTGATGGCCGTGCTGCGCGCGCACTTCCGGCCGGAATTCCTGAACCGCGTGGATGAGATCCTGCTGTTCCACCGCTTGCGCCGCGACGAGATGGGCGCGATCGTCGATATCCAGCTCGGGCGCTTGCAGAAACTCCTGGACGAGCGGAAGATCACCCTCGACCTCGATGCGAGCGCACGGGCCTGGCTCGCCGAGCGGGGGTACGATCCGGCTTACGGCGCCCGGCCTCTGAAGCGCGTGATCCAGAAGGCGGTGCAGGACCCGCTCTCGGAACTGATCCTTGCGGGTCATGTCAAGGACGGCGACCGGGTGCGCATCACGGCGGGCGCGGACGGGCTCATCATCAACGACAGGGCGGTCAGCCTCGCCGCTTGAGCGGTCATGCGGGGGCGGAGCGGGCTATTGCTCGACGGCCGCCACCCGCGTCTTCACAGGCGAGCGCTGCATCAGATCGTCGATGCGGCTTTTCTCGCGCTTGAATTCGGTCAAGAGGCGGCCCTGCAACTGGCGGCTGCGCGGCACCTTCAGCGAGAGCGGGTTCATGAAGCGGTTGTTGACGTGAACCTCGTAATGGAGGTGCGGCCCCGATGACAGGCCGGTCGAGCCGACATAGCCGATCACCTGGCCCTGGCGCACCTTGACGCCGCGCGCGACACCTTCCGCGAACCGCACCATGTGCGCGTAAGCCGTCTTGTATCCGTTCGCGTGGCGGATGCGGATGTAATTGCCATAGCCGCCTTCGCGTCCTGCCACTTCAATGGTGCCGTTGCCCGCCGCCATGATCGGCGTGCCGGTGGGCGCGGCCCAGTCCACGCCGGCGTGCATCTTGCGGATGCCGAGCAGCGGATGCTTGCGATAGCCGAAGCCGGATGTGAGGCGGCCCGCCTTCACGGGCGTGCGCATCAGGAACTTCTTCGAATTGGAGCCTTTTTCGTCGTAGAAGTCCACGACACCGTCCGGCGTGCGGAAGCGGTAATAGCCGCGCGTTTCACCGCCGATGGTGACCGCTGCGTAGAGCAGTTCGCCCGGCTTGTCCTCCCCGTTCTCGTCCTGGACGATCTCGTAGAAAAGCTCGAACCCGTCGCCGGGACGGACGCGCAGCTTGTAGTCCACATCGTAAGAATGAATGCGCAGGAACTTCGTAATGAACTCTTCGGGCAGGTTTTGCGCCTGGGCGGCGCGGAACGTGCTGACATAAACTGTTGCGCGCTGCGCTCCGTCGCGGTCGTCGCCCCCCGTGTCGAGGCTGACGGGCGCGTTGCTCAGATCGTATTCGCCGGCGGCCGTGCGGGCGAGCGTGATTTCGTGGTTCGACTTGGAGAAGAGGCTGACCTTGACGATGTCGTTGGTGCCTTCCTCAGTCACGGACGGCGCAAGCGCCAGACGCAGCTCCTGGCCAGCGCGCAGTTTCGGCGATTTCGTCACGGCTGAAATGGCATCGGAGAGGAGCCCGGCCTGCACGATGGTCGCGCCCTGCCGCTTCAGGATGGCGTCGATGGACTCGCCGCCGCGCGCCACGATCGAGCGCGTATCGTAGTTTTCCTCGAATTCGTCTTCGACCGTCGTCTTCGGCATGATCGTCGTGAATTGCTGACGCAACACGATCGGCCCTTGTGTGGCGGCCTCGTCGGGCAGGGCCTCCGATCCGATGGCTTCGGCTTCGGCGAGCGTCGCCTCGCTCTCCGAATAGAGCGCGTCGGTTTCCGCGACGAGGCGCTCGACATCGTCCTTGCTCAATTCCTGGCCATCTTCCTCGGGAAGAAAGCCGCCCTGCACCTCGACGAACCGGATGGTTACGCGCGGATCCGAGGTCGTCTCCGCGCCGGGCTGGTCTTTCTCCACGATAGGCGCATCATTGCCGAACAGTTCCAGCGGATTGAAAGCCGGGACGAGGTCGGCGCCGGCCGGGCGATCAGTGGCGAGCGTGGCCACGAGCCGCGCATAAGGTTTGTTCGCGATGAAGTCCCTGGTGCCTCGCCGCTCCACGACCTGATCGTAAATGAGATGCTTCGTCGTCAGCCCCTTGGACGACAGCTCGATGCGGTCGGTCTTGCGGCCGATGCCGGCCGGCCGCTCCACCGCGGGCAGCGGGCTCGCCTGTTGCGGCTTCATCGCGTCGAGGCTGGCGCGCCGCATGGCCTCGATGACGCCGTCGCCGTTTTCGAGCTTGAGCGAGGCATAGATGACGATGCCGATGATGCAGAGGCTGGCGAATGCCACGATCAGGGTGGAGACGAGCCATTTGACGCGCGTGACGATGCGGCGCGGTCCGAGATCGCTGAGATAGATCGCGGGCAGGTTCTGGTCGCCCTTGCCGCCATACGAACCCGGCTTCGAGAGGGCGCGCGCTTGCTGAAGGCGGACGAGATCACCGCCCGGACGGCGGGGAAGCAAGGAGTCCGGTCGATCAAGCAAGATTCCACTCCGTTGGTCGAGGTCGGCGGACGTTTGTGGAGAGGTCTTCCGGCAAAGTTAGGGCAAATGCCGTTTTGCGTTTCTTCCTTGTTTCATATTTGAGCGCTGGGCTCAAGCGAGGCATGAGGGAGAACGTGATATCCGCCTGATGCAGCGCATTTTCCGTCCGTCACCGATCAAGCGCGTTGTCGCTTGGCCAGCCTGGCGCGCGAGGGTCGCGCGAACCTTGCGATCGCATCGCGGATGGCCATATCCATCCAGGATCGAAGCAATCCGCGACATCGGGCGCGGGTCCTGCTTCGGCGGCATTCGGGGTTTTCCAAAAGTTTCCCCAGAGCGAAAAATCTTCGGAAATTTAACCTTGCTTTTACCGGGTCGCTGTTTATATAGCGATGTCGGACGCGGTGGTCACCACCAAGACCGATTAGGCGATCGGAAGTTTCTTCGGCTCGCTCCTCCCGAAAAAAGATGGCTGGAGTGGTTGACAGGTGCGGATGGATTGTCTAAATATGGAGGTCTGCGGCGGTGAGAGTTGAGACACACTCGACAAGCTGCGGTTCTCAAAATCCACAGAAACGGGGCGTAGATTGATCTTCACGATCAGCTGTCCTCAATTGCTGGATGAATGGAAGGGTAAATCCTTCCGCGGGGCGCCGTTAAAAGCATCCCAGCTCTTTGACAATGTGGTTTTCTTGAAGAAAGAGAAACGTGGGCGGCGGAGCTCTGGCGGCCTTGCGGCAACGCGAGGCAAAGAGACTTCGGCGGTCCTGCGTTTCAGTCACTCACAATGCGATGCCGTGATGGCATTCGCGTGATGTGACGTTAGGACTCTCAAAATTCCTAAAAAATCAGCAGTGACCACCGGTTATCTCAACGATGACCGGCATGCCAGACGATCTACTTTCAATCTGAGAGTTTGATCCTGGCTCAGAACGAACGCTGGCGGCAGGCCTAACACATGCAAGTCGAACGCACCTTCGGGTGAGTGGCAGACGGGTGAGTAACGCGTGGGAACCTTCCCCTTGGTACGGAATAACTTCGGGAAACCGAAGCTAATACCGTATATCTCCTCCGGGAGAAAGATTTATCGCCAAGGGATGGGCCCGCGTTGGATTAGCTAGTTGGTGGGGTAATGGCCTACCAAGGCAACGATCCATAGCTGGTCTGAGAGGATGATCAGCCACACTGGGACTGAGACACGGCCCAGACT
>CAZNAH010000185.1:3667-3905 GCA_964570735.1 uncultured Hyphomicrobiaceae bacterium | reverse complement strand
GCATGTCTGGTGGCTGGCGGCTCATGACCCCGGCGCGAGGCTCGGCCGGGAACCGGAATGCGTCCATCAGATGCGCGTGGCAGCCAGGCAGTTGCGCGCCGTGCTCCATGCCGCCCGGCCGTTGCTCGTGAGAGAGTGGGAACAGCGGCTGCAGGCCGAACTGGCGTGGCTCAGCCGCCTGCTGGGGCCGGCCCGCGACCTCGATGTCCAGCTTGAGTATTTCACGCGTGAGGCGGAC
>CAZNAH010000185.1:0-3652 GCA_964570735.1 uncultured Hyphomicrobiaceae bacterium | reverse complement strand
GGACAGGCTCAGCGCGCCGGATCGCCGCCCCTTGATGGCGTTCATCGATCAGCTGCGGGCGCAACGACGGACGGTCCACGAGGCGCTGCTCAGCGAGCTGAAGAGCGCGCGCTATCTGCAATTGATCCGGCACCTGCGCCAGGCGGCACATGATCCGACCGTCGTCGACTCGACGGCTTCGTTGCAGGACCTGGCGCGACGCGAGTTCACGGCGCTGCGGAAGGCGATCCGTCAGGCCGGTCCCTCGCCGACCAATGCGAAGATCCACGAGATCCGCATCAAGACCAAGCGCGCGCGATACGCGTCCGAGCTGGCCGAGCCCGCCGTCGGCAAGCCGGCCGCCCGCTTCATCAAACAGGCCCGGGCGCTCCAAGACCTGTTGGGCCGGCATCAGGACGCCTTGCAAGCGGAGGCCTATGTTCGGGCTTTCTTGAAGCATTCCACCGGCGTCCGGGCCGGATTCGTCGGCGGACTGCTGGTGGAACGCCAGCGGCAGCGCCGCAAATCGGCGCGAAAGAAATTTTCGCGCCTCTGCAAGCGCCTCGTCAAACGCGGCAAGCAGGCATGGGAATAAGACACAGAAAAAACTGCTCCGGAAAGCAGTCCTATCATACGGCAAGATCCGTGGCATCAAGGCTGTATCATGATCGTTTTCGCCCTGACTCCAGGAACTCCTCAAAGCGGTGTCAGCGGCAGTGGCGAGAGACCCGGTTACCGACCCGCTAGGGGTTCTTCAGATAGCGCGCTATACCCAAAATGGATAGAACGGCCAGTCAGAGAACGCGCTCGCTAAGCGAGAGGCCCGTGGCGAGCCGCTTGGCTTGATTTCGTTGGCGACAGGATGGTGTGGGGACATGGCGGTCATATCGCACAGGAGGGAGAGGATGCCTGAGCATTGCATGCCGATTCGCAAAGAAGTGCGGGCGTTTCTTGCCGCATCCGAGCAACTGTACAAAATCCTTTCCGAAGGACAACCGCTCAACGTGCATGAAGCGGTGACGGTTCGCTGCTGCCTGGACGAATTGCTCACCGAAGGGGAAAAGGCTCCGCATCAATTTGGCCCGTGACACGATGTGCGTGACGAACACTATCTCCAGGGAGAATGTTCGCGAGAGCTGAAAAGTGAACGTGGCATCACCACGTTGGGCGGGTCTGTCTGGTCTATCTCGTTTGTTTGGTGGTGCGGAGAGGGAATGGCGCGGAATGGCAACTATTTCACGACCGGAGGCGCGGCGGATTCGATGGCCACGAGAATTTTTGCGCGGGTCTCCCGGTCAAACTCATGCCCGTAAAAGCGGAGAAACACGCCTTTACGGATCGTCTCCACCGTGGCGTTCGGATCTTGCTCCCGCAGAGCGGCTTCCACCACAGCGCGGGCCGTGTCGCGCATGGCGCACCCCATGATGAGCCGTTCCTCTCCAGTCCGCTGCAGCAACATGGCTCGATACCGTTCGTCCATTTCAGGCGGAGTATCGTTCATCGCGAAACCTCTTGGTAGAGAGTGGCGAGTCCTAATCGCTCCGCCCAGTGATTCAGATACGCCGTATCGAGTCCGTGCACCGACTTCAACAGATTTCGAACGTCGCCTAACTGCGTCTGAGAGCGACTCTCTTTCGCCCAGTCAAGTTTGGACAGAATGAGATCTTCGGGGGCCACAAGGAAGACTTGCTGGCCCGCGATGGCGACCGGCCGGCGACGCGCGAACTCCCCGCGGCGATATTCGCTGTCTTTTCTGACGACACAGTCTACCTTGACCACCAAGGCATTGTGAATCATGTGAACATAGATCGGTTCCGTACGGCCTGCTGCACCATGTCCCGATCGATGTAGTACTCGTCTTGAAAGAGTTGCACGACGCGGTGGATGTCCTCCTCAGATAACTCAATGACCAGGTCAATATCACGCGTCATCCGCGGCGTGGTGTAGAAATTTGCCGCCATGGAACCGGTCACCATATAGGGAATGCCCGCCGCGTCTAAGCGCGCCGCGACTGACTGTAAGATGTCGAGTTCATCACTCACGCAACGGCTCGCCACCCATCCGGCCGAACATGGTGTCGGAGCTTACCCCTTTCCCCGCCGGAAATCACCCCTCGGGAAGAGGAACCGATCGCTGATGGGGTATGGCTGTGGCAGGAGCGAGAGGAAGTGCTGAAAGCTATTCGATGAAAAATGGTGAGCCGGCTGGGACTCGAACCCAGGGCCCTCGCCTTAAAAGGGCGATGCTCTACCGACTGAGCTACCGGCTCATGGCGGGAGGTTGAAAAAAGCCGCCCACGTCGTTCGTTGCGGCCTTGTCGGTGACTATTTTTGGCATCCCGCAGGACGGGATGCCCATTGTATCATTGACCGATGACGAATGACCATTGACGATTTCAACGGCCAGGACGGCGAATGGAGCACTTGAGCGGATTGCGCAGCACGATGGTTTCAACCCGCTTGGATCCGGTGGAAATCATGTCGATGCGGCACTCCGCCAACTCTTCGATGCGGGCGAGGTAGCGCTTGGCTTCGGCCGGGAGCTGCTTGTACGACGTGGCCCCTGTCGTCGAGGCGCTCCAGCCCTTCATCCGCTGATAGACCGGCTCGCAGTCCGTCAACACCTCCAGATCAGCCGGCATGTCTTTATAAAGGATGCCGCGATGGCGATAGCCGGTGCAGAGCTTCAACTCTTTGCATCCGTCCAGCACATCGAGCTTCGTCAGGGCCAGCGAGGTCAGCCCGTTCACCTGCGTGGCATGTTTCACGACAACGCCGTCGAACCAGCCGCACCGGCGCGCCCGTCCCGTCGTCGATCCGAACTCACGCCCGCGCTCCTGCAACCCCTGCCCGACTTCATCGGTCAATTCGGTCGGAAACGGCCCGCTGCCCACCCGCGTCGTATACGCCTTCGCAATGCCCAACACGGCGTCGATCATCGTCGGTCCCACGCCGGTGCCGGTGCAGGCGCCGCCCGCCGACGCGCTGGACGAGGTCACATAGGGATAGGTGCCGAAGTCCACATCCAGGTGCGTCCCCTGGGCGCCTTCGAACAACACCGTCTTGTTCTTGCGGATGGCGCGGTTCAGCAACGTGGTCGTCTCCGTAATATGGCTCTTGAGCCGCTCCGCATAGCCCATGTACTGGTCGAAGACCTTGTCGACCTGAAACGTGTCCACCTTGTGGAGCCGCTCCAAAAACCAATTCATCTCGACCAAATTTTCTTCCAACTTTTTTCGGAACAGCGGCGGATTCAGCAGATCGCCCACGCGAATCCCGATGCGGGCCATCTTATCCGCGTAGGACGGTCCGATGCCGCGCCCGGTCGTGCCGATCTTGCGTGATCCCTTCGACTGTTCCGACGCGCGGTCGATGGCCTTGTGATACGGCAGGATCAAATGCGCCCGCTGACTCACCGCGAAGTTTTTGCCAATGGCGATGCCCTTGCTCTGCAGCTGATCCATCTCTTCGATCAGCGCGCCGGGATCGACGACCACGCCATTGCCGATGACGCAGATCGTGCCGCGGTAGAGGATGCCGGAGGGAATCAGGTGAAAGATATAGGTGCCGCGCTCATTGATGACCGTATGGCCGGCGTTGGATCCGCCCTGATACCGCACGACATAGTCGGCATCGCGCGCCAAGATGTCGACGATCTTGCCCTTGCCCTCGTC
>CAZNAH010000184.1:2595-3946 GCA_964570735.1 uncultured Hyphomicrobiaceae bacterium | reverse complement strand
CCTTCGCCTTGCAGGAAGATTTCGGCCTGCCGCTGCCGCCCGTGATGATCTACGGCGACGATGTCAGCCATATCGTGACCGAGGAGGGCATCGCCAACCTGCTCCTCTGCCGCAGCCTGGACGAGCGCGAGCAGGCGATCCGCGGCGTCGCGGGCTTCACGCCGGCCGGGCGTGCGCGCGACAAACGCGCCGTGGCGGACCTCCGGGCGCGCGGCGTGGTGCAATACCCGGAAGATCTCGGCATCGACAAGCGCCGCGCCTCGCGCGAGCTGCTCGCGGCCCGCTCGATCAAGGATCTCGTAGTCTGGTCGGATGGCCTCTACAAGCCGCCGTCCCGCTTCCGCAACTGGTGAGACGCATGGAAACGCTCGACCTGCACCTGCGCAGCTCCGCACCCGCGCCCCGGCGCAATCATAAGCCCTTCGCGCTCGCAGGCGTGGTCGGCTCCGGCAACCTGGAAGTGATGATCGAGCCGGCCGAGCTCGGCGGCGGCTGCCGGATCACCGTGCAGACGGCAGTGACGGGCTATGGCGAGACGTGGCGCGCCGTGCTGGAGCAGTTCGTGGAGCGGCATCGCCTCGCCGACGTTGCGGTCTCGATCAACGATGGCGGCGCGACGCCTGCCGTCGTGAGCCTGCGCCTCGATCAGGCCGCGCTCGATTTCTTCGGCACATCCGGCGGGGGCGGCTGATGCTGCCGTCGCGAAGGAGCTATCTGGAACTCAGCGCCCGCCAGCGCGTGGAGCGCCTGCTCGACGCGGACAGTTTCCACGAATTCCTCGACCCGACCGCGCGGGTGACGAGCCCGCATCTCGCCCCTCTCGGCCAGCCCGCCGCGTTCGATGACGGGCTCGTCGCGGGGCGCGGGCGCATCGACGGGCTCGCCGTGCTGATCGCGGCGCAGGAGGGGCGCTTCATGGGCGGCGCGGTCGGCGAAATCCACGGCGCGAAACTCACCGGGCTTCTGGAGCGCGCCCTGCGTGAACGGCCGTCCGCCGTGGTGCTGCTGCTCGACACCGGCGGCGTGCGCTTGCACGAGGCGAATGCGGGGCTGATCGCGATGGGCGAAATCCAGCGTGCGGTGCTCGATCTGCGCCATGCGCGCGTGCCGGTCGTCGCGGTCATCGGCGGAAGCAACGGCTGCTATGGCGGCCTCGGCATCATCGCCTGCTCGTGCTCCACCATCGTCATGAGCGAGGAAGGGCGCCTGAGCGTGTCCGGGCCGGAGGTGATCGAGACCGTCGCGGGCGTGGAAGCGTTTGATTCGCGCGACCGGGCGCTCGTCTGGGCGACGATGGGCGGCAAGCATCGCGCGCTGATGGGCGATGCCCACACCGTGGTCGCGGACGATA
>CAZNAH010000184.1:0-2579 GCA_964570735.1 uncultured Hyphomicrobiaceae bacterium | reverse complement strand
CCGCGACGCGATCCTGCAAGTGGCCCGGCGTCCGCCCGCCGTGCCCGACCTCGCCGCGCTCGAGCGCGAGCATGACACTCTGCGGGAGCGCCTAGAGAGGCACGGCGCAGCCGCGCACGCGCACGACATCTGGCGCGACCTCGGCGTGGTGCAGCCCGAGGCGGTGGCGGACCTCAGCCCTGACCGTTTCGATGCGCTGCTGAAAACCCTCGACGGCGCGGAGCAGGCCGCATGACCCTCGATGCGCTCCTGTCCGCGCTGTTCGGCGATGAGGTCTCGGTTATGCGCGAGGGCGAAACTTTCGCGGGCGAGGCGGCTTTTCAGGGCCGCGGCATCGTCCTGCTCGGCACGGAGGGCGGCGCGCCACTCAGCGCGGCCAACGCTCACCGCCTCGCCGGGCATATGCTCGCCGAGCTTCGGCGCGGCGGCGGGCGGCCCATCCTCATGCTGCTCGACAACACGAGCCAGAAGCTTGCCCTTTCCGAAGAACTCATCGGCAATTGCCGCTATTTCGCGCATCTCGCGCGATGCCTCGATCTGGCGGGACGAATGGGTCACCCCACGCTGGCGCTCGTCTACCGGCAGGCGGTCAGCGGCGGTTTCCTCGCGGCGGGCATGAGCGCGCAACGCTGTTTCGCGCTGCCCGATGCCGAATTGCGCGTGATGGACCTCAATGCCATGGCGCGCATCACGCGCCTGCCGGTGGAACGCCTTCAGGCCCTCCGCGACGAATCGCCCGTGTTTGCGCCGGGGGTGCGGAATTTCGTCTCGCTCGGCATTATCGAATGCCTTTGGGACGGCGACCTGCGCAAGCATCTTGCCGAAGCGCTTGAAATCGAACCGGCCAAAAACTGGCGGGAACTGGGCGCCGAACGCGGCGGGCGTAAGCTTGCACTGGACGTGTCTCGCCGTGTCGCCGAGGCCGAGTGAGATGGCCCGCACCATAGAACGCCATGACCGCATCGTGCTCGACCCCGGAAGGCTCGAAGCGTGGTCGCGCGGATTGCCTCTCCCGCTCGACCCCGCCATCTGCGCATGGGCACGCCGGGGGATGCCTTTCATCGCACGCCGCGACGAGACGATGCGGGCGGCGGGCACCGTTTCCTTAGGTCTTCAGCGCCCCGCGAAGATGCGCATGGCCGTTTCGGTGCCGCTCTCGCTCATCGCGCAGCATCAGCCCGCGCTCCCGCTGTCGCAAGCGTTCGATGCGATGCCGCCCGCTGCCGCGGGGCCGCTGCGGCGGCTCGATACGGATGCGCGCGCGATGGGCTGCGTGCTTCGCGTCTACGGGTCCTGCTTCTGGCAGGCCGTCTCGGGCGAGAACCATTTGACGGAGCATTCGGATATCGATCTCCTGTTCCACCCCGCGGGCGAGCGCGTCTACATCGCCGAGTCGAGCCCCATTCGCCAGACGCACGGCCTGCGCCGCGCAGGCGAGGCTCGACGGCGAGGCCGTTTTTCCTGGCGGCTGGGGCGTGTCGTGGCGCGAGCTTCTGTCCTCGCAGGACAACCTCCTCGCGCGCCACCGCGCGGGGATTGCGCTCGTCACGCGCGCGGACCTCGTCGCGCGGCTCGTAAAGGCGGCCTGAGCGATGCGCGCCGAGACCTTCGATACGCCCTCCGGGCAGGCCCATCGCGATGCCGCCCGGATCGGCGCGGCCGCCCTGGGTGCGCTCCTGCGGGAACTGGCCGTCACGCCCAAGCCGGGTCTCGTCACGCTGAAAAGCCCGGGCAGCCACACGGACATGGATGCCGCCACGTTTCTCGCGAGCATCCAGGCGCTCAAACCCTACTTCACGGACATTGCCCATGCGGGTCATGCGGGCGCGCCGTTCGCCCTGATGCGCCGGATGGGGCTCGATGCCGAACGCCGCATGATGGCCGCCACGGGAGGCGTGAACACCCATCGCGGCGCGATCTTCGCCCTCGGCGTTCTCGCGGCCGCGGCGGGGCATCTCCTGCGCCATGGCAAGCGGCTGACGGCGGGTTCCGTGACCGCTTTTTGCGCAACCTGGCGGCAGGATATCCTCGCGGGGCAAACGAACGCGCCGCCGAGCCATGGCCTGCGCGCGGCGCAAGCTTACGGCGTGGGAGGCGCGCGGCTGGAAGCGGCGGCGGGGTTCCCCTCGATCAGCGCGGTCGCCTGGCCTGCCTATCGAGACGCCTTGCGCGCAGGCGCGTGCTGGAACGCGGCGGCGGTGCAGACGCTGTTCGCGCTGATGGCGCATCTCGACGATACCAATCTCCTGCATCGCGGCGGGCGCGACGGGGCGGACTTCGCGAAATCCGCCGCACAGACCTTTCTCGCGGAGGGCGGCGTTGCCGCGCGCGGCTGGCGGGACAGGGCGGATGCGATTTCGCAGGCGTTCGTGGCGCGCCGCCTCAGCCCCGGCGGAAGCGCCGACCTGCTCGCCGCCACGCTGTTTCTCGTGCAACTCGAACGCTTGGGAGACGGCCTTGGGGCTCGCCCTCATCTGTCCCGGCCAGGGTAGCCAGCACGCGCAGCTCTTCGCCGCGCTCGCGGACGAGTCGCACGCGCGGCCGGCGCTGGACGCCGTCGCGGATGCGCTGGCCGCGCC
>CAZNAH010000183.1:2217-3949 GCA_964570735.1 uncultured Hyphomicrobiaceae bacterium | reverse complement strand
TGGCCGAGCGTGCACGGTCCGGGCAGTCGGGGAAGCTCGCGTTCCATCGCGTCCAGGGCGCGGGGCAACTGGCTCCACCAGCGGGCGGCCGTTGTGGGCGAACGCTCACCGTCCGGCTTGCGCCGTTCGAGCACGAGCCCGAAGGCGAGATCGAGCGCGCCGTCGCCCAGCGCTTCCGCGCGGCGGACAGTCCAGCGCTCGGGGCCTGACGGGATGAGGGCCGGCCCCTGCCCGCGGCCGTGCGCATCGAGATAGGCGCAGATCACCGGGCTGTCATAGAGGCTCGATCCGTCGTCGAGAATGAGGGTCGGCACCTTCCCCAGAGGGTTCGCCGAGATCAGTTCTTCCGCGTTCTGGAACGGGTCCAGCACAATATCGGTGATGAGAGGCGCAAGCCCCTTCTCATGGACGACCGTGCGGACTTTCCGGGCGTAGGGCGAAGCGGGGGACCAGTAGAGCGTCATCATTGGATCGGCCTCCATCTGTGCGCGGGATGAGCCGAGATTAATCGCGCGCTGCCATGCGCGATAACGATTAGATATGATACGGGTTATCTAGCAGCGAGATAAGTTACTCCGCCGCGCGGCGCATGAGTTCCGGCCGCGCCTTGCGCAGGAAAGCATCGAGCGCGCTGGAGACGAAGCCGTCGCGGCGGCGGATGAAGACGGTCTCGACGCGGCCCTCGCGTCCGGGCAGGCGATGGACCGCGACACGGCCTTCCTCCCACACGCGGCCCGCCAGCGCACGCGGGAGCAGCGTGACGCCCAGCCCCGCGCTCACGCAAGCGATGATGGATTCGAGCGTGCCGAACTCCATCACGCGGATGCCGACGATGCCCCGCCGCGCGAGCATCGCTTCGAGGATCAGCCGGTAGGAGCAGCCGACTCGCAGAACGATGACGCGCAGATCAGCGCCGCTGAGGGCCTCGTCGAGCGAGCGTGCCGACGGGGCGCTCAAAAGCGCGAGGTCTTCCTCGAACACCGTCTCTTCCGCGAGATCGGGATGATCGACCGGCCCGCAGACGAAGGCCCCATCGACCTCGCGGGCGAGCACGCTGCCGACGAGTTCGCAACTCGTGCCGGTTTTCAGGGTCACGTCCACCTGCGGATGAGCGGCCATGTAGGAGGACAGCACCGGCGACAGGCGCAGCGCCGCGGTCGTCTCCAGCGTGCCGATCACGAGAGGGCCGCGCGGCACGCCGTCATCCGCCGCCGCGCGCTTGGCTTCCGCGATGAGGGATGCGATGCGCTCGGCATAGGGCAGAAGCCGCCGGCCCGCATCCGTCAGCGCGGTGCCCCGGCTGCTGCGATGGAACAGCGGCGTGCCGATCGCCTCCTCAAGGCAGCGGATGCGCGCGGTCACATTGGACTGCACCGTGTTGAGTTCCGCCGCGGCCCGGTTCATGCCGCCAAGCCGGGCGACAGCCTCGAAAACGCGGAGATCGGCGACATCCATCTCGTTTAACCCGTCATTCGGAACGCGCGGCCTCCATCTAAGTCCAACCCGCGCCGCCTGTCGATAGGGGAAGCCCGCGTCTCATGTGAGGCGCGGGCCAGTGTTCAGAGATAGCTCCACCACCATGCCCGGCTGCGCTGCTTCATGCCCGCGAGCCAGCGGCACAGGGGATAGAGAATGAGCAGCACGAGCAGCCACGCGGCATAGACGCCGGGAAGGCTGAGCCCGTAACCGGCCGGCTTGTCCGAGGGGAACGCGCCGAACAGCCACGAGAGAT
>CAZNAH010000183.1:1380-2207 GCA_964570735.1 uncultured Hyphomicrobiaceae bacterium | reverse complement strand
CGACGCCGGACAGGGCTGCAAGCAGGATGGCAAGCGTATGGATGACGAAAAGGTGCGCCACGTAATAGAGAAGCGGCACGCGCCCGAATGTCGTGATCCAGTCCGCGATCCGGCCCCGCACGGTCTCGAATGCCGCGAGAAGCATCAGCGCCGGCCCGAGCGTCATCATCAGATAAAGCAGGGATGGGGGATATTTCTCGCAGTTGAGGAACGAGAGCACCGTTGCGAGCGCACCCTCCTGCGCGGTCCAGGGCTGCGGGTCGCCGTACAGGTTCGTCGCGCGCAAGGCCACGAAGCCCACCGTGATGGCCGCGCCCAGCCCCGTGAGCCAGCGGCGGCGGGTTTCGGCATCGCGCTGGAAAATCGGGCCAAGGGCATAGCCGGCCGCCATCACGCCGACCCAGGGGATGAGCGGGTAGAGCGCGAACAGTTTCGTCTCCGGCCCGAGTTGCAGAAAGGCTGGCTGATGCAGGATCGTCCAGACCCATCCCGCCGAGCCGAAATCCTCCGCGCGGATGCCGTCGATGAGGTTGTGCCCGGCGATCAGCGTCAGCCCGAAGGCCGCCACGGCCACATGCGGCAGATAAACAAGCCCGGCCATGATCACCATGGAGACGCCGATGACCCAGATCACCTGCATCATGAAGAAGTTCGTATCCAGGCTGAAGGTCCATCCCAGCCGGACGAGCGTGAACTCCAGCACGATCAGCCAGAACCCGCGCGTCATGAGAAAGCGGCTGACTTCGCCCGTGCTGCGGCCCTGAGCCCCGTAAAGGTAGGCGGAGAGCCCGGCGAGAAAGATGAACACCGGCGCGCAGTAATGGGTG
>CAZNAH010000183.1:0-1370 GCA_964570735.1 uncultured Hyphomicrobiaceae bacterium | reverse complement strand
TCGTGTCAGGAACAGCGCTGGGTCTGTCACGTTGCGCGGGTTCATGCCACTGCCCGCCACGAAATCGCGGGTGTGGTCGAGCGCCATAAGCACCATGACGAGCCCGCGCAGCAGGTCGATTGAGCCAATGCGGACACGGGCCGCATCGCCGGGCCGAGCGCTTGCGGTGACATCGGCCGGCAGCATGTCCACCGTGGCGGCGTTTGCGGCGTATGAGCGTGTCGGCTTCATTGTCGGTCCTCCTTAGTCGCTCTCGAACCGGAGGCGATCCGCTCGCCGGATACGGCATGGCGAATTTCGCCACGAGCCAGACCCATATCCTTGAGCAGCCGGTCGTCCAAGCCCTCAAGCTCGGCGATCGCCTGGCGCCGCTCCAACGCATCCCGGATCATGGCGGTGAGGCTGCGCAGCGTGCTGTGTGCGGCCATCGTGCCGGGGCGGTTCGGTTCGGGCGCGATGGCGCAGGGCCAAAGTTCCTCGTCCGCGCGAGGTGCATAGTTCAACATGGATGTCTTCTCCCTTTGCCGGGGCGCGTGCCCCGCTGTGATGTGGCGAGCGCCTGTCGCGCATCGCCTGCGGGAGTGAGGAGTAGAGCGAACGCCGGCAGCCTGATGTGATGCCCGTCACAGGATGGCGGTTTTTGGCCGCCTGCGCGTTCGCGGCGCTATTCGGGCTTCGGCTGCGAGAGGAGCGAGATGCGGGCATAGCCTGCGGCTGCGACATCGCCGAGTACGGCCATGACGTCGCCATAGGGGATCGCCCGATCCGCGCGCACATAGGCGACCGCGTCGCCCTCGGCTTCACGCAGTTCGGCGAGGCGCGCGACGAGGGCATCCCGCGCGACCGGCTCGTCGCGGATGTAAAGCCCCTCTTCCGGGCTGACCGTCACGACCAGAGGCTTCTGCGGCGGGTTCTGGCGGGCGGCTGCGGTCTGCGGCAGGTTCACGGGCACCCCGGCGATCATCAGCGGCGCGGCGACCATGAAGATGATAAGCAGCACGAGCATCACATCCACGAAGGGCGTAACGTTGATCTCGGCCATCGGCGCGAGGTCGTCCTCGCCGTCGCTGCCGTCTCCGGCAAGCTTCATCGCCATGGTCAGCGTCCTCCCGTTCGCGCCGCATCGCGCGCGATCTCGGCCGCCAGCGCGGCTATCGCAAGGTTGATGCGTTCGGCTGCCCGCGCGATGGACCCGGAAACCTGGTTGTAGGCGACGACGGCGGGGATCGCCGCGACGAGGCCCAGCGCGGTCGCGAACAGCGCTTCCGCGATGCCCGGGGCGACCACGGCGAGGCTCGTATCCTTCTGCGCGGCGATGGCCGTGAAGCTGTTCATGATGCCCCAGACCGTGCCGAACAGGCCGATGAACG
>CAZNAH010000182.1:0-3964 GCA_964570735.1 uncultured Hyphomicrobiaceae bacterium | reverse complement strand
GGCGACTGCAGGCATACGCTGCCCGATTTTCTCGCCGCGCGCCCCCACGAGTTCCTGTCGCTCGTTTTCCTCGACCTGAATGCTTACCAGCCGACGCTGGACGCCTGGCAGGCCGTTTGGCCCAGACTGGTTCCAGGCGGCATCATCGCCTGCTGGCAGCTTGGCAAGGCGGCAATTCCAGCCGAAGGGCGGGTCTACGGCGAGCATATCCTCGGCCACGTTCCGCATCGCTTGCAGAGAACCGCCAGCTACCCCGGACTCGTCTATATCACAAAGGAATGAACGATGCGCACCGTCATCGTCGGCAATGGCATCATCGCCCAGACCATCGCCTTTCGGCTTTGTCAGACAAACCCGGCCGAAGAAATCGTCATCATCGGGCCCAGCCAACGCTCAGGGTCGGCGACGCTCGCTGCCGGCGCCATGCTCAATTCCTTCGGCGAAATCGAGGCAGGCAGCCTGACGAGCGATGTCGATCTATTTCGCTTCGAGTTGAGCCACTTGGCCACGCGCATGTGGCCGAAATTCGAAGAAGAAATCATCGCCGCCGCCGGGTCCTGCCTGCCGCATGGCTGCTCGCGATGCCAAGGGTTCCGCGGCGGCGGCTGCGTGGCGCTTGGCACCTACGTCATCGACAATGCCGCGGCCGACGGACTCGACGACGAAAATTTCGACGCCATTCTTCAGGCACTCAAGGATTTCGACGAGCCTTTCGAACAGATCGCCCCCGCAGACATACCAAACTATCAGCCGGATCCCCGCCGTCGGGCGCTCCGCGCCATCTATTTGCCCAACGAAGGATGGTTCAATCCGCGTTTGATGATGGAGAAGCTGGACGCGGTACTTACCAGGCAGCCCAAAGTCGCTTTTCTCGACACCTCCATTACTAGCCTGCACGAACAAAACGCAAAAATCTCGGGGCTGACCACCCAGACAGGAGAGCGGATCGAGGGCGACCGATATGTGCTCGCCGTCGGCGCATCCCTCACTCGTTTGATCGAATCTGCCGGCCTTGGAAACGTCATCCAGAAAATATTTCATGGCGTTGGCGTCTCGATCGAACTAAGCAGTTCCCGTCACGCCTTGAGCCATTGCATCCGCACCCCCAACCGCGGGCTGGCCTGCGGAATCTATGCGGTACCCTATTTCACTGACCCAGACGGCCCCAACGATCATGTCTTGATTGGCGCGACCAATCTTATCTCTCCCGAGCCACGCCATTCCCCCCGCCTCATCGACGTCGCCGACCTCCTCAAGGCAGCTCGCCAGCAAATCAGCGACCGTTTTTACAATGCCGATATCCAGCGCATTAATGTCGGTTGGCGTCCGGTCAGTCTCGATGGCTATCCACTGATCGGCAAGACCTCTCTCGCGAATTTGTTGGTCGTCAGCGGCACGAAGCGGGATGGCTTCCACCTGTCCCCGGTGATCTCCTCGCTGATCGTCTCAATGCTCCAGGACATGCCCGTCGATGAACGGATCGTACAATTTGCTCCCGAACGCGAGCCCATTCGCGCGCTGGATCGCCGGACGGCAATCGACAAAACCGTCCGGCATTGGCTCAGCGCCGCCTATCAGCATGGTTATTCCGCCTCGACCCCGCGCGTCACCGAGCAATTGATCCAAGCATGGCGGGACGATCTGGAACGACTGCACGACCGTATCGGCGCCTTGGACTGGGGCATACCTCCGGAAATGGTTGACATGTATCGCCATGGTCACTTCCAATGACAACAGTGCGTTTGGAGCCCATCAATGACGGCCCTCATGCCACGCATGCCAGAACGGTCATGACCGGGCACCACTTCGGCGCCACAAACAAGGCCGCATTCGATCTTGCCTTACGCCCCGACCTGCGTGCAGCCCTCGATCCGGCGCTAGCAGCCTTTCGCTCGCAAGAAACCCGGACGATCGCCCATCTGGAAGATGAGCTGCCGCATCTTCAGCGCACGCCAGCCGGCGCTTGCCCGTTATGCGGAAACGAGGCGCACATCTCGTTTAGCGTGCGTTCGTTGGATCACGCCCGCTGTCCCGCCTGCGGCTTCGTCTTTACCTTGCAGATCGCGCCCAGCGCGGCCGATCGCGCACGTTACCGCCGCGACGAAACAGCCGCCATGCGCCTTGCCTTGGTCCAACATCCCGCCTGGCGCGCGCTGGAGCATGAAAGAGCGCATTACATCTTTTCCCGTCTGGAGGATTGCGCGGGCCGCCCCAGCAGGGTGCTCGATATCGGCGCAGGCTCGGGGGCGGTGCTAACCGCCGCCCGCGAAGCGGGCATCGCCGCCGAGGGCGTCGAGATCAACGCGGCTTACGCGGCAGCCCATGCCGAAGCGGGGCTCAAGGTTCATTACGGCGCGTTTCCCGACGATTTCACTCCTGAGCGGCTTGGCAGGTTCGACGCGATCGCGCTGCTCGACGTGCTCGAACACATGGCCGATCCGGTTGCTTTCCTGTCCGAAGTGGCCCGCTATCTAAACGAAGGCGGCCTCATCGCCATCCAGACGCCCAACTTCGACAGTCTGCTGCTGCAAATCGAAGGCCCCGCCAATCACAACTTCTGCTCTGGTCACTGGAACCATTTCACGCCGAAAACGCTCGCCCGCGCCGCCCGGGCCGCCGGCCTGCGGCCGCTCTTGCTCGACACCTATATCACCGAGCTCAACCGCATCCTCGCCAAGCCTTGGCCGCTCGTCGCCGACGCTTTCTGCTCGCTGACCGGCGAACGGCTTGCCGCGCCGGAAGAATTGACGCCGGAACGGCTCTACCAACGCCACCTGGGCTACAAGGCCTTCGCGATTCTCGGCCGCGCGACATGAAACAAGAACCCGCCTCCGTCATTCCCTTCGGCAAACCCTTCGTCGCCGGCAAAGAGCTTTTCCATATCGCCCAGGCCGTGATGGGCGGCCAGCTCTCCGGCGATGGCCAATTCACGCGGCAATGCGAGGCATGGCTCGCCGCGCACCACGGCAGCGCCCGCGCCCTGCTCACGCCCTCGGGCACGGCGGCGCTCGAGCTCGCCGCCCTGCTGCTCGATCTTTCCGCCGGCGACGAGGTGATCCTGCCCTCCTTCACCTTCGTCACCACCGCCAGCGCCTTCGCGCTGCGCGGCGCCGTCCCGGTGTTCGTCGATATCCGCCCGGATACCTTCAACCTCGACGAGCGCTTGGTCGAAGCGGCGATCACCCCGAAAACGCGCGCCATCGTCGCCGTCCATTACGGCGGCTGCGCCTGCGAGATGGCGGCCTTGCGCGCCATCGCCGACCGGCATGGCCTCGTCCTGCTCGAAGATGCCGCCCATGCGCTGGGTGCAAGCTACAGGGGGCGCCCCTTGGGTAGTTTCGGCGACCTCGCCTGCCTCAGTTTCCACGAAACCAAGAACATCATCAGCGGCGAGGGCGGCGCCTTGCTCGTCAATCGCGCGGAGTGGGCGGAGCGCGCCGCCATCCTGCGCCAGAAGGGCACCGACCGCGAACGCTTTCTGGCCGGTCTGACGGACAAATACACCTGGGTCGATCTGGGCTCCTCCTACGTTGCCAGCGAACTGACGGCCGCCTTTCTCTGGGGGCAACTCGAACAGGCGGCCGCCATAACCGCCCGGCGGCGGGCGCTTTGGGAGAACTATCGGCGCGACTTGGCGCCAGGCGAGGCGGCCGGCTGGTTCGCCCTGCAGCGCATTCCCGAGACCTGCGAAATCAATGGGCATTTGTTCGCGCTGGTGGCCCGCAGCGAAGAGGAGCGTAATGCGCTGATCGACCATTTGCGCCGCCAGGGCATCTCCGCCGTTTTCCACTATGTGCCCCTGCACGATTCGCCGGCCGGAAAGCATCTCGGCCGCTTGGGCTCGGCGATGCTTGAGACCGAGCGCATCGCCGCCCGGCTCGTGCGTTTACCGTTGTATTTCGAGCTAAGTGAAACGGATCAGCAGCGCGTGGTTCTTCCGGCAGTCCAGCACGGCCGCGTGGTC
>CAZNAH010000181.1:0-4008 GCA_964570735.1 uncultured Hyphomicrobiaceae bacterium | reverse complement strand
AGGCCAGATGCCTGCGGTAGCGATTAACCTCCGACTGCTTGCGCGGTGCGTTACCGCCGGTGTTTTGGGACCTGTGGCTCAACCGCGCAGCAAAAAACTCTCAACCCACAACTGAAAGGAAACGCTCCATGAAGAAAGGACTTCTTGCCACTTCGTTTGGCCTCTGGCTCACATTCTCCGGCACGGCCTTTGCCGCCCCAGTGGACATCAACACCGCCGATGCCCAAACCATCGCCGCGGCGCTCAACGGCATCGGTCCGGCCAAGGCCGCCACACTCGTTGAGTACCGCAAGGCCCATGGCCCGTTCAAGGACCTCGCAAGCCTCGAGAAAGTCCCGGGCATCGGTGCGAAAACCCTCGAGAAGAACAAGGACAACATCCTCTTCAAGAGCGCTCCGGCCACACCCGCTCCGGCTCCAGCTCTAGCTCCAGCGAAATAAGCCACGCCGATGCCCACGAGGGCGGTCGGCTTCCGACCGCACTCTGACGGCAGATCAGTGAGTTACAAGAGGGCGAACAGCGCGCCGCTCGCGGCGCGCAATGAGTTGGGGAGGGCGATCACAACCCGCCGGTCAGGGAGCGGCAGACGCCTTATCGCAGCACGTCCTCGATACGCGAGGCGCTGAGCACGCGGTCGAGCCACTCGAGCAGGGTCTCGGCATCGGCCGCCTCGATGCGCCGCCGCGCCTCCAGCGGCACCTCGCCAAACTTTTGCCGCAACTGACGTAAAAGCACGGTCTTTTCCGCCTGCTGCATACCCCGCTGTATCCCTTGCTGCATCCCTTGTTGCATCCCCTCCTGACGGAAGCGTTCTGCGAAACTGCTCATGGTTTCAACCTCGTTCGGATACCGCTCGCGGTATTGCTGGCGTTCATTATCATCAAGCCCCGTATAGATGTCGATGAAGTCCACATACTTGAGTTGCCGCTCGGGATCGGGTTCCAGCGTGAGCAGCCCGCGCACCGCTGCGGCGTAGACTTCGACCTTCTCGGCCGGGCTGTAGCGCATATTGGGCAGGTTCAGCCGGGCCACCAGATTGTCGCTGTCGCGGTAGCGCTCCCAGGGCAGCTCGCTCAGGTTGCAGGCGAGGTAGTGGAAGTGGAGGTACGTAAAGCGGTCCCCGCCCAGGGTGAGTTCACGCCGGTAATCCCCGCCGCGCAGGAAGATCACTGCCGGCACGACGCGCTCGGTGTCGAGCAGTTCGGACAAATCCAGGCAGTAGTGGGCGAGGCGATGGATGGAAAAGCGCCGGGGGTCGGATTCTTCCTCGATGACGAAGAGCAGCGCTGCGCGCCGGCCGTCGGGCCACTCGACGAGCAGCGGGATGTCGAGCTCGCGGAAGCGCTCGCCGAGGCGCTCCTGTAACTGCTCCTGGCGGATCGGGGTGATGCGCACCGGCTCACGGGTGAGGCCCCCGGCCTCCGCGGCGGCGAAGAACGCGAGCGCCTGCGCCGCGTAGTCGAGGATCAGGTTCTTGAAGTTCTGGTCGTGGCTCATGGGGGGAATGGATCGGTGTGGTGATTTCGGATGGTCGTGATCCGTCAGAACTACCGGATCGTGCCAACCCATTACACTTCAAGTTAATCGAAGGTCACGTTTGTTGGGCGAGCTAACCCGCCGTTGTATTGGGTTTGCAAAATTGATGCCCTTACTCCGCGACAAATTTGGACTTCAGGTTTTTAGAGTTGTTTGAGACGGCCAAACCGTAGTAGCATTGTGCATCAATTCAAAACAATGTGGCACAAGCCGGGCGACGTAATATGAAAGAAATCAACGTCAGGGAACTTCGCGCCGTGGTGGGTCGACTCGACGAACTCGTGGAGGGCGCTGGGGAGTTGATCATCAGTCGCCGGGGGCGCCCCATCGCGCGGGTTCTGCCGGTCTCCGGGCGGCGGAACAGGCCAGACCACGCCGAACTCCGATGCCGTATGCCCCAGCTGCGATCTTGCTCGTCAGCGCTGATCCGCTCGGAACGCGATGAGCGTTGAAAGCAGGGCTTACCTCGATACCAGCGCCGTTGCGAAGTGGTATCTCAACGAACCTGACTCGGACGCCTTCGTAAGCTATCTGCAGGGATTGGACGTGGCGGTCGTCAGCAACCTGACGCGCACCGAGATGCGCTCTCTATTGAGTCGACGGCGTCGCATGGGCGAATTTGATGCGGAACTGGAATCTGTCCTTTTCGCCGCCTTTCTGGACGATCTCGCTCGAGGCTGGCTGCAGCTTTACCCCGTTGAGGATGAGCGCTACGAGGATGCAGCCAACCTGATAACGCGCTATCCAGAGCATCCCCTGCGCACCCTCGATGCCTTGCATCTGGCAGTCGCGCGCCACGCCGGGATCGAATCCCTTGCGACAGCGGATGTGGTCATGGCCAACGCCGCGCGAACCATGGGCTTCGAGGTCGTGCAGTTCAGCTTGGGGTAGTCTGGTTGCTGGGGTATCGCGATTGGCCTTTGGGGCGAAAGACTTTTTACTTGGGTAGAAAGCTAACGCTGTTAAACGCCCTGTGCACGCGTCGCGATTAGCCTCTCGCTGTTTGCGCGGTGCGTTACCGCCGATGCCCAAACCATCGCCGCGGCGCTCAACGGCATCGGTCCGGCCAAGGCCGCCACACTCGTTGAGTACCGCAAGGCCCATGGCCCGTTCAAGGACCTCGCAAGCCTCGAGAAAGTCCCGGGCATCGGTGCGAAAACCCTCGAGAAGAACAAGGACAACATCCTCTTCAAGAGCGCTCCGGCCACACCCGCTCCGGCTCCAGCTCTAGCTCCAGCGAAATAAGCCACGCCGATGCCCACGAGGGCGGTCGGCTTCCGACCGCACTCTGACGGCAGATCAGTGAGTTACAAGAGGGCGAACAGCGCGCCGCTCGCGGCGCGCAATGAGTTGGGGAGGGCGATCACAACCCGCCGGTCAGGGAGCGGCAGACGCCTTATCGCAGCACGTCCTCGATACGCGAGGCGCTGAGCACGCGGTCGAGCCACTCGAGCAGGGTCTCGGCATCGGCCGCCTCGATGCGCCGCCGCGCCTCCAGCGGCACCTCGCCAAACTTTTGCCGCAACTGACGTAAAAGCACGGTCTTTTCCGCCTGCTGCATACCCCGCTGTATCCCTTGCTGCATCCCTTGTTGCATCCCCTCCTGACGGAAGCGTTCTGCGAAACTGCTCATGGTTTCAACCTCGTTCGGATACCGCTCGCGGTATTGCTGGCGTTCATTATCATCAAGCCCCGTATAGATGTCGATGAAGTCCACATACTTGAGTTGCCGCTCGGGATCGGGTTCCAGCGTGAGCAGCCCGCGCACCGCTGCGGCGTAGACTTCGACCTTCTCGGCCGGGCTGTAGCGCATATTGGGCAGGTTCAGCCGGGCCACCAGATTGTCGCTGTCGCGGTAGCGCTCCCAGGGCAGCTCGCTCAGGTTGCAGGCGAGGTAGTGGAAGTGGAGGTACGTAAAGCGGTCCCCGCCCAGGGTGAGTTCACGCCGGTAATCCCCGCCGCGCAGGAAGATCACTGCCGGCACGACGCGCTCGGTGTCGAGCAGTTCGGACAAATCCAGGCAGTAGTGGGCGAGGCGATGGATGGAAAAGCGCCGGGGGTCGGATTCTTCCTCGATGACGAAGAGCAGCGCTGCGCGCCGGCCGTCGGGCCACTCGACGAGCAGCGGGATGTCGAGCTCGCGGAAGCGCTCGCCGAGGCGCTCCTGTAACTGCTCCTGGCGGATCGGGGTGATGCGCACCGGCTCACGGGTGAGGCCCCCGGCCTCCGCGGCGGCGAAGAACGCGAGCGCCTGCGCCGCGTAGTCGAGGATCAGGTTCTTGAAGTTCTGGTCGTGGCTCATGGAGCTGGATCGGAAAGGCGGTCAGCGCACTCAGGATTACAGGGAACTGAAGTGCGCAAGCCGGTGCCTACGCAGAGAGCTGTTTGGGCGACAAACGACATCTTGGGCCCGCCCTGGCCGAGCGCGGCCAGCTGTCACGCCTCCTGCGGATACTTCAACCCCCACTGCCC
>CAZNAH010000180.1:3607-4108 GCA_964570735.1 uncultured Hyphomicrobiaceae bacterium | reverse complement strand
AACGCATGACGGCCGTGTTGCAGGGCGTGCACGACAATTACGAGACGGACCTGTTCAGGACGCTGATCCGCGCTTCCGTCGAGGCGACCGGCGTCAAGGCGGAGGGCGCGCGCAAGGCAAGCCATCGCGTCATCGCCGACCATCTCCGCGCGTCGAGCTTCCTCATCGCGGATGGCGTGCTGCCGTCGAACGAGGGCCGCGGCTACGTCCTGCGCCGGATCATGCGGCGCGCCATGCGCCATGCGCATCTGCTCGGCGCGCAGGAGCCGCTGCTGTATCGCCTCGTGCCGGTGCTCGTCCGCGAGATGGGTCAGGCTTATCCCGAACTCGTTCGCGGCGCCTCGCTGATCGCCGAAACGCTGCAAATCGAGGAAGTGCGTTTCCGCCGCACGCTCGCCCGCGGGCTGTCCCTGCTCGACGAGGCGTCGGCCGGGCTTGCCGAGGGCGGCGTGCTCCCGGGGGAAGTCGCCTTCAAACTCTACGACACTTACGGTTTCCCGC
>CAZNAH010000180.1:0-3572 GCA_964570735.1 uncultured Hyphomicrobiaceae bacterium | reverse complement strand
CTCAAACCCCGCGGGATTTCGGTCGATTTGCCTGCCTTCAACGCGGCCATGCAGCGCCAGCGCGAGGAGGCCCGCAAGGCGTGGTCCGGCTCGGGCGAGGCGGCGACCGAGAAGATCTGGTTCGAGACCCTCGACAAATTCGGCCCGACCGAGTTCCTGGGCTATGAGACGGAAGCCGCCGAGGGCGAGGTTGTCGCACTCATCAAGGCGGGCAAGTCCGTCAAACAGCTGAAGGCGGGCGAGGAAGGGGCGGTCATCGTCAACCAGACGCCATTTTATGGCGAGTCCGGCGGCCAGGTCGGCGACAAGGGCGTGATCCGCGGCGCAAAAGGCGTCTCGTTCCAGGTTTCAGACACGCAGAAAAAGCTCGGCAAGCTTTATGCGCATTTCGGACGGGTGGAAAAAGGTCCGCTCAAGGTCGGCGATGCGGTGGAGTTGCGCGTGGATCAAGTGCGGCGCACCGCAATCCGCGCGAACCATTCGGCGACGCATCTCCTGCACGAGGCCCTGCGCGAGACGCTCGGCACCCATGTTGCCCAGAAGGGCTCGCTCGTCGATCCGGACAAGCTGCGCTTCGATTATTCGCATCCCAAACCGATGACGCGCGACGAACTGGCCGCCGTCGAGGATCTGGCGAATGCCATCGTCCTCCAGAATGCTCCTGTCGTGACCCGCCTGATGGCGGTCGATGACGCGATTGCGTCGGGCGCGATGGCCCTTTTCGGCGAGAAATATGGCGAGGAGGTGCGGGTCGTCTCGATGGGCACCGCGCTCTCGGGCGAAAAAGCGGGCAAGACCTTCTCCATCGAACTGTGCGGCGGCACTCATGTGTCCGCGACGGGGCAGATCGGGCTCGTGAAGATCATCGGCGAGGGGGCGGTCGCGGCGGGCGTGCGGCGCATCGAGGCGCTGACCGGGAATACGGCCCGGGCTTATCTGAGCGAGAGCGATGCGGCGCTACGCGAAGCGGCCGATGCGCTTCGGGTGCGTCCGGCGGAACTGCCCGCCCGCGTGGCGCAGCTCATGGAGGAACGCCGCAAGCTCGAACGGGAGCTGACCGAGGCGCGCAAGAAGCTGGCCCTGCAAGGCGGAGCCTCCTCGGGCCCGGCCGACGGCGCGGACGCCATCCGCATGGTCGGCGATCTCAAGCTTTTCGCGCGCACGGTTCACGGCATCCAGCCCAAGGATTTGCGCAGCCTTGCCGATGAAGGCAAGAAACGCATTGGCTCCGGCATCGTGGCGATCGTGGGCATCAGCGAGGACGGCAAGGCGGGCGTCGTGGTCGGCGTCACGGAGGATCTCGTCAAGGATCACAACGCCGTCGAGCTCGCGCGCACGGCGGCGCAAGCGATGGGCGGGCAGGGCGGCGGCGGCCGCCCCGACATGGCTCAGGCGGGCGGACCGGATGGCTCACGGGCGCAGGCTGCGCTCGACGCCATCGCGCAGAGGCTGGAAGGCCACTCCGCCGCGGCGTGACTGCGGAATTCCCGCACGTGCGGGGGCATCAGGGCTTCCGGTCGCCGTCGCGTTCGCCGCTTGGGGCGACATCGGGTCCTGCGGGACTTGCCAACAGCGAAGGCCCGCTCCCGCCCGGTTCGGCGGCTGCGTCACCGGTTGGCGTGGAACGGGGATCAAGCTCGAAAACCTGCACCGACGATTTCGTCGGCACGGCCACATAGGCGTCCTTCTGTTCGGCAGGGACGGGCGCCCTGGCTCGCATGCGCAGATAAACGAGCCCGGCCACCAGCATATGAATTAGCGCGGTGTATAAAAACAGCCCGCCAACGCCGAGACCGCTCGAAAAGGCTGAACCCAGCACAGGCCCGGCGATGGCCGAGGCGGCAAAAATGAGCAGCAGATTGCTGCTCACCTCGACGGATTCCGAGGCCGTCACATAGTCATTCGCGTGCGCGACGGAAATCCAGTAGACCGGCAGCGCGCAGGCCCCGAAGGCGAAACCCAGCAGCAGTTTCACGGTGGGCGGCGCCCCCGAAAGCAGGAACAGCAGCAGTCCGATCGCGCCGGCCCCGAGGGTGATCGCCATCAGAACGCGGCGCCTGTCCTGCGTGTCGGACCACTTTCCGACCGGCCATTGGGCGAGCGCGCCGCCGAGCACAGTGAACGTCATGAAGAATGCCACCAGCGAAACGGGCAGGCCGCTGGCCGTCGCATAAACCGGCCCAAGCGCCCAGAACGCGCCGTTCGCAAGGCCCGCGCCCACACATCCGATGACCGCGGCGGGGGAAATGCGGTAGAGCCAGAGCGGACGGGGCTTGACCTGGCGCGGCGCGGTGGGCGGCTGGCTCAGCGTCAGCGCCAGGGGAACGGCCGCGAGAGAAAACAGGATCGCGGAAACCGTGAACAGCTCGAATCCCGCAGGGCTCGCGAGATTGATGAGCTGCTGGCCGATGATGATGACCCCGAAATTGGTGATCGTATAAGCGGAGAGCACGCGGCCGCGCGTGTCGTTCGTCGCGGTGCTGTTCAGCCAGCTTTCGAGGACCGTGAGGATGCCGGCGAAGCAAACGCCGGTCAGTGCTCGCAGGAACCACCAGAAGGCCGGATATTGCCAGATGGCTTCGAGCAGGGGCGACACGGTGGCAACCGCGGTGAACACGGTGAAGGCGCGCGGCGGCCCCACGCGCGCGATGATGCGCGGGCACAGGATGCAGCCCACGGTGATCCCAAGCCAGTAAGCCGATCCAATCAGACCGATTTCAAGCCGCGTGAACCCCTCAATCTCGGCGCGCAACGGGAGCAGCACGGTCTCTAGCCCGTTCCCGCACAAGACTATGGCGGCGGACAGGAAAAGCGCGACCATGGGCCGTATCGTGGCAACCATCACGAACCTCTCAACGTGCGGCGAGCGGCGCAACCCTTGCTCGAACGCTCAGAGCAAAGCCCGAAGCTGACGCACCGTTCCGGCCCGCTTCTGCACGCAGAATGCCGGCAACGGGTTTCGCTTGCGTGAGTTGGCGTGAAACTCTAAGCAGGTCCGGCTCGGAGGCTTGGCGTTAACGCGATTATCTTGCGGCGCGGCGCGCTCTCGGTCGGGTGAAGGGCCGCTCAGAGGCCATCTTCCAGCACAGGACAGCCAGGAAAACAAGGAAATCTCATGCGCATCGATGCGATTCCCATCGGTCTCAATCCGCCCGACGATATCAATGTGATTGTCGAAGTTCCGATCGGCGGCGAGCCTCTCAAATATGAGATGGACAAGGCTTCGGGAACGCTGTTCGTGGACCGGATGCTTTATACCGCGATGCGCTATCCCGGCAATTACGGCTTCATTCCGCACACCTTATCGGCGGACGGCGACCCGATCGACGTACTGATCGCCAATCACCGCCCGATCATTCCCGGCGCGGTCTGCAATTGCCGCGCGGTGGGTGTGATGTTCATGGAAGACGAGGCGGGCGGTGACGAAAAGATCATCGCGGTGCCTTCGGATAGGGTGTCCGCGATCTACCGTAAGGTGAAGACTTACGCGGACCTGCCCGAAATGCTCATCGCGCGGATTGAACCGCCCCGGGATTGTCGGAGGCTCCAACTCTTGAGTAGATGGAGTCCTT
>CAZNAH010000179.1:0-4169 GCA_964570735.1 uncultured Hyphomicrobiaceae bacterium | reverse complement strand
GTCCCTCAACTGTCTGAGAAGCCGCCGCGTGGGCGCCCTGGATCTTCGCGCCTTCGCGGATGACCGCGTTGTAGCGGAGTTGCTTCTCCTCGATTTCTGTCAGGGCGCGTCCGAGTTGAAGCTGGGCGATCTGAGCTTTCTTCTGGAAGTCGACGAACAACCCCAGCGTGCGCAGGCCACGCGAGGCGCCCGACTCGATGGCCATCACGATGGATTCGAGGGCCTCGCCGGCGGCGATGTTCTGGACCGCCGCCGCGTCCTTGGCGAGTTTCGCCAGCCCCTGCGCCTTCGACAGTTCCAAATCAGCCACGATCAGCCGCTCGACAGCGTGCGCGGCTTCGGTGTACTCGAAGCCGATCTCTTCGATGGCCGCCACCTGCCTGGCCGCCGCAGCCGCGCCCACGCCGTGGGCGTTGGCCAGCGCCTTGAGCGAGGCTTCGGCTTTGGCGTTCTCGGCCGCCATCATGACCGAGCCGACGGTGAACTCCTTGGCCCAGGTGAGGGCGCTCTGGATGGCATCGGCCAGCAGGTTCCCTGCGGTGGCGCCCTTCGCCATGGCGGCGGTCATGCCGTCGATTCCCTGGGCCGCGCCTCGGGCGGTCTTCACCGCCGACGCCTCCATGCTGGACAGGCTCGCGTTGACGCTCTTGATGGAGGCGTTCGCGCGGTTGGCATCGACCTCAATCGTCAGTTCGAGCCTGGTATCGGAAGGCATGAGAAGCTGAAGCTGGGTTTGTCAGGGTGATACACGACCGAGCGGAGTCGCCAACAGCACACACTCGGGCAGAGGTCTCGGACCTCACTCCCAGAATCAGACCTGGGATCGTTTCCAGGTAAAGTGGTACCGGCTCAGGACACGCGATCAACTTATTGGGGAGTCACAAGCCTAAAGCCTTAGGCGAATACCTGCGCTCCATCGGACCGCCGGTACAGGAGTGGAACACGCGCGGCTGGAGTCAGGTCTTCATTGCAGCGATCGTCGCGAACTATGGACGTTTCACCGTGCGCTCCAGGTACTCGACGGCCTTCTCCAACACCTCGTCGCGGCCTGCGCGAATGCCCGCTATCGTGGGTTTCGCCTCGATATCGGGCAAGAGCCCGATCTGCTGCAGTTGACGCCCGTCCGGCCAGCGCTGGTCGGCTCCGCTGAAACCGATCAGGATCCCGCCCGGAGCCAGCATCTCAGTCGTGTCGCCGACCGCTCCGGCGGTCGCACTGCCGATAAACACTGTGCCGTTCGCCGCCTTGTACATGAGCCCGCTATGCTCCGATTGACTGATTGCGCGGTCATCGATCAGCATAACTGTCCTACCCGCATAACGCGCCTTGTCGGTCACGGGGATGCGAGACTCGGTGACGAGCGTGCCGGTCCTGCCCCAAGCGCTTACTAGGTCGACGCGGAAGACAGCGGACACCTTCCCGGGCGCTTCCGCCAGCCGCGGTGCGATGCTCCAGGCAGTCCCTTGCGGATATCCGCGCATGTCCATGATGATGGCGTCGGTGTCGGCCAGTTTCCAGAACATGGCGTCGACTGCGTCGTTCGTCAGTTGTTCCAGGTCGACGTATCCGATGCGAGGGCGAAGCAACCGCACCGCCTCGCCGATTCGAGAGGGATGCCTCAAGCGATTATTGTCCTTGGATCTGGTAAGCGCGACCTCGCGCTCGACTCCGTCCGCTCCACGAAGCGCCAAGCGCACTGTCGAGCCTTCCGGACCGCTCAGCACCCAACTCAACACCCGCGTCCAAAGCGACTGCGGCGTCGATGCGGCGACATGGCGGGCGAGGAAATCTGCCCGCTGCCGGTAAGGCTCACCGTCGATCCGCACCAATACGTCTCCAGGTTGCACGCCGGCGCTGCCGTCGAAGACGCGCGTCACGACCGGCTGCTCTTCGATCCAGCGCAACTCGAGCGGCGGCGACGGCCCGCCGAAGAGATAGAAGCGGTTCAACTCGCGACTGATGACATTGCAGTGCGAGTCGCGTATTTGTGCGACCATCTGCGCGACCGCCAAGTGATAGGCACGCGCGTCCTTGGCCTGCGCCATGATCGGCAGGAACTGGGCCAGGACTTCATCCCAATCCTTACGAAACAGATGGCGGTAGGGGTAAAAATAGTGGAAAATGGCCCAGATCCGCGCAGCCGCGAGCATGCGGCGCGGTGCTGCCGGATAGAGTTCCTCGCTGTATGCTTCTTCGGCGAATCGCGCCGGCGCTAGGATCCCCTTGCGGCGTCCGGCGGGTTCCGGAAATTTGCCCGACCGGGCCATCTCTATCGACAGGCGCAGCGCTTCCTCCCCACGCTGTTCCACCACCGCGTTCGCCGCCAGCCCCGTCGTGCCATCCGGATAAACAAACTCGAAGTTTCGCACGAACGCTTCCATACCTGGAATGACCGGAACTGGCGGGAGAGCCACCTGAGACATTTGTAGCGGCGCTTCCGAGACGATCGCGCCTTCCCCGCAATTCTGAAAGGCTAGCGCGACCAACGGAATCGTGGTTGCACGATCGACCAGAAAGACGGGGCGTATGCCACCTTTTGATGGCGTCAGCAGGCGGCCGTCCTCAATCGTCCACGTCGAACGGTAGCCGCCGGTGCCGCCGCGCGTCTCAGACTCATACCCGAAATGAGTGCGCCTCGCCATGGCGGGTCCGCGACACGCCTTCGAAACCGGCAGCGCCGACGGCAGCATGGAGCCACGGACCCCGCGCAGATCGAAGACCACGGCTCCCTTACCGCTCAGTTGGTTGGGCATCGTTTGCCTGGCCCGCTGCGCCCCGTCCGGGTCCCCGGTCGGAAATGTGACGACCGTGACGCCATCGTGCGTCTCGAACCGGGGCACCGCGGCAGGCGACTCGGAGCGGTCCCCTGGGGCGGCCACCCGTGTTGCCGGGTCCTTCAGCGCTGCCAGCATGCCGGCAATTGCCACCGCAAACTCGGCACTCGTCTCCGCAGCCAGGACTCGCTGTGCGGCGCTCTCGAAGGCGGCATCCCAGGCCCGCGGGTCTTCCGTGACGCTCGGATGGAAGTACTTGACATACGCCCAGAGTTTGGCCGTTGCCACAAGTCGCTCATAAGGCGTCTGCCCCGAAAGGATGGATGCCGCACCAACCATGGCTAACAGCGTCAGACGTGAAAACATGTCCAACAGGTAGCACGAGTGGATAGACAGAGCAATCGCCACCGCAGAACTCGCAGATCGTGGAATCAGTCCAGTTGCCCGGCAAACTCGAAGCTGATCCGCAACGGGAATATATATATAAGAAGAAGGGCGTCTTACGGGGTTCAGGTGGCACCGGGGTTCCCCGATCCGCGTAGCTGCTCGCGATCCAGCCTGTCGCGCTCTTCTTCCAGCACCACCAGCGCCCGAAACTCGTCGGCCCGGATCTCGTCGAGGCCGATCCGGACGCCCAGCTTCAGCGCCGCCCGGAGATCGAGCGCGCGCCGCAGCAACAGACCCGCCTCAGAGGATTGTGCGGCATCCAGCTTGTCCAGCGGGCAGTGGTCGCAGCGGCCGCCATCGTCGGGCGCGTCCGGGCAGAGGCCCGGATCGCAGAGTTCGTCGCGGCGGAGCGCCCAATGAATCAGGAACCGCAGGGAGGGCCGCTCAGGCCACTCCCGGTGAGTCAGTTTGGGCCGCCGGTCTCCTGGAATGCGCCGTCCAGAGCGTCGATCGCGGCTTTGACCGCGACGGCTTGGTGGATGATAGGCACCTCGCCCGAGTAGCCTTCGGAGGATTCGAGCAGCTTCTTGAAGAGCGTAGCCGCCGGGACCAGGTTGATGATCAACTCTTGCCGGTTGTAGGGCAGATCGAGCACTCGCGCGAAGCCGCGGCGGTACTCGAAGGCGTCCTTGGCGGAAGGCATTCGCAGCGTGTGGCTGACGGTGCCGCCGAGCACGCGCAGCGTCACCCGGAAGGCGTCACCCATCTGGACCACGTCATCGACATCGGCCTGACTCAACTGCTCGATGATGCGGCTGGCCTCGAAGGCATCGACCTCGGGAGCGTTCTCCTCCGGCACGCGGATCTTGGCGAGCATGGCGGCGTCAGATTCTGCCGAGTCGGGGATCGTGGTCTCCGATACGCCACGCCCCAGTTGCCTCACGATGACCTTTCGCTTCTTCTGGCGGTCGATCCATTCCTCATCAGTCGGGAAGCGCACGCGGACCG
>CAZNAH010000178.1:0-4517 GCA_964570735.1 uncultured Hyphomicrobiaceae bacterium | reverse complement strand
TCTATCTCGAACAGGGCTGGCAGATGCCCAAGGGCCTTGTGAACAGCAAAGAGAAGGACCCGCGCAATTTCTCGCTCGCCGAATGGCAGCAGGCCAAGCGCATGGGCGGCCACGCAAGCCACCTCAAAGCCCTGATGCAGGCGTGCTGGGCCGCATCCGACTCGAAGGCCGCTTTCGAGAAAGCCCTGTCCGAACGCGGCTTTCTCCTCGCCAAGGGCGACCGGCGCGGCCATGTTGCCGTCAGCCCCGAGGGCGAGGTGCTTTCGATAGCCCGCTACACCGGCAAGAAGGCGAAGGAGATCGCGGCCAAGCTCGGCCCGCCGGAAGCGTTCCCGTCCGTCGAAGACGCCAAAGCGCGTCAGGCCCAAGCCATGCGCCAGACCTTCGACCGCCATGGGGCGGAAGCGGAGCACCGCAAGCGCCGGGCGCTGGAGCCCCTGGAGGCGAAGCGCAAGGCGATGGCCGAGCAGCACGCCCAGGAGCGCGCCAAGCTCGATGCGGCCCAGACAACGCGATGGGAGACCGAGACGAAGGCCCGCGCCGCACGCCTCAAATCCGGCATCCCCGGCCTCTGGCAAGCCTTGTCGGGCGAGGCTTCCCGGATCAGGCTGGAGAACGAACGCGCAGCCTATGCCGGGCTCCTCCGCGACCGGGCGCAGCGCGAGGCGCTCATCTTCGCCCAGCTTGAGGAGCGCCGGGCCCTGCAGCGCCGCATCGTCGAGGCGCGGCAACGCCATGCGGGCCTGCTGCGCGACCTCCGGCAGGACCGCGCGCAGACAACGCTACTCGCCCCCGATGCCAAGGCCGTGCTCCGGGAGCCGTTCGCCCGCGCCAAAGCGGAGCGGCCGGCCCGCAACCGCCCGCAAGCCCCGCAAACGCCATCGCCGCAGGAGAGGCTGAAAGCGTTGCGGTCTAGGCGCTCCAGCCCCGGCCGCAGCCAAGGCCGGGAGCCGGAACGATAACATCCCTGGCATGGGAGACGAAAATCGTGTATATTTAACCGATGGATAAAAGCCGCGTCATGGACGATGTCATGCCCTCGGCAACGCCGAGCCCCGAGGAGATCCGCCGCTGGCAGGCCCTGCCGCGCGACGAGCAACTCGCGCGCATGACAGCGGCCCTGAACCGGGCCGCCGACGGCCCGCGTGAGGGCCGCACCATGGAGGACGTGAAGGCCGCCGCGCTCGCAACAATCGCTTCGAGAGAGAATGGCTGACTACATTCTCTCCCGCGCCGCCGCCCAATCCCTCGAAGACATCTACATCCATACCCATGACCGGCATGGTGCGGCTCAGGCCGAAGCCTATCATGAAGCCTTCCACGCATCTTCGGCCTTCTGGCCGACTTCCCCTATCTCGGCCGGTCCGCCGCCGAGTTCAGGTCCGGCCTGGCCAGTATCCGCAAGGCTCCCACATGATTTTCTATTCCCTGCGCGAGGGGATGCTCCATATCGAGCAGGTTTTTTCATCAAGCCCAGAATGTCCGGCCTCACCTGTTCGACGACTGAAACATACCGCTGTTTTTAGTCTATTTCCAGCTCAATGCGGGCTTTCCGCAGCGTCCGGCCCAGCGTGCGCTTGTGCACGCGGAACCGCGCGGCCAGGTCCGCTACGCTCGCCCGCTTCGCCTCGATCTCGGCCAGCGCGTAGGCGATCTGGCCGGGGCTTAAGGCAGCGGGCCGGCCCAGCACCGCCCCCTTGCGCCTTGCCGCCTCCAGCCCCGCCCGGGTGCGCTCGGAGATCAGCGCCCGCTCGAATTCGGCGAGCGCGCAGAACATATGAAATTGCAGCTTGCCGTTGGCGGAGGCGGCTATAAGCGTCTGGCCCTCACTCGACAGCACAGGCCGAAAACTCGGCTATGCCCGCGTCTCCACCAAGGACCAGAAACTCCGCATGCAGCGCGACGCGCTCGAAGCCATGGGCTGCGATCTGATCTTCGAGGACCGTGGCGTCTCGGGTGCGAAGGCCACCCGGCCCGGGCTCGATGCGCTGCTCGCGGAAGCGAAGCCTGGCGACACCGTCGTCGTCTTGAGGCTCGACCGGCTAGGCCGCTCGGTTCTCCATCTTGCCGATCTCCTGGTGCGCTTCCAGAAGGACGGCGTGCATTTCTGTTCGCTGAGCGAGGGCATCAACACCACGACGCCCGGCGGCAAGCTCACCTTCCACCTGTTCAGCGCGGTCGCCGAATTCCAACGCGACATCATCGTCGAGACCACCGTCGAGGGCATCGAGGCGGCGCGGCGCAGGGGCAAGCGGCTCGGGCGGCCGCCCAGGCTCTCGGCTGACGACATCGCCGCCGCCGCCCATAGCGCTATGCACCAGCAGGGCCGCTCGAAAGCCGACATCGCGCAAGCGCTCGGCGTCTCGCGCATGACCGTCGAGCGGGGGATGAAGCGGCTAGGGCTAGCGCTATGATCCTAGCGCCGCCGTGCCGACAGTCGCTCGGCCACCCGTGTTGATCCGCGCTATCATGCCCGGTTCTGCGGCCTCGCGTTTGAGGCGACTTTCGCCTTAGGAGAATGACCAGGAGCCGCGTGCGGCGTGACGAGGAATACGGACAATCAAGAACGGCCAAGCGCATCGTGAACGCCGTGACCCGAAGCACACGAACGATGACCGCGAATTATGGAATACGAAACCTGGGACCAGGACCGGAACAGCATTGAGATGCATGGCGGTTCACCTGACCCGTAGATGCAGCAGCCTGTTCTAGGCCCTCCGCCCATTGGCCCCGTTCGCGATGGTAGCAAGGTGTGTGTGGTAGTACCACACCCTTGCCAAAGGGGCCCGCTGCGCGCCCCTGTTGGATACCCCCGGCGTGGGAGGCCCAGCCGACATGAGCGTGACGCCGACTCAATCTCAGACATCATCGTTTCTGAGAAGCGGTGACCGAGAATGGCCCTAAGCTGACGGCCTCGAACTCCTTTTCGTGGTCAGTTTTCGCTACAAGACGGACGCCGCGCTTGTCCAGCTTAAGCGACGCCCCACGGATCGCTTATCGGCACCCCCAGCCCCTCGAAATCCCCGACATTCCGGGTCGCCACGGTGAGGCCGTGCACCAGCGCCGTGCCGGCGATCAACGCGTCGGCGAGATGGGCGGTGTGGCCCTGCTTGTGGGCCTTGGCGCGGATGAGGCCGGCCGCCCGGGCGACGGGTTCGTTTGCCGGCAGGATGCGTTCGGCGAAGGTCGAGAGGAATTCGTCAATAGTGCTGCGAAGCGCAGCCTGGCGCTTGGAACCGTCCTCCAGCCGCTCGATGCCATAGATGAGCTCGTGGACCGTGATGATCGAGACGAAGGGAGCCTGTTGTTCGGTAAGGAAGGCGAGCACGCCCTTATTCGGTTTCGGCCTGGTCAGCTCCGAGATAACATTCGTGTCGATGAGATACCCGCTCATCGCTCTTTGAAGCCTGCGAAGGGCGTGGCCCGGTCCGGCTCATGGCGGTCCGGCAGCGGCAACTCGCCTTTCCCTTTAAAATGCTCGATCAGCCAGCGGCCGAGATGCGGCTCGGGTTTCTTCAGTTTCTCCCATTCCTCCTGGGTGAGGACGACATAGGGCTGCTTAGACCCAATGCGCTGCGGGCCTTCCTCGCGGGCGCGCCTCAGGATTTCGGACAGGCGGGCCTTGGCCTCCGCCACGCTCCAGACCTTCTCGCTCATCGCCTCAAATGATCCTTCGTGAAACACCAAAGGACTAGTATAGTCCAGTTCCTTTGAGTTGGCAAGTTCGCGGGGGTGCATACGGGGATTACGGGGGTACGCAAGTGCTTACTCTGCGCTGGACCTCAAGCAGCGCAGGACAGCGCAATGCCTTACGTTTGGGATCAGACGCCGGTCGGTTCTGAGCCAGTTCAGTTACCAAATTTGCATTCCAGGACTATTTTCCTGTATGATGTTCGTTTTTTGTTCTAATTGATAGAAAGGAAATGCATGATGACCAAGACCATACTTATCAATCGCAAAACTCCCATTGCCTTGCGCGACGTCGCCGTGATCGAGCCCGTCACGCTCAAAGACATCCAGGCCATGGCCGCCCGCTACGAGGCGGTCGAAGACGACTTCTCCGCCTTCAACAGCATCATGCGCATGGTGGACGGGACCACACGGCTTGCCACCCAGACGCTCGACGAGATCGCAAAGCTTTGCGAGCGGCGCGTGCTGAACATGAGCCCGAAGCCGCTTGGCAAGGAACAGGCGCGGCCCGCCCAGCTCGTGCCTATTGATGCCATCCGCTATCTGGAAAGCCTCGACCGGGAGGACAGGGCCGCCATGAGGCAATCCTACCCGGACGCCGATCCAAAGCGGCTCGATGACAAGCGCAGCCGCATCGTCTATCGGGCGGTTGACCCCAGAAGCGGCAATGGCGCGTTCCAGAAGACATTTGCCGCCGATCTCAAACGCGATCTGGAGCACGTCCAGGCGTAGCCCTTCTCGGCATCGGCAATGGCAAGTTCGTGCTGGCGGACTGAACCGCCCCGGGATTGTCGGAGGCTCCAACTCTTGAGTAGATGGAGTCCTTA
>CAZNAH010000177.1:0-4541 GCA_964570735.1 uncultured Hyphomicrobiaceae bacterium | reverse complement strand
CACGGCCTTCTTCACGCGATCGGACAGCCACTGCAAAGCCATGCTGTTCTCGCCGACCCACGTCTTTTCCAGCGCGAGCAGCGTGTTGCGGCGATGCCAATCCTTCACCGTATCGGACAGGAACTGCGCAAAACGCCCGTCCTTCTCATCGAGCTTGACGGCAAGCCCCCATGGCGCCGGGTCCACGGTCAGGAGAAGCGCGATGTCGTAGTCCTTCCACTTCTCCTCCTCGGACTTCAACTGATAGAGGAGCACGACATCGTCGAAGTTCACCCCGTCGCATTCGCCCGCGCGCAGCTTGTCCTGCGCTTCCGTCAGGGTTTTATATTCGATGAGCGGCTGGCCGACGAAGCCCTCGACCGTCTTGTTGGAATAATTGCCCGCGACCGCGCAGATCTTGCGGCCCTTGAGGCTCGCCTCGCCGCCGATACCTGAGTTGGTCCTCGTGATGATGCCGACCATCGCCGCGTAGTAACTCGGCTCGATGAAGTAGACGAGCTTCTTCCGTTCCTCCGTGACGCTGAAGGTGGCGAGAATGACATCGGCCTTCCCTTCGTCCAGGAGTTGAATGCGGTTCGACGAGAACGCCGGTACGAGTTCGAGTTCGACGCCGAGGCGCCGCGCGATGTCCTTCGCCAGCTCGATTTCCATGCCCTTGAAACTGCCGTCCGGTTCCTGCGAACCCCACGGAGGGTAGTCCGTCTTCACCGCGACGATGAGTTTGCCCCTCTGCTTGATGGTGTCGAGAAGGTCCGCCGAAGCGCTGCCGGCAAGGACAATGGCGAAAAAGGCGAAGGCGAAAAGCCGCGTGATGGCGCTCACGTCTTGGTACTCCCTACACGGTTTTACCGAACCGAAACCAAGAAATGCACTGCAAGGGTCATGCCCGGACATGCCGATAGAAAAAAAAAGCGGGAGTCACCGTCCCGCTTTTCTCATGCTTGAAAAAGTTATTTCGCTTTCGCGTGGGCGTCCAGCAGCCATTGCGTGTTGGCGCCGAGCCACTTCTTCTCAAGCTCGACCAGCTTGCCGCTCTTGTGCCAATCCTTGATCGCGTCGGAGACGGCCTTCGCGAACGCGCCGTCCTTCTCTTCGAGCTTCACTGCGATGCCCCAGGGAGCGGGCTTGATTTCCGGGATCGCAACGAACTCGAAATCCTTCCACTTCTCGGCTTCGAATTTCGGCGTCGGAAGCAGCAGCGTGTCGCCATAGACGAAGGCGACGCACTGGCCGTTGATCAGCGCCTGCTCGGCCTCGGGCACGCCCTTGAACGCGACCAGGTTCTGCTTCACGAACTTCTCCTGGATCTCGGCATTGTAGAAAGCGCCCTGGATCGCGCAAACCGGCTTGCCTTCGAGATCGGCGGCCTTCTTGACGCCCGCCTTCTTGTTGACGAGCGCACCGACGCCCGACGCGTAATAGGCCGGCTCGACGAAGCCGACGACCTTGGCGCGCTCATCGGTGTAGTTCATCGTCGCGATGATGAGGTCGATCTTGCCCTGCTGAAGGAACTGCATGCGGTTCGACGACAGCACCGGCTCGACCTTCACCTTCACGCCGAGCCGCTCTGCGATGTCAGCCGCCAGATCCGGCTCGATGCCGACGATCGCGCCCGAGCTGTCGCGATAGCCGTAGGGCACATAATCGGCCTTCGAGCCGACCACCAGTTCACCTTTCGCCTTGATATCCGCGAGCGCGTCTGCGCGCGCATCGCTCAGCGGCGCAAACAGCGCTAGGGCCGCCAGCAACAGCAAAGCGTTTTTCAATCGAATCATTCTTTTCCTCCAGCGAGCAGGACAGGACAATACGGTGACGGCCCGCGCAGCAGGGTGGCCGGACGGACCGTTCGCGGGTTGAGGGCACTCTACACCGAAAAGCTTGAGCGCAGAACCAGCGATGCGGACGATCAGGACAAAATTTGCGACCGCCGGAATTGGATGGTCTGCGGCGTGTTCCGGCCGCCGTTCGCGCAGAAAGGAGCCTTCGTAGAATGGTGCGGCAACCGGAGACGGCCCCGCTGGACAGAGATGACGAGCGGAAGGCCAGTCCCCTTCCCCCGGACGAAGTGCGGCGCAGAATGCTGCGGCGCAACCGGATGATGGCGACGGGGCTGCTCGGCGTGATGGGAGCGGTCTATGCGGGCAGTTTCCTCGTGCCGGAGCCGGGCTTTGCAACCCACCTGATCCGCGCGGGCGCGGAAGCGGGCCTCGTTGGAGGGCTTGCGGACTGGTTCGCGGTGACCGCGCTGTTCCGCAGGCCCCTCGGGCTGCCGATCCCGCACACCGCGATCATCCCCGCCAACAAGGAGCGGTTGGGGCAGGCGCTGAGCCGCTTCGTCGAGCAGAATTTCCTGACCCGTGCCCTGGTCATCCGCAAACTGCGCGAGGCGAGGCTTGGGCAGGCCCTCGCCCGGTGGCTGGCCTCGCCGGCAACCGCTGGCGCCATCGCGGACTGGGCCGTCGCGGTCATTCCGGCGGTGATCCGTGCCGCCGAAGACCCTCAATGGCGCCGTTTCGCAAGCGAAGCCCTGAACAGCACGATCCGGGACACGGACATGGCGCCGGCGCTCGCGCGCCTGCTCCGGGCCTTCTTCCGCACCCGTGAGGCAAACGCGCTGTTCGATGCGCTGGTCGAGCAGGGCCTGATCTGGCTGGAGGAGAACAAGCCGCGCGTCCATACGCTCGTGCGCGAGCGCAGCCGCTGGTGGGTTCCGAAAGGTCTCGACCGGCATATCGCGACGGCGATGCTCGATGCGCTGTCGGAGCTTTTCCAGGACCTGAAAGACCCGGACGGCGAAGCGAGGCATAAGCTCCGCGCGTCGATGGAGCAATTCTTCACCGAGCTTGGCGAATCGCCCGAGCGCCGCGCGCAGATCAACGAGGCGAAGGCGCGGCTGATGGACAATGCGGACCTGCGCGCCTGGCTCGCCTCGATCTGGGGGGAAGCCACGCGATCCGCGCTCGCCGACCTTCAGAAGCCCTCCCCCGCCCTGAGGCGCGCGACGGAAGCCGCCATCTCGTCCATCGGTCATACCCTTGCCCGCGACGAGGCGATGATCGCCCATCTCGATGCCGCGGCGGAACGCATCGCGCTCGCACTCGTCCTGCGGCGCGGGGAAATCACGGCGGTCATGGCGGACATCGTGCGAAACTGGGACACGCGCACCTTGACCGACCGGATCGAACTGGCGGTGGGCAGCGACCTGCAATACATCCGCATGAGCGGCACGCTTGTGGGGGCGAGCGTAGGCTGCGCGCTGTTCCTGCTGACCCGGGCGTTCGGGCTTGAGGGCTGACCCGGCCGCCGGGATTTACGAAACCCGCCGCTTTTTCGGGTGCTGGGTCACCCTGCTCTGTCACCGGCCCGCAACTTCCGCTATAAGCTCGGCCACGACTGTGGTTGGGCGTAACGCAGGGGAAGCGAGGCCGCACAATGACTTGGGATGACGTCTACAACGCTTTGCGCGATTTTGTTTACAATTACACGGAGCTTGCGATCTGGATCGGATTGCTTCTGCTCGGCATCACGCTGTTCTGGATGATGGTCTATTCGATCCCGGTGCGCCGGAATATGACCATCATTCTTGTGCTCGCGGGGCTGATCGCCTGGGCCGGCTTCGAGTATGGCTACCTCGAATGGCCGGAACCGGCGCGCTATCCGGTCGAATCCCCGCCTGGCGAGCGGATCTGAAACGAGGCGTGGCGGCCGCCGTCAGCGGTTCAGCCACTGCCTCAGGTTTTCGATGCGAACCTGCGCCGCCCGGTCGAGGCCGGCGTTCATCGCCTCGCGATACCATTCGAATGCTTTGGCCGGGTCGGGCTCGCCCGTCTTGTTTTCAAGCCGCTCGAAATAGCTCGGATCGTAGGAGCGGCCCATTGCGAGCGCGGCTTCGCCGTGGCCTGATTTGGCGGCCTTCTCGAAGAATTCCCGCGCACGCAGGATATCGCCCTCGCGCATGTGCCGGTTTCCCTCCCGGATCAAATCCTGAATTTCAGGTTCCGGCATGGCGCCCTCGCTCGATCCGCCCGGCAACGCGGCCTGCACGCGCGCATCCGTCGCCGCACCGGGCAAGGCCGCTTGCGCCGCAGCAGCGGGCACGGTCTGTGTATTGAAACTTCCGGGCTGCTGGGGCAGGGCCGCAAGCTGCTGAGGTGCCGCCGAAGGTGCGGGTGCCGGTGCCGGAGCGGGCGTTGCGGCGGGTGTAGCAGCGGGCGGAGGCGTTATCTCTGCCGCCGCGACCTCAACCTTGAAACTGTGCTTGTCGGACAGCGGCGTGCGCACATTGCTGTCGAGAAGCTGCACCTCGATGGGCACCGGGCCGGACACGTCGCCCGGCAATGTGAGCGTCAAGCCCCTCAGCCGCCGGGGCGGCAGCAGCCAGTTGCCGCCGCCGGCATCCACGCCGCTGTTGAGGCGCGCGCCGGCAGGCAGGCCGGAGATGCTGATGAGCGTCTGCTGGTTGGACGGGGCGGGCTCGATCCCGATGTCGGGCGGAATGGTCGCGCCGGCTGGGGCGCTCACATCGGCGGCGACGATACGGG
>CAZNAH010000176.1:0-4721 GCA_964570735.1 uncultured Hyphomicrobiaceae bacterium | reverse complement strand
CGTTTACGATCCGGAAGATGGAGCAGGATGTCGAGCGGCTGGAAAGTCTGAGCCGTGGACCCCGTATCGGCTCCGGCTGGGCTCCGACGCAGGAGCCGGCCTCGACGGGACCTGCCCGCCGCTCAAGCCTTGAGCCGCAAGACTATAGCGCCACCCCCACAAATGCCCTGCCACCGGGGAGCGGCGAAACCAGCCCGCTCAATACAAAAGCCTTTCAGGAGCAGATCAAATCCATCCTGAAGCAGCATCAGGCGCCGCGGTCATCATCATCCGATCCCGCGAACGCCGGGGCATCCGATGCCATCAGCGGTCAAAGCACGGAGCTTCCAGTCCGCCGCCCGACGCGGCCCGCGCCGGAATCCTCTCTCGGTCCCCCGTACCGTTAAGTCTTCTGCCTTTCGCGCAAGGCGATTTCCAACTGCTCGCGCTCGGCAGGCGTCAGCGGTTCGGCGCGACGTGCGTCGTTTCGGCTGCGATTTGACCAAAGCGAGACGTAGGCAATCAACAAGCCCGCCGCCAGAAGAAGAACCGGCGCGATCCACAGCAGTGCGGTGTGGAAGCCGAAGCGCGGCTTGAGAAGAATGAACTCGCCATAACGGCCGACGACGTAATCGACGACTTCGCCGTTGCTGTCCCCCGCTTTCAGGCGCTCGCGAACGACGACTCGGAGGTCGCGAGCGAGCGGCGCGTCGGAGTCATCGATGGACTGGTTCTGACAGACGAGGCAGCGGAGATTCGCGGAAATCTCGCGAGCCCGCTGTTCCAGCACGGTGTCGGCGAGGCGCTCGGTGGGGTCGATGGCATAGGCGGGAGCCGATGCCACCAGAGAAAGCATCAGCGCGCACGCCCGGAGCAGCCGCTTCGATCGGTTGGGATGATCTGTCATTCGGCGGGCACCACGCGATCTTTGGCCCGCCGTCCCATGACTTGCGGAACCCCAATCCTGAGCCGCCGATCGCTCAGAGAGATCAGCCCGCCCGCGAACATGATGAAGGCTCCGAGCCAGATCCAACGCACCATGGGATGGAAGTAGATGCGGGTGGAGTAGCTTCCCTCGCCGACCGGGTCGCCGAGCACGACATAAACATCCCCAAGGATCGTGGGGTAGATGCCGGCTTCGGATGTCGTTTGCGGCGGCGCGTCATAGCGCCGTTTGGACGCGACAACCTCCGTCAGTGTCTCACCGCCTGAGGCGATCTCGAACCGCCCGACGAGCTCCGAATAGTTGGGGCCCTGCTCGGTGCTGACGCCCTTGAAGATCGCCTGATATCCGGCGATCTCGACAGCATCGCCCGGCTTGACGACCGTCAGCCGCTCCACGTTCCAGATGCTGGCGGAGACGGCGCCGACGACGAGCACGCCGAGCCCGAAATGGCCGAGCATCGCGCCGTACTGGCTGCGCTTCGTATTCCTCAGGCGCCTCAGCGTTTCAGTCCAGGGTGCGGAAAACGCCTTCGCCCGCCACGCCACTTCGGAGACGGCGCCGGCCATCAGCCAGACCCCGAGGCCAAGCCCGATCAAAGCGAGCACAGGGCCGCCTTCGGTCACAGCGACGCACACGATCACAACGGCAAGCGCGATCCCTGCCGCCGCGAACAGCCTTTGTGCAGCTCCGGCAAGGTCGCCGCGCTTCCAGGCGAGGAACGTTCCGAACGGAGCTGCGAGCAAAAGCGGCAGAAACAGCGGCACCGCGGCGGCGTTGAAGAACGGGGCGCCAACCGAGATTTTCTGGCCCGTGACGGCTTCTAGGGCCAGCGGATAGAGCGTACCCACGAGGATGACGCCGCACGCGGCGGTCAGGAACAGATTATTGAGGATCAGGCTGCCTTCCCGCGAAATCGGCGCGAAGACGTTGCCATGCTGTAAGAGGCTGGCGCGCCACGCATAGAGCATCAGCGAGCCTGCCGTGAAAGCACAGAGGATGATCAGGATGAACAGGCCGCGCGTCGGGTCCGTCGCGAAGGCGTGGACGGAGGTGAGCACGCCGGAGCGGACGAGGAACGTGCCCATCAGGCTCAGCGCGAATGTCACGATGGCCAGCAGGATCGTCCAGGATTTGAGGCTGTCACGCTTTTCCATCACGATCGCGGAGTGAAGAAGCGCGGTTCCCGAGAGCCATGGCATGAACGAGGCGTTCTCGACCGGATCCCAGAACCACCAGCCGCCCCAGCCCAGCTCGTAATAGGCCCACCATGAGCCGATCGCGATGCCGAGCGTGAGGAAACCCCAGGCCGCGAGCGTCCAGGGCCGGACCCAGCGCGCCCAGGCCGAATCGACCCGCCCGAGCAGCAATGCGGCAATCGCGAAGGAGAACGCGATCGAGAAACCGACATAGCCCATGTAAAGCAGCGGCGGGTGAATGGCGAGCGCCACGTCCTGTAGAATCGGGTTCAGCCCTTCCCCCTCGATCGGCGGGTTCGGAATGCGCGTGAACGGGTTGGACGTCGCCAGCACGAAGAGGATGAACACCGCGCTGAGAAGACCCTGCACGCCAAGCACCGTGCCGCGAAGGTCGTAGGGCAGGTTGGAGCCGAAAACGGTGAGTGCCGCGCCGAAAAGCGCAAGAATCAGGACCCAGAGCAGCATGGAGCCTTCATGATTGCCCCAGACGCCCGAGAGCTTATAGATCAAAGGCTTGGCGGAATGCGAATTCGCGTAGACGTTCAGCACCGAAAAGTCCGAGACCGCGTAAGCCCACATGAGCACGAGGAAGGAGATCAACAAAAACACGAACTGGACCTGAGCGGCAGTGATCGCCGGGCCGAACAGCGCGTGGTTGCGAGAATAGAGCGCGGCAAACGGAAACGCCGCCTGTAGGATCGCGACAACAAAGGCCAGGATGAGAGCGAAATGTCCCGTCTCGATGATCACGGTGCGTGTCCTCCCAGAACCTGCTAGCGCTTCTCTGCCGCTTTTGGCTGCCAATGGCCTTGCTTTTTCAGGGCTTCGGCGACTTCGGGCGGCATATAGTTTTCATCATGTTTGGCAAGAACGCTGTCGGCGGCAAAGCTTCCGTCCTCGATGAGGCGTCCTTCCGCGACAACGCCTTGCCCCTCGCGGAAGAGATCGGGAAGAATGCCCGCATAGACCACGGGCATCGTCGCGGTTCCGTCCGTGACAGCGAAGCTGACGCGCCCGTCGCTCCTGCGCTCGACGCTGCCCTCAGCCACGAGCCCGCCCAGGCGGAAACGCGTGCCGGGAGACACATTCTGTGCTTTCACCTCGGCGGGACTGTGAAAGAAGACGATCCTGCTGCTCAACGCGGAAAGAACCAGCGCGGAAGCGACGCCGCATACGGCGAGTCCGGCGAGGATGAGAAGGGTTCGTCTCTGCTTTCGCGTCATGGTGTGCTGTCACCTCGATGCAGATGGCCAGGTGTCACGATACGAGGCCGAGCGAGCGGGCCAGGTCTTCGAGCTGTTTGATCGCTTCCGGTTTGTCCTGAAAATTCTCTTTGGCCGATGCAAAGGCGGTTTTGGCTTTGTCCATCTCTCCCAGAACGGCATAGGATCGCACAAGCATCAGCCAGCCATTCAGATCCGAGCCGTTCTGTTCGAGCCGGCCAGCAAGACCGGCCACCATGGATCGGATGAATTCGGTCTGGTCCGTCGCTTGCGCGCCTGTGCCAGCGGAGGAGGACGAGGCAGCGGGTCCCGCCTGTGGCCTCGCCGCCGACGGGCTTGCCAGACCGGCTATCCTGACATTGAGAACACGCTTCCAGGCTTCCGGCACGTTTTCGGTCAGAAGCGCCTCATAGGCGCGTTTCGCTTCGGCGATCTTCCCGTTCTGCTCGTCGCGAAGGGCGAGCCAGAACCGCGCACGCACGGACGAGGGATCGCGGCCCAGCGCGGCTTGAAAGGCTTTGCCAGCGTCATCCGTAACGATCCCGTTGTTGGCGTAGCTCAGGGCTTCCCCCAAGCCGAGCAGTTTTTCAGGCGTCTCTCCCAGCAACGCGATGGCGCGGCGATAGGCTTCCGCCGAGTCGTCAAACCGGCCCTGCTTGAAGTAGACCGGCGCAATGACGGACCAGCCCATGCCATCGTCCGGCCTTTCGGCGAGCCGCTTCTCGACCTTCGCGACCAGAACGTCGATGGACTGAGCCTCAGCCGGGCCGTCAAGCCGTGCGGCGAGCGGATATGAGGGAAGGTCCGGGTTTCCGAATGTGAGATAGAGGCCGAGGCTGGCGAGCGAGACGAAGCCCGCGACCGATCCGTAGAGGAGGCCGGGACGGGAGGGGCCGGAGCCTGACGCCGGCCGATCAGCGACAGAAAGCGCCTTTCGGGCTTTGAGCAGCCTGCGCGCGATCTCGGTCCGCGTTTCCTCCGCCTCCTGAGGCGTCAGCAGGCCCCTCTCCAAATCCCGGTCGATGTCGGAAAGCTGCGCCGCATAGACATCCACGTCGTCCACGCCATGCGAGCGCCTACCTTCCCGGCGGAACAGCGGATAGCTGACAGCCAGTACGGCACTGAGGACCAAGCACGCGAAGATCAACCACAGGATCATGAAGCCAGTACCTGTTTTCCCGCCTAATATTGCGGCTTAGCGGCGCTTTGAAAAGCATGAGACGGCGCTCCGGTCCATCTGCCGCATTTAAATTTTGTAAAAAATAAAGCCGCGTTGCTCAACGCGGCTTTTGCGTAACAGGCGTGATTGGAGCGGAGCCAAAAAATCTGGACTAAGCCAGCTGCTTCCAGGTCCCGTCAGGCTGGCGGCAGGCTTTG
>CAZNAH010000175.1:0-4763 GCA_964570735.1 uncultured Hyphomicrobiaceae bacterium | reverse complement strand
GGCCACAACCTGCTCTTCCGCGGCCCGCCGGGCTCGGGCAAGTCGATGATGGCCCAGCGCCTGCCCGGCCTCCTGCCGCCGCTGACGCCCGAGGAGCTGCTGGAGACCTCAATGGTCCATTCGGTGGCAGGCCTGATCGCCAAGGGCGCCCTCACCCGCGCCCGGCCGTTCCGCAGCCCCCACCACTCCGCCAGCATGGCCGCGCTCACCGGCGGCGGGATCAAGGCCAAGCCCGGGGAGGTGAGCCTGGCCCACAACGGGGTGCTGTTCCTGGACGAGCTGCCGGAATTCAGCGGCATTATGTAGCAAACACACCAAATACGGTGACGAAAGTCGCCGATCTGGTGACTACATGATGCCCCTGAACGAAGGGGAAGCCCCATGGGGCTAGGAGTTCTAATCGGCCTCGTTGCCGTCATCGCAGAAGGTCATGACGGGCGTCCCCTTGGGGGGCCACTCGCCACTGTACTTCAGTTTGAAGTCAGTCCTGTGGAACTTTCCGAATATGTCTCGATAGCGGCACCGACCGTACAGGTAGACGGCACTTTTGTTCGTCTCGATCTCCGAGATTTCGTGTGGAGTCAGGACGCGAAATGTGCGGCGTTGGTTCGTTGTCGCTCCGGGACCCATAGAGGAAACGGAGGCACGCTCCAGCACCGTTGGGATCACGAAGGATTTCTCTTCCGTGACGCGAGCAACATCGATCGCGGCCCATGTCACTACATCATATGCAGGCGTCTGCCCCGTGTTCTTCATAACCACCGCACCGCGCAGAACGCCAACATCGGACGGAGGGGTGAGACTGCTACCGTCCGTGATGCTGGAGAAATCAGGGGATATGTAGGCCCTGAGTTGCCGGTGCGCCGTGCGTTGCGCGATGCCAACTTGCCAGACGCCCACGCCGAGCAGCAAGAACGTGAAGATCGCTATAGGATCGCGACCAGCCCTAAATATCCACCTCCAGGCACGCTCTCCAATGCCAAGCTTCCTGGCGGGCTGGCACTTGTAGGCGTCGGTCTTGCCGCCCTCGGCCTGAGAGCACGTGAGGGTCATCCCGGTTTGGCGATCAGCGTATTTGTTCTCGGAATGCTGCTGTTCGGTTTGGGTGTATTCGGACTGTCTGATGTCCTGTGCAGCGGCAGTGCTTGCCAATGAAAAGGCAAGCGCAATTGCGACTACGAAGCCCGGCCGCCTCATTAAGCACCTCCCAGAGGATACACGTCCGGGAGGCTACCACTATCAAGCGTTGCCGCGAGGGGCATTGTGCGGGAAAGATCGCGCCATGCGATGGTTCGGCACCTTTGAGAACAACATCGTCAATCGCGTTGGAAACTGGGGAGGCTTTCTCTCGGCCATCGGCGCGGCGGGCACTATCATGACCGGCGCCTTCGCGTACTTGGTGAAGGCGCTTAAGCCTTTTCAAGATCAGGGCTGGGGTTGGCCGGAGGCGATCCTTGGGGGCGTCCTGCTGAGCTGCTTCGTACTGCTCATAGTTTCGGCGGCCCTGATCGCTTGGCGGACCTTCCGACCGCTGCCAGCGCCCCCGCCTGCGCCCGCCTCAGAAAGCACCGCTATCGAGCAAGCCCGGGAGGCGAGGGAAGAAGGGAAGAAGGAAGCCCCAGCGAGCGGCGTCACTCTCAAGGAGACGGCGCATCACGATCGGATCACGCCCGCATTGTTCCTGTCACGGGTGATCTTCGAGCGCAACGAACTGACGAATAAGGGGCTCGTCCGGATTGCACTGATTTGCTTCAACGGGAGTGGCGTCGAACTTGAGCTGAAGCGAGTTCGTGGGGACGTCGGGTATCGGCGCTGGTCAGAACATAATCGCGACTTAGAGCGCATCCCAACATTCGTCACGTTCGGGGATGGCCAGACCACACAGACGCTGAATCGCTACGGCGAATTCTTCATGTTCCTTGAGGTCCGGGCTTCAAGCGAGCTGACCGCGCGGATAGCCAGCGACATTGAGGGTGCGGGCTTCGAGCTGAATACGGAGAAACTGGAGATTATCTTCACGCCCACAGACAACCGCGACTTGGAAATTCGATTTCCACTCTGGGAGTCCGCCAGGATCGGGAAGAACGCAGAATTTGTCGGCGGCTGGCGGAATCGTATTCTCAAGGCCGAGCCAATCGGAGTTCAGGTACGCGCTACGATTTCAGGTCGTCCAAGCGAAGCGTCGTGACGCCCATTGCGGCGAGGCATTGGACGAAGAACGCCGCCGTGAAGCTTCCTCTGCTGATCTTGTTGCGCAGATTGGCCTCAGTCTCCTGAACGCCGATGGCGCCCAGCTTCTCCACCAACCCTTTGTAGGTGATCTGCCGCCGGGCCATCTCAGCCCGCAGCAGGCCCTTGGTGTAGGCCGTCCAGTCGCGGTCCATGGTCATCTCCGGTTTCGCGTCGAATATCATCGTATTCGATGCAATTGCCGTTGACAACGATGCGCGTCACCATCATATTCGATATCAACGTATCGGATTTGATGACAAATGGCCCAGCACTTCCTCCTCTCCGCAGCCGCTCGCAGCCTTTCGCTGGCGAAGGTGATGCGCATGACCGAGGACCAGGCCTTTGACGCCTTCCGTTCGATCCGCTGGGCTTCGACCGAGGGCGACGCGGTTTGCCCCAAGTGCGGTTGCTTTGAGTGCTACACCTACACCGCTCGCCGCATCTTCAAGTGCAAGGGCTGCGGCTCGCAGTTCTCCGTCACGTCGGGCACGATCTTCGCCAGCCGGAAAATGGATCTGCGCGATATCCTGGCCGCCATTGCGATCTTCGTGAACGGCGCCAAGGGCCATAGCGCGCTCCAGCTGAGCCGCGATCTGGACTGCCAGTACAAGACGGCCTTCGTGCTCTCCCACAAGATCAGGGAAGCCCTGGCGGCCGAACAGGCGGCCTCTGAGCTGGCCGGCGAGGTCGAGGTGGATGGCGCCTACTTCGGCGGCTACGTGAAGCCCGCCAACCGCAAGGAAGACCGCAAGGACCGTCGTCGGAAGGTCCACCAGACCGGCGAGCGTCAGGTCGTGGTGGTCGCCCGCGAGCGGGACGGCGAGACCCTGACTCAGGTCCACAAGACCGAGGCTGATGGCGTCGCCTTCGTCGCCGCGACCGTCGCCCACGGCTCCATCGTTCATGCCGACGAAGCCAGCCATTGGGACGCCCTGGAAGCCCGCTTCCTCACGAAGCGCATCAACCACAGCGTCGAGTACGCCAACGGCGAGCACTCGACGAATATGGCCGAGAGCTTCTTCTCCCGCTTGCGCCGCGCCGAGATCGGCACGCACCACCACATCGCCGGGCCGTACCTGTCGGCCTACGCGATGGAGATGGCTTGGCGGGAAGACAATCGCCGCATCAGCAACGGCGAGCAGTTCCTACTGGCGACATCCTCGGCGCTGGCGCATCCGGTCAGCCGTCAGTGGAAGGGGTATTGGCAGAGAGCCGTCTAGGCGTATTGGCGTTGGGGAGATGGCGCGCAGCGGCCCATTTCTTCGCACTGAGCAAGCCACGATTGAATCGCATCACGAACGTTGGCAAGTGCCTCAGCCTCGGTTTCCCCGTCCGCCATGCAGCCAGGAAGATCGGGAACCGTAGCCAAAAATCCCGCGCCTTCATTTTCAGGCAGAGGTTCGATCACGATTCGATATGGAGTTTTTGCCAGCATCTTGGGTCGCCCTTACGGCCTCAATGTAGGCTACGAGCTTCCGTATGTACACAGCCTTAATCGGGCGCTTTGAGGGCACCGTCAGGATATCTTGCTGAGAATTATGGGAAATTGTGAAGTGTGATCCTCGCTTTGGAGGGTCGCAGGACAAGCCGTAGTGCCCGCAGATCGTCTTCACGTGGTCAATGCTGAACCCGCCAAGAGGGTTCAGCTTCATTCGCTCAAAGAGCTTGTCAGCCTTGGACATAGAATCCCCTGCCGCAATTGCGGCATCCTTAAACCATCGAGCCCTCCAGTCTGCGTCTACGGGCCACTTATGCCCGATTCTTGATTCCGCTCAATGGGTTAGTTGGGCGCGAAGTTGGGCAAGCCCCAAGTCTTGTATTCGCCGAGCATCGGCCCATTGGCCGCCAGCCCGTCGGTACGCAGGACGGTCAGACAGGCGCCCAGGCGCTTGCGCAGGATGACGTAGGTCGCATCGTCCGCCCGTAGGCCCCGATCCGCGATCCATGCCTCAGTGAGCGCCTTGGACGTGTGGAAGCCGGGGTGGTCGCGCAGGTAGGCCAGCACGAACCGCTTCAGGTGGCCCTTCTGCGCCCGGTGCTTGGTCGTGTAGCGCTTCACGGCCTCGGGGGTGTTGGCCGGGTCGAACAGGGCGATCACGGCCTCTAGGTGGTCGATATCGCACGTGACCTTGCGGGCCTCGCTCTCTAGCTGGTCTCTCAGCTTCACCAGCTCGGCGCGCTTGGCGATCAGGCCGGATACGGTGTTAGGGCGCTCTATCGTCATATCCGACACATACCGCATCGGATGGGGCGGCGTTCACACCGATCTTGGTGTGTTTGCTACATAATGCCGGAATTCAGCGCCCAGGCGCTCGATTCCCTGCGCCAGCCGCTCGAGACCGGCGAGGTCATGGTGGCCCGGGCCAACGCCCATGTGCGCTATCCGGCGCGCTTCCAGCTCGTGGCGGCGATGAACCCCTGCCGCTGCGGCTCCGGCGGCCTGGGCAAGGGCGCCTGCGGGCGCGCGCCGCGCTGCCAGGCCGACTATCAGCGGCGCGTCTCCGGCCCGTTCCTCGACCGCATCGACCTCT
>CAZNAH010000174.1:0-4863 GCA_964570735.1 uncultured Hyphomicrobiaceae bacterium | reverse complement strand
GTGATGCGGCGGAAGCCCTCGGCCTCGCACTGCGTGCAGTAGATGCCGCGCGAGAGATAAAGCCCGGTCAGCGCGGCGTTGGCTTCGGGGTTGCAGGCCGTCTCGATCTCCAGCGTGAAGGCGTCCTGCGGCACCTTGTCGATGGTGAGATCCTGGTCGGTCACGGCGTAGCGCGAAGGGGGCAGCACTTCGCCGTTCAGCGCCACCGAGCGGAGTTCAAGATGCTCGCCGTCGAGGCGCAGGCTTGTGCTTTTCTTCTTCGCGGCGGGATTGGGGCGCAGGGAAAGCCGCGACTTCACCACCGTCTCAGTCGGGTGCAGCGCGATGTCGAGCGCCGTCTCGTCGATCAGAAATGGCGGCGGCGCATAATCTTTGAGAAAAATCTTGCGGGGCTGATCTGTTTTCATTGTTCTGGCCTTGGTTTTTCGTTTCGCGCGCTGACCCAAGCCGCACGGTTGCGACTGCGCCATAAGGAAAAAAGCGGCTTCACCGTGACCAAAGCCCGGCTAAAGCCGCTTTCAAACAGAAATTAGCTTGCCCGGCCTTGCCGGAAGCTCGCACCGCGTCAAAACGGCGTGCGTCTAGCGTTCGCCTGAAAGATGCCTCATGAGCCATCGCGCCGTGCGCAGAAGCCGCGCATCATCGCCGAACCGGCCGACGACCTGCACGCCGACCGGCAGCCCGTTGACCTCCAAAAGCGGCACGCTGATGGCCGGCACGCCGCAGAATGTCCAGATCGTGCAGAAGATCGGGTTGCCGGTGCTGTCGAGTCCGACGGGGGCCGGGCCGGGGCTCGCGGGCGTGAGGATGGCGTTGAACTTCTCGAAGATGGGCTCAAGGCCGCGCCGGCTCGGCACCTGGAGATCCTTTGCACGGTTGTAATCGACCGCGGTCACGGCGCACCCCTCGTCGATGATGCCGGAGAGCCGCGCGCTGATCTTGTCGGGCGCGGCATCGCGCAGCGGCCCGTAATTCTTGGCGATATCCGCGATCATGATCGCCTTGTGCCAGTCGATGACCTGCGCGAACCCGTCCGGCAGGTCGATCGTCTCGCACCGGCTGCCGAGAGCCGTGACGAGTTCCTCGAACGCCTGCGCCGTCTCAGGCTCGATGAATTCGTCCCAGACCGGCGTTTTCACGAAGGCGAAATGCGGCTCGACCGGCGGCTCCGCCGTGGCGATGGCCCGCATGGAGGCGCGCGCGCGGGGCCACGAGGCCGGGTCGCGGTCGTCATGCGCGGTCATGACTTCCGTCACCATCGCGATGTCCTCGATGGTGCGGGCGAACACGCCGATCGTGTCGAGCAGCGGCGACTGCTCAAGGCAGCCCGTCCGCGAGATCAGCCCGAAGCTCGGCTTGAAGCCGTAGACGCCGCAGAACGAGGCCGGACGGATGACGGAGCCGTTGGTCTGCGTGCCGAGCGCGGCGTGGCACATATGCGCGGCGACGGCCGCGGCCGAGCCGGAGGACGAGCCTCCCGGCGTATGCGCCGGGTTGTGGGGATTGCGCGTCTTGCCGGGCGAATAGGAGGCAAGCTCCGTCGTCACCGTCTTGCCCATGATGACGGCGCCCGCATCCCGCAGCGCCGCCACGCAGGCCGCATCGTCCCAGGTCTTGCGCCCCGCGTGAACCGGCGTGCCGTTTTCGGTCGGCATGTCGCGCGTGTCGATGATATCCTTGATGCCGACGAGCACGCCCGCGAGCGGCCCCGTGCTGCGCCCCACTTCATGCGCGCCGTCCACCGCGCGCGCCTGCTTGAGCACGTAGTCCGCGTCGAGGAACTGCCAGGCTTGAACCTCCGGTTCACGCGCCTCCACGACGGCGAGGTTCGCGGCTGCGATATCGGCAGCCTTGGCGCTACCGGCTTCGACGGCTTGGACGGTTTCCGCCGCTGTCAGGTGTTCGAGATAGTCTGGCATGGCCTCTTCGGATCCAGTTGATGCTATGGGGTGTCGCGCCGTTTTGGCGCACGGTGATAAGGACGGCTCAGCGCAACGTTGAGGTGTGCCAATGTGAGGACTTTGTGGCGCCTTGGCCACAATCCTTTAGGAAATGATATGCCAAGCTACGATGATGCTTACCGATAGGGTTTTTGTCAGCAGTGGCAGTTTATATGGTCGTAACCTAAAACTCAAAGACTGCGCAGATGACGGGAGCCGAACGGCTGGCCGCGCCTTATTCACAGGTATCGAGAGAGTTGCGGATGACTGGCGGGATGACATCGGGAAAGAGCGTCGCAGCGCGACGCGTGGCTGCTCGCGGTGGGTTTTTACCTGCCCTCATAGCCTTCGCCATAGGACTTGCGGCGTCCGTCGCAGCCGATCGCGCCTATGCGCGCGAACTCGTGGCCCTCTCCGAGAACTATCCCCTCGGCGCCATCGTCGTGAACACCTCCGAGCGCAGCCTCTACTATTCGCTTGGCAACAACACCGCGCTTCGCTACCGCATCGCCGTGGGCAAGCAGGGCATGCAATGGTTCGGCGAAACCTTCGTGCAAGGCAAAGCTAAGAATCCTGGCTGGACACCGACGGCGAACATGCGGCGCCGCAATCCCTATTTGCCACTGCACGTGCGCGGCGGCATCCCGCAGAACCCGCTCGGCGCGAGAGCCATTTATCTCGGCTGGTCGGAATATCGCATTCATGGGACGAACGCGCCCGGTTCGATCGGCAGCGCTTCGTCCAGCGGATGCTTCCGCATGCACAATGCGGACGTGAAGGATCTTTATGAGCGCGTGCATATCGGCGCGCCGGTCTATGTTCTGAAGTGAGGAAGGCGCAAAGCTTCAGGGCTGTTCGTGAAATATCGTCACATCGGATTGGAGGGAAGATCATGACGAAACTGACAAGACTTGCCGCAGTGGCTTGCGCCGGTTTGGTGTTAGCCGCCACGTCACCGGCTGCGAATGCGCAGACCATTTTCGATGAGCTGTTCGGAGGGTTCAGCTCCGGAGGAACGTCGGGCCGCCAGACCGTGAAGTTCCCCGGCAATTATGCGCCGGGCACGATCGTCGTGAGCTTCGGCGACCGCCGCCTCTACTACATCGAGGGCCGCGGCCGCGCGATCAGCTATCCCATCGCGATCCCGAAGAACGAAGCCCGCTGGTCCGGCACGAGCTTTGTCAGCCAGAAGCGCGTCAATCCGAGCTGGACGCCGACGGCTGAAATGCGCCGCGAGAACCCGAAGCTGCCAGCTTACGTTCCGGGCGGCGACCCGCGCAACCCGATGGGCGTCCGCGCGCTCTATCTCGGCAGCTCGCTCTACCGCATCCACGGAACGGATGCGCCCTGGCTCATCGGTCAGGAAGTTTCAAAAGGCTGCATCCGCATGTTCAACGACGACGTCATCCACCTGTATCAGCGCGCGAAAGTCGGCGCCCGGGTGGTCGTGACATGGCGCCGCTACGCGACCTATTCATAAGCCTGACGCAAGAGCTTGCATGAAGGGGGCCGGTTTTGCCGGCCTTTTTCGTTTTGCGATAGTCTCTCGCCGTGCCGACCGGCTAGCTCCGCAAAGCCCATTGAACCAGAACGAGCACGCCGAGCCCGTAGCCGATGCCGAGCACGACCTGGCGTCCGCTCAGGAAATAGACGAGCACGCCGCTTGCGAAGGCGAACAGGCGCAGCGCCAGCGGAAATTCCACCAGCGCTTCCGGCGGGAAAAACAGGAAACGGCCGACGAAACCCGCGAGAAGCGCAACCGACACGTCCTTCGCCCAGACGATGAACGGACTGTCCGGTCTTAGGTCGCGCGACAGGAACACGCCCGCCATCCGCCAGACATGGGTGGCCAGCGTGCCCGCGACGAGAAGCGTCACGAACAGCCAGAACGTTTCCGATTGCGCGATGTCTGCGACGCGGTCCATGGCCGCGCCTTATGGCTGCGAGGGGGACGGAGGCAGAACCTTCGACCGCTGCCGCTTCGCGATCAGGAAGGTGACGGTGCCGCCGACCAGCCCGGTCAGCAGCAGGTCGATGGACGGCATCAGCAGGAAGAACACCGGTCCCAGCGCGAACCCGATGAACAGGGGCACGTAATCGCCGAAGCGCCGCGCGCCGGACATCAGCCCCAGGAAGAAATAGAGCGGGGTGAGGAACAGAAGCGCCGCCGCCCAGGTGCGCGGCAGAAACCCGGCCGCGAAGAAGCCGATCACCGTGCCCGCCGCGCTCGCCCCGATCAGCAAGGTCGCCATGCCGAGAAAGTACGGCAGCCGCATCACGCTGGGCAGCAAGGGCAGCCGGCGCATACTCTCGATCCAGACCGTCACGGCCACGAAATGCGAGACGAGGTAATCGACCCACACGGGACGCCGGAAGCCGCGGAGCTGCGGCATCAGCGTGACCGTCATCGGCAGCAGCCGGACCGCCGTCACCGTCACGGCAAGCGCGATGCTCAGCAGAGGCAGGCCGCGCGAGAGCTGATCGACGAGCACCACCTGCCCGGGCAGGGCGAAAACGAAGAGCGTGGAGAACAGCGCCGGTCCCAGCCCGAAATCCGTGCTCCTCGCGAGCGCGCCGAACCCGATGAAGGATGTTCCGAGGATCGCGGCGGGGATGAGCGGCGGCTCCCGCAAGGCTTTCACATAGCCGGCCCAGCCTTTCACGATCCTCACCCCGCGAAAAAAACGGCCCGCATGGCGGGCCGCCCGTTCAGTCTAGCTTTCCGGTTCCGGCATTTGCTTCCCACTCGCAGCACCCTCGGGAGCAAATGCCGGAACCAAAGGAACCCTAGCGTGGACATGCGCCGCGGCTCATCACCGCGGCGTCAGCGGAACTTTCGGAATGAGGGCCGATGGCGTGCGGCCGCCGTTCTTGCCGTCTTTCTTCTCCGGCCCCGGTCCCGGCTCCTGCCCTTCGTCGTCCT
>CAZNAH010000173.1:2387-4961 GCA_964570735.1 uncultured Hyphomicrobiaceae bacterium | reverse complement strand
CCGGCTCGTTCCACAGATACCTGTTCTTGGCGGTCTGCATGGAAATGGTGCTCGCGCCGCGCGGCCTGTCGCCGTCGGCGTCCTCCACGGCATCGCGCACGGCGAGCCAGTCAACCCCCCAATGCTCGCAGAAGCGCGCATCCTCCGAGACGACCACCTGGATGCGCAGATTGGGGGAAATCTCCTCGATATCGCGCCATTCCCATGTGGCCCCGTCTCCCGCGACGGCCTGGCGGAGCATATAGAAGGATAAAGGAGGATTGACGATCGTGTAGAGAAGCGTCAGCACGTAGGGCGCGGCGATCAGTCCGAGAAGGCCGTAAGCGGCAAACCGCAAGATTTTCCGGCGACGCCCGTCGAGCGTCTCAGCGAGGCGCGCCCTGATCCGCGCGAGGCGTGACCGGCGGGCATCGCTGTCAAACTGTGAAGACTCGGACATTGCGTCTGCCATGATAAAAACTCGAACTTGAGCGAAGGGGCCGGATGGACCATTCTGCCGCCACCCGCTGGACCATAACGGTCATCGACGAAAATCCCATGACCTTTAGCCAACGCCTGGAAGCTCATGCAAGACTTGTCGAGACCAGCCTTGACGGCTGGTTGACGGAAGCGCGCCTCGGCCCGGTGCCTTCGCACCTTCTGGAAGCCATGAGGTATGGCGTGCTGGGCGGCGGCAAAAGGCTTCGGCCTTTTCTTTTGATCGAGAGCGCGGGGCTTTTCGGCGTGCCCGCCCCCAACGCGCTGAACGCAGCCGCCGCGCTCGAATTCATCCACTGCTATTCGCTCATCCATGACGATCTGCCCGCCATGGACGACGACGATTTGCGGCGCGGCCGGCCGACCGTCCACCGTGCCTTCGGCGAGGCGACGGCCATCCTGGCGGGAGACGCGCTGCTGACGGCCGCCTTCGAGATCATGGCCTCGCCGGAAACGCATCCCGATCCTACGGTGCGGGCGACGCTCTGCCGCCTCCTGGCGCGGGCGAGCGGGGGGGCGGGCATGGCGGGCGGCCAGATGCTCGATTTGCAGGCCCCGGGGCAGCACCTGACCGAGGCCGATATCCGCCGCCTGCAAAGCATGAAGACCGGCGCGCTCATCCTGTTCGCCTGCGAGGCGGGCGCCGTGCTCGGCCAGGCCCCGGACGCGCTGCGCACCGCGTTGCGCAGCTTCGGCGGCATCCTCGGCGCAGCGTTCCAGCTTGCGGACGATCTGCTCGACGCCGAGGGCGACGCCAGCGTGGTCGGAAAGGCGTCGTGTAGGGAAAGAGTGTAAGGAGGCGGGCAAGGCGACGCTCGTCTCGCTGCTCGGCCTCGAAAAAGCCCATGCCATGCTGGCGGATCTGCGCGATCAGGCCCGCGCGGCGCTCGCCCCCTTCAGGCCGCGCGAGGACATGCTCGCCGCGGCCGCCGAATTCGTCATCGCGCGCCGCTTTTGAGGACGCGGTTCAGGACGCCTTCGTGAACTTCGTCAGGAGGTCGATCGGAATGGGCAGCACGATGGTCGATGACTTGTCGCTCGCCACATCCTGAAGCGCCTGGAAGAAGCGGAGCTGCATGGCGCTCGGTTCGGCGGCGAGCATGTTGCCCGCTTCCACGAGCTTCTCGGCCGCCTGCTGCTCGCCTTCCGCAATGATGATCTTGGCGCGCCGGATGCGCTCCGCCTCCGCCTGCCGCGCAATGGCGCGCACCATGCTCTCGTCGATATCGACATGCTTGATCTCGACGTTCGAGACCTTGATGCCCCACGAATCCGTCTGGCGATCGAGGATTTCCTGCAAATCCGCGTTGAGCTTGTCGCGCTCGGCCAGCATCTCGTCGAGTTCATGCTTGCCGAGCACCGAGCGCAGCGTGGTCTGAGCGAGCTGGCTCGTCGCGGCGCGGAAATCGTTGACGTTGATGATCGCCTTGTCCGGTTCGACGATGCGGAAATAGAGCACCGCATTGACCTTCACCGACACGTTATCCCGCGAGATGACATCCTGGGTCGGCACGTCCTCCACGAAGATGCGGAGGTCCGTCCGCACGATCTGCTGGAGGAACGGGATGACGAAGATGATGCCGGGTCCCGTCGTGTGGGTATAGCGCCCGAGCGTGAAGATCACCCCGCGCTCATACTCCCTGAGGATCTTGATGGAAGAGGCCAGCACGAAAAGAATGAGGACGACGATCGGCCCCCAAAAGGCCGCTGTGGAGTCGAAATCCATGAAATCCTCCGTTTGTGAAAAAGCATTTCGCCGTTAGGAGCGGGTGACGAACAGCGTGAGCCCATGCACGCTTTTGACCCGCACGATGTCGCCCTTCGCCAAGGGGGCATCGCTGCGCGCGCGCCAGCGTTCCCCCGCCGTCCAGACGTGCCCCTCGTTTCCCGCCCAGTCGAGAACTTCCGCCTGCATCCCGGCCAGCCGTTGCATCCCGCTCGCGACAGGCTGGCGCACGGATCGCCACGCGTAGCCGAGGCCGAAGACCAGCAGCGCGCCGCTCGCAACCGCCGTGCCGAGGATGACGTCCCACGAAATCTGGTACTGCGGCACGTCGGTGTCGATCAGCAGCGTCGCGCCGATGATGAAGGAGATGA
>CAZNAH010000173.1:0-2372 GCA_964570735.1 uncultured Hyphomicrobiaceae bacterium | reverse complement strand
CGCCCAGCCCCAATATGCCGAAAGTCGGCGTGAATGCCTCCGCGACCATGAAAGCCACGCCGACCACGATAAGGATGAGGCCGGCATAGTCGATGGGCAATTGGTTGAGCGAATAGAGGCCCAGCACGAGACAGATCACGCCCACGACGCCGGGGCCGAACGTGCCGGGGCTGGCGAGTTCAAAGATCAGGCCGTAAATCCCCACCAGCATCAGGATGAAGGCGATGTTCGGATTGGTGAGCACGGCGAGGATGCGCGTGAGCGTGGTCGGCTCGACCTGCTCGACCGTCGCATTGACCGTCCGCAAGACCACCCGGCGGCTCCCGGTTTCCACGGTGCGCCCGTCGAGCTTCTGCAAAAGCGCGTCCATGTCGTCGGCGCGGATTTCGATGGCCTTCAGGGCCAGCGCCTCATCGGCCGAGACGCTGGCGGCTTCGCGGACGGCCTTTTCCGCCCACTCCGCGTTGCGCCCGCGCAATTCCGCGAGGCTGCGGATGAACGCCACGGCATCGTTTACGGCCTTCGCCTCGGCGGCGTTTTCGGGCGCAGTGCGCGGCTTGTCCTTATCCTTTTCCTTATCAGAAGGGTCGGCAGGTTTCTGCGGCGGCGCGCCGGGAAGCCCGCCCATCTGGATGGGCGTCGCCGCGCCCATGTTCGTCCCCTGAGCCATCGCCCCGATATGGGTCGCGTACATGAGATAGGTGCCTGCGCTCGCCGCCTGCGCGCCCGGCGGAGCGACATAGCCGACGATCGGCACTTTAGAGGCCAGCACGGCGGAAATGATGTCGCGCATACTAGCCACGAGGCCGCCCGGCGTGTCGATCCGCAGGATCAGCGCCTGCGCCATGCGGTCTTCGGCCTTGGCGATGGCCTGCTCGATATAGCGCGTCGTGGCCGGACCGATCGCGCCATCGATCTCGGCGACGAGAACCAGCGGGCGCGCGCCCGTGAGTTCGGTCTGGCCGCGCGCCGCCGTGGAAGCGAAAGCGCACAGCATGGCGGCCGCAACAATCATGGCATTCCGACGGAATCGCAGCATGTCAGCCTCTCCTCCCTCAGCCCGGGCTCGGGACCGCTTCGGGTTAGTCTAACACATCCCTATCCCGACTCCGTGACGCCTGTTCCGCCGCCGAGCGGCGCGTGGCTCGTGGCGTTTTCCGGCCGTTGATCGCGCACAGCCGTTAACTTTGTGAAGGACGTCATTTTCACGAAAATCGGCTTGCCATGCCACCCGAAGTGTGCGCAGGTAATGGCGTGCCGTGCGTGGACGTGGTGATCCATCACCTTGGGCGGCACAGAGACGATAGGCTGCTTTCCGTATTGATCGCTGCCATCAAGAGCGTGCCATTGGCACATCATCAGGCGGCTGATCTACGCGGGCGACCTTTAAGGCAAAGTGCCGGGCAATGGCGATCATTCGCTACACTCGGCGATGAAAGACCAGATTTGACAGACTTTAACGATCTCGGCCTCGCCGAGCCTATCCTTCGCGCCATTGCAGCCGAAGGTTACACAATCCCAACCAAGATTCAGAAAGAAGCAATCCCGGCGATCCTTTCAGGCCAGGACGTGCTCGGCATCGCGCAGACCGGCACGGGCAAGACCGCAGCGTTCACGCTGCCGCTTCTCCACCGTTTCGCGCAGGAACAGCGCAAGCCGTCGCCGAAGACCTGCCGCGCCCTCGTTCTCGCGCCGACGCGCGAACTTGCGACGCAGATCGGCGAGTCCATCCGCGCCTATGGCCGGTTCGTCCGCATCTCGTCCACGGTCATCGTGGGCGGCGTGAAGTCCACCCCGCAGGAGCATGCGCTCGCGCGCGGCGTTGATATCGTCGTGGCGACGCCCGGACGCCTGCTCGACCATCTCGGAACGGGCGCCTTGCGCCTCAGCGAGACCGGCATCGTCGTGCTCGACGAGGCCGACCAGATGCTGGACCTGGGCTTCATCCCGGCCATTCGCTGCATCATGGGGAAGCTTCCGGCGCAGCGCCAGGCGATCCTGCTTTCGGCGACCATGCCGAAGCAGATCCGCGCGCTTGCGAGCGATTTCCTGAAGCAGCCGCGTGAGGTTTCGGTCGCACCGGCCGCACGCCCGGTCGATCTCGTCAGCCAGAAGGTGATGCTGGTCAACACCGCGGCGAAACGCGGCGTGCTGGTCGACATCCTGAACGGCGCCGATGTCGGGCGGACCATCGTGTTCACGCGGACGAAGCGCGGAGCCGATCGCGTCAGCGCGCATCTGCAAGCGGCCGGGCTATCGGCTGCCGCAATCCATGGCGACAAGAGCCAGAGCCAGCGTGAAAAGGCGTTGGCCGGCTTCAAGGGCGACCGCATCAAGATCCTTGTGGCGACGGATATCGCCGCGCGCGGCAT
>CAZNAH010000172.1:2227-5070 GCA_964570735.1 uncultured Hyphomicrobiaceae bacterium | reverse complement strand
TCGGGCCGGGGCAAGCGCTGTCAAACTTAGGCATCCCCGTGATGGTCCCGCGCGACGACGTCGGCGCAAACCTGCAAGATCATCTCCAGATCCGCCTGATCTATCGCTGCACCAGGCCGATCACGACGAACGATCAGCTTCGCACCGTGTTCGGGCGCGCCAGGATCGGCCTCGAATGGCTCCTGCGGCGCAGCGGCCCGCTGGCCATCGGCATCAACCAGGGCGGGCTGTTCACGCGCGTGCTGCCTCAATCGGACCGGCCGGATATCCAGTTCCATATCGCGACGCTCAGCGCGGATATGGCGGGCGCGAAGCCGCACGATTTCCCGGGCTTCACGCTGTCGGTCTGCCAGCTTCGCCCGGAAAGCCGCGGCAGGGTCACGCTCGCCAGCGCCGACCCGCTGAGCGCGCCGCGCATCGAGGCGAACTACCTGTCGGCGGAAACGGACCGGCGCTGCGCGGTCGCGGCCGTGGCCTTCGCGCGCAAGCTCGCGCATACCGCACCCCTGTCGGAATATGTCGCGGAAGAGATCCTGCCCGGCCCAGAATCGCAGACGGACGAGGATTTCCTCCGGTTCGCCCGCGCGAACGGCGCGACGATCTTCCATCCCGCAGGAACCTGCCGCATGGGCTCCGATGCGCAAGCCGTGGTCGATCCGCGCCTGCGCGTCCGAGGCGCCGAGCGTCTGTGGGTCGCGGATTGCTCCATCATGCCTGAGCTTGTCTCCGGCAACACCAACCTCCCGGCCGTCATGATCGGGGAGAAAGCCTCCGACATGATCCTAGAGGACGCGAGGTCCGCCATGTAAAGGGGCGGAGCGCGCAGACAAGAACGGCCGGAAAGGCCATCAACAAGGAGGAAACGACATGAGATGGAAGTGGCTGACCGCCGCATTTGCGGCAGTCCTGATGAGCGGGCTTACGACGCTCGCCCACGCGCAGCAGAAGATCCGCATGCAGACGGCGGTGCCCTCGGCCAGCATCTATTTCGAGCTGTTGCAGCGCTATGCCGACCGCGTCGACAAGATGTCGAACGGCCGCCTGAAGATCGAGGTGCTGCCCGACGGCGCGATCGTGCCGGCCTTCGAGATCCTCGACGCGGTGGACAAGGGCATCGTGGAGGCGGGCTACGCCTGGACGCATTACTGGTCCGGCAAGCACCCGGCCGCGGGGCTGTTTTCGAACCCGATGGCAGGGGCGGGCGTCGGCCTCGATCAGCTCAGCCATGTGGCCTGGCTGCTTGAGGGCGGCGGGCAGCAGCTGCTCGACAAGTTCTATTCCGACGTCCTGAAGCTCAACGTCGTGCCGCACATGGTCCAGCCCATGGGACCGGACCCGCTCGGCTGGTTCAGCCGGCCCATCAAGAGCGTCGAGGACTTCAAGACCATGAAGTACCGCTCGCCTCCGGGCATCACGGGCGAAATCTTCAAAGAGATGGGCGTCTCTGCCGTCGCCATGCCGGGCGGCGAGATCGTGCCCGCGGCCCAGCGCGGCACCATTGACGCGGCGGAATGGATCGGACCGGCGGATGACCGCAATCTCGGCCTGCATACCATCTGGAAGCATTATTACCTCCAGGGCCTGCATCAATCGACCGATATCGGCGAAGTCCTCTATAATAAGGACTTCTACAATAAGCTCGCCCCCGACCTCCAGGCCATCCTCAAAGCGGCGGCGCTGGCCTCCATGGCCGAGACCTATTCCTTCAACGTCTACCGCAACGCGCAGGCCGTGGTGGAGCTTCGCGAGAAGCACGGCGTGAGCATCGAGGATACGCCGAAGGAGTTCTTCCCCGAATTCGTGCGGGCGACGAACGTCGTGCTGGACCGCTATGCCGCGAAGGAGCCGTTCTTCAAGGAGGTGCTGGACAGCCAGCGCAACTTCGCGAAGACGGTCGTGCCGTACTGGACGAAGATCCTCGACCTCTATTCCAACCTCGGCAATTCCGCGCTTCAGAAGAAGTAAGCGAACGGCGGCGGAGCGGACCCCGGTCCGTCCCGCCGCAAGCTCCGGCTCGCTCGCCGTCTTCCAGACAGGTCCGCTTATGCTAGCCTCGCACCCTTCCGGCCTCGTCCGCGCGGTCAACGCGCTCGACCAGGTCAACCTGCTCTCGGGCAAGCTCATCGGCTGGCTCATCATCCCGATGGTCCTGAGCCTCGTCTACGAGGTAACGGCGCGCTACCTGTTCAATGCGCCGACGATCTGGGCCTACGACATGACCTACATGCTCTACGGCACGTTTTTCATGATCGGCTCGGGCTACACCCTGATGCGCGGCGGGCATATCCGCACTGACATGCTCTATGCGAGCTGGTCGCCCCGCACCCAGGGCGCGGTCGATCTCACCTGCTATGTCCTCTTCTTCTTCCCTGCGATGATCGCCTTCCTGTGGGTGACGTGGCCGTTCTTCTGGGGCTCGTTCCTTCGCAATGAACGCATCGTGTCCTCGCCCTGGATGCCGCTCATCTATCCGCTGAAATTCATGCTGCCGCTCACCTGCGCGCTGCTGCTGATCCAGGGCGCCGCCGAAGTCCTGCGCTCGCTTCATGCCATGCGCACGGGCCTCTGGCTGCCAAGGCCGAACCCCGCGCCGCCCGCTCCCGGCCAGGAGCCGCCCCATGTCTGAGGAATGGCTCGGCATCCTTTCGATCGCGATCCTTTTCGTCACGATCTTCATCGGGTTTCCCATCGCGTTCACGCTGATCGCGGTGGCGCTGGGAGTGGGCTATTACGCGCTGGGGCCGGTCGCGCTTCACCTCATGACGCTGCAATTCTTCGCTGTCATGAAGGAGACCTCGCTCGCCTCCGTGCCGTTCTTCCTGTTCATGGGCTATCTGCTGGAA
>CAZNAH010000172.1:0-2173 GCA_964570735.1 uncultured Hyphomicrobiaceae bacterium | reverse complement strand
TGCTGGCAGGCGTGCGCGGCTCGCTCTACCTCGCCGTGCTCATCACCGCGACGATCTTCGCGGCGGCCACGGGCATCGTCGGCTCGTCCGTCACGCTGCTCGGCGTGATGGCCGCGCCGTCCATGACGCGCTCCGGCTATGACGTGCGCATGTCGGCGGGAGCGATCACGGCGGGCGGCACGCTCGGCATCCTCATCCCGCCGTCCGTGATGCTGATCGTGATGGGGCCGGTCGTCGGCGTGCCGACCACCGATCTCTTTGCCGCCGCGATCCTGCCGGGGCTGCTGCTGGCGGGTCTTTACATCTTTTATTGCCTTGGCCGGAGCTATCTCAACCCCGCGCTCGGGCCGGCCCTCACCCAGGAGGAGCGCGCGGGCAGCAAGCTTGAGGTGCTGAAGGAATTGTCGCTCGGCGTGCTGCCGGTTGTCGTCGTCATCATGGCGACGCTCGGCGTGATCCTCGCCGGCATCGCGACGCCGACGGATGCCGGGGCGGTCGGCGCGTTCACCGTGCTGCTGCTCACGGTCGCGTCGGGGACGATGAGCTGGGACAAGCTGAAACGCGCCGTCTACGCGACGCTCGAAGTCTCATGCATGATCCTGCTGCTGGTCGCCGCGTCGAACTATTTCGGCTCCGTGTTCTCGCGGCTCGGCTCGGCCAACATGATCGCGGAGGGCCTGCTCTCGCTGTCCCTGTCCGCCGAGGCGATGCTGCTCCTCATCCTCGGCGTGATCTTCATCCTGGCCTGGCCGCTGGAATGGGTGCCGATCGTGCTGATCGTCGTCCCGATCCTGTTGCCGCTCATCCAGAAGCTCGGCATCGACCTCCTGTGGTTCTCGACCCTCGTCGCGGTGTGCCTGCAAACGGCATGGCTATCGCCGCCCGTCGCGCTGTCGGCCTATTTTCTGAAAGGCGTGGTGCCGGACTGGAAGCTCAAGGACATCTATGCGGGCATGTTGCAGTTCATGGGGCTGCAACTGATCGGGCTTGCGCTCCTGTTCTTCTTCCCGGTGCTCGCGACCTGGCTGCCGGCCGTTTTGCGCAACTGATCCGCGGGATTGGCCTGAAATCGGCGCTTTACAACACGGCTTCGTGAAGCCGCGTGATGCGCTGTTCACGAAAAAAAAGCTCAACGATCACAAGAGTATAACATACACGGGATAGCCCTTTCCGTTCCGTCGGCGCGCCTTATCTCCTCATCATCGAACAGCGGTTCGATCGAGTATGGAAAGATAAGGAAGGAAAAGACAATGAAGTTCACCGTCTTCGCTATCGCTCTTGCTGCAATCGCTTCCGGTTTTGCTGGCTCCGCGTCTGCGGAAGCGCCGAAGAAGCCCTTCAACTACTTCGCCGAGCAAGTCCGCACCGGCAGCTAATCTGAGACGTCAACATCTGAAATCTATAGCAACCGATCAGGAAACCCATACCATGAAAACGACCCTCTCAGCCCTCGCAGTGGCCTTCGCCCTCGTCGCCGGTCTCGCCTCCGCCTCTGCCACGCCGCAGGACGGCCCGCGCAACTACTTCGCCGAGCAGGCCCGCACCGGCTCGTAATGCCGGTACGGCAAGGGCGGGAGCGTTCTCCCTGCTCCCGCCCCGCCGTCCTCTCGTCATACGCCGGCCAGCGCTTCCGGCTTCGTCTTCTCGCGCTTGACCATGAGCTTGTTGAGCGCCGACACGTAGGCCCGGGCCGACGCGACGAGCGTATCGGTGTCCGCCCCCCGCCCCGTGACGCTCTTGCCCTTCTCTTCGAGGCGCACGCTCACCTCGGCCTGCGCGTCCGTCCCCTCCGTCACCGCGTGCACCTGATAGAGCGGCAGGCGCGCCTCATGCGGCAGGATCGCCTTGATCGCGTTGAAGGTCGCATCCACCGGCCCGTCGCCATGGGCTTCCGCCGTGTGATGCCGGCCATCCACGTCGAGCGTGATGGTGGCCTTCTGCGGGCCGCCCGTGCCTGCGATCACCGTGAGCGACAGCACTTTCACGCGGTCATGGGCGCTGGCGACGCCCTGATCGACGATGGTCTCGATATCCTCGTCGAAAACGTGCTTCTTGCGGTCGGCCAGATCCTTGAAGCGCTGGAAGGCGTCCTCGAAGGCGTTCTCGCCGAGCTCGTAGCCCAGTTCCTTCAACTTCTCGCGGAAGGCGTGCCGCCCCGAATGCTTGCCCATGA
>CAZNAH010000171.1:1930-5143 GCA_964570735.1 uncultured Hyphomicrobiaceae bacterium | reverse complement strand
GGCGGGCGGCGGCGTCTATTCGCGCGCGGCGAAGTCCATCGCCCTGTCTCCGCAGGCGCAGGCGATGCTCGGCCTTGGCGCGCAGGCCACCCCGCAGGAGGTCATGTCCGCCATCCTGAAGGCCGAGGTGGACCTGATGTGGTTCGGCGGCATCGGAACCTATGTGCGCGCAACGACCGAGACGGACATGCAAGCCGGCGACCGCGCGAATGACGCGATCCGCATCACCGGCAGCGAGCTTGCCGCGAAGGTGGTCGGCGAAGGCGCGAACCTCGCGATGACGCAGCGGGCGCGCATCGAATATGCGCTGGCGGGCGGGCGCGTGAATACCGACGCCATCGACAACTCGGCGGGCGTGAACTCCTCCGACTATGAGGTGAACATCAAGATCGCCTTTGGCAGGGCCATCGCGTCGGGCAAGATCGCGCTTGAAGAACGCAATGAAATCCTGAGCGCGATGACTGACGAGGTCGCGGCGGCCGTCCTGCGGAACAACTACCGCCAGACGCTGGCCCTGAGCCTCGGCACGATGCGCGGTCTCGCGGATCTCGGCTTCCAGCAGCATCTCATCCGCAAGCTCGAAGCCGACGGCGTTCTCGACCGCGCGCTGGAGGCCCTGCCGAGCGACACCGTGCTGATGGAGCGCCGCGCCGCCGGCCGCCCCCTGACGCGCCCGGAACTGGCTGTGCTGCTCGCCTATGCCAAGATCGCCCTCAACACGGATCTGTCGCGCTCCTCGGTGCCGGACGATCCGTATCTCGGGCAGGAGCTCTTCAACTATTTCCCCGAAACGATGCGCGGCCGCTTCGCGGACGAGATCGCCCAGCATCCCCTGCGCCGCGAGATCATCTCCACGGTGCTCACCAATAACATCATCAACCGGGGCGGCTCGACCTTCATCCTGCGGCTGGAAGAGGAAACCGGCCATAGCCCGGTCGATATCGCCTATGCCTTCGCGGCCACGAAGGATGTCTACGGCCTCGACGCCCTATACGAGTCCATCGACGCGCTCGACGCGAAAATCGACGGGCAGCGCCAGCTCGAACTGTATCGCGACGTGCAGAACCTGTTGCGCCGGCAGACGGCGTGGTTCCTGCGCCACGGCCATTTCGCCAAGGGCCTGGAGCCGGAAATCGCGCGCTATCGCGAGGGCGTGGACTATCTCACGCGCCATGTGCCCGACATGCTGTCCGAGCAAGCCCGCGAGGATCTTCGCGCTCAGCAGGCGGCGCTCGTCGCCGAGGGCGTGCCGGAAAGCTGCGCCGTACGGCTCGCGGCGCTGGCCCCGCTCGAACAGGCTCTCGACATCGTCCTCGTCGCCAGCGCGTCGGGCCTCGACATTCAATCCGCGGGCCGGATCGTGTTCGCCATCCGCGACGCTTTCCATCTACACGCCCTGACGGAGGGCAGCGAGGCTCTCGGCACCGGCGACTATTTCGACCGGCTCGCCGTGAACAGCACGCTCGCGGCGGTTTCGGCCACGCAACGGGCGCTCGCCCGGGCCGTCGCGGCAAGCCCCGACGATCCGTCGCGCTTCGAGGCATGGCGGGCCGCGAACGCGGACGCCGTGAACCGCGTGAGCCGCAGCATCTCGGAAATTCTCGAAGCCGACAGCCTGACGCTCGCCAAGCTCACGGTCGCCGTGGCGCAATTGCGCGATCTGGCGAGGCTCTAGATGACGACGGAGGCCGCTTCGCGCGGCGGTGCTCGCGAGGCATCGCGCGGGCGCACGCCGGGCATTATCGGCTGGATGCTGTTCGACTGGGCGCAGCAGCCCTTCTACACGCTCGTCACGACCTTCCTGTTCTCATCCTATTTCGCGAACGTCTTCGCGGGCGACAAGGCGCAAGGCTTCGCGCTGTGGGGCTATGCCATGGCGGCGGCGGGCATTCTCGTCGCGCTCATCAGCCCCGCTCTGGGAGCGATCGCCGACGAGACCGGCAGGCTCAAGCGCTGGATCGCGGGGTTTTCCATCCTCTTCGTGGCCGCGCAGGCGTGTCTTTGGTTCGCGGCGCCGGGTGCATCGTGGCTTGTCGCGCCGATGCTTGCCGCAGTCGTCATCGCGGCCGTCAGCGCCGAATTCACCACCGTTTTCAATAACTCCATGATGACGGCGGTCGTGTCCCGCGAGAGCTTCGGCCGCCTCAGCGGCGCGGGCTGGGCCATGGGCTATCTGGGCGGGCTCGCCTCGCTGGTGCTGATCACGGGGTTCATCCTTCCCGATGGGGCGACCCAGAAAACAGTGCTGGGCTTCGACGTGCCCTTCTGGCTCGACACCGCGCAGCACCACGCGGAACGGCTGATCGGCCCGTTCTCCGCGCTCTGGTATGTCGTTTTCGTGCTGCCGCTCTTCCTGTTCACGCCGGACCTCCCGCCGAAGCCGGTGCGTTTCGGCCAAGCTGCCCGCCGCGGCCTCTCCCAGCTTCGCGTCACGCTGCGGAGCCTCCCCAGCATGCCCGATATCCTGCGCTTCCTCGTTGCGAGGATGCTCTATATCGACGGGCTGCTCGCGATCTTCACTTTCGGCGGCATCTATGCGTCGGCGCTGTTCGGCTGGAGCACGACGCAGCTTGGCCTGTTCGGCATTCTGCTGACGGTGACCGCCGCCATCGGAGCCGTGCTGGGCGGCTTCCTGGACGACCGGCTCGGCGCGAAGCCCGTGATCCTTGGCGCGCTCGTCCTCATGATCGCGGGGCTTCTCGGCATCCTGTCGGTCGACGTGAACGCGGCGGGCGAGGCTGCGGCGGCGGGCTGGCTGCCGGGCTTCGATGCGACGGGCGCCATCCGGCCCGCCGAAGCGTTCTATCTCGCTTGCTCCGCGCTGATCGGCCTCGCCGCCGGGCCGTTGCAAGCCTCAAGCCGCAGCCTGCTCGCGCGCATGGTGCCCCAGGACCGCATCGCCGAATTCTTCGGGCTCTACGCCTTCTCCGGCAAGATCACGGCGTTTCTCGCGCCGCTCGTCATCGGGGCCGTGGCCGACGCGACCGGCAGCCAGCGCTTCGGCATCGCGATGATCCTCGTCTTCCTCATCGGCGGGTTCGTGCTGTTCCTCAAGGTGAGGGCAGAGCCGGGCACCGGCCCGGCCGTTACCCCGCCCTGATCTCCGCGGCCAGGGACGGCGGCTGCCTTAGCGTCTGGAGCACCACGCAATAGCGCTCGGTGAGCTTCAGCAGCGAGGCGCGCTCGTCCTCCGTGATGGCGTTGGGGATCTCG
>CAZNAH010000171.1:0-1824 GCA_964570735.1 uncultured Hyphomicrobiaceae bacterium | reverse complement strand
GATATCGATGCCGAGCGCGGTCGCGACCGCGCTCAGCGTGACGCCCGCGCAGGCGACCAGCGCCTCAAGCAGCATGTCGCCGGAGCAAGCCTGCAGGCCCGAGCCGCCCGTTGCGGGATGAAGCCCCGCCTCGATGAGCGCCTTCGAGGTCTGCACCGAGCAGCTGACGCCCTCGCCGACCGCCCCTTCCGCCCGCAGCGTGATCAGCGCGGCTTCGGGCTCTGTGCGGTAGCGGTCCTTCAGCGGCGATTGCAGCGCCTTGAGATGCTGTGCGTCCATTGCGGCCCCCCTGATCTGTTCGACGTTCAGGAAAGCTTAAAGGGACGCGGGAGGCTGGCGCAAGCCTGAAGGGGAGGAGCGGGGCGCTGGCCCCGCCCGCTGTCATTCCGTGCCGGCATAGGGTTCGGGATCGCTGCGGAATGCGCCCGAAGGATAGCCGAAACGCTGGCGCGCCGCCTGATCGTTGCCGTCGCGGAACACGTCCGGTCCCGCGCCGGGCTGACCGGCCTCACCGCCGACTCCGCCGGCATATTGGTCGTTCGCGAAGTAATCCGGCATGGCGGGTCCGCCGAACATCGGTCCGGTCCGATTGCCGAGCGCGCCCTGATTGTCGGGATATTGCTGCGCCGCCGCCGTGCCGGCAAGTGCGGCCATCGCGACGCCTGCTATGAGATAGATCATTGATTTCATGTCCGTTTCTCCTGTGTGATCCGAATGGGTAACAGGAGCGCGCGGCGGGCGTTCCGCGCGGCGGTGCGGGCTTTGCCGCGCCAGCGCAGCGAGCGGGCGGTCAGCGCGTCACTTTGAATTTCGTGTCTTTATACTTAGCGTGGCATATAACCTTACGTACCATTCCGTAACTTTAAACGAGTTTCATTAGCCACGAACGCAACTTATCTCCATTTATCAATTCAAGGCGAGTTGGCATAAAAGGAGCTATAAAAGGATCGGATTCTATCCTCGGAGGAAAATCTGATGTTGTCGTAATTATTCCTTTAGAGACATTTCTTTCGCTACTCATCACTCCGGTCAGTGCTCGAACATCATCGTAACGAACTAAATTGCCGCACTGCTTCACTTTTACAGATGCTATAATTTTTACGCATCCAATTCCATGCTTTATAGCAATTACATCTCGTCCATGATCTCCGGATCTGGCGGTTAATACAACTTTGTCATATCCTTCTTTCTTGAAAGCGCCCGCTATTAACTCCTCGAATTTTTCTGGCGGTATTTTATAGGCAAACTCCCAGTTCTGACGTAGTTGAGAAGTTATTTCTAGCCAAATTGCAGATGTAGATCTGACTAATACTCCCTCTGAAACCTTTTCTTGTGGAATAATCAGGCTGGAAATTGTCAATGATAACTGCTTCAAAACGTCTGAATCGGGCAACGCTCCGACTGCGGAAGTGCCAACAGCTCCAAATCCGGGCATTAGCTGGTCTCCCAGTGCTGAAGTCGATGCAAAGTTTCAGTCTTGCGAGTGACGTAAATAAACCTCCCCACCCATCTCGCGGAACTTCGCGGACATCTCCGTCATGCCCTGCTCCGCCGCCATCTCCGGCGTCTCGTTGAGCTTCGCCGCGTAGTCGCGCACCTGCTGGGTGATCTCCATCGAGCAGAATTTCGGGCCGCACATCGAGCAGAAATGCGCAACCTTGTGCGCCTCTTTGGGGAGCGTCTCGTCGTGCATGGCGCGGCTGCCCTCGGGGTCCAGCCCCAGATTGAACTGATCCTCCCAGCGGAACTCGACCCGGGCGCGTGAGAGCGCGTCGTCGCGAAGCTGCGCCGCCGGGTGGCCCTTGGCGAGGTCCGCCGCGTGCG
>CAZNAH010000170.1:4792-5157 GCA_964570735.1 uncultured Hyphomicrobiaceae bacterium | reverse complement strand
CTCACCAGAAGAAGCAGAGCTGGCCGGCGAGACCTTCGTCGGAACGGCGAAGGCGCGTCCGAACCGTATGACGGATGCCGAGTTCAAGCGCCTTCAGAAGGCGTACCTCGAAGACATGGTCAGCCGCGGTGAAGCGCTCTTGCGCAAGCACCGCATCGCCGACAATGCCGAGAACCGAAAGGCCCTTTCGACGGCCATCCGAAAGCTCCAGGACAACCACGACTACCGCCAGGCGGTTGCAGCTCTCGCAAGCAGGTTCGGCCCCGAGGTCGTGGCTGACGTGTTCGACTCGGCGACCTACGGTTGGCGCAAGCACGGCCGCTACCTCGCCGAAGACGTCGCACGCGGCACGCGCATCGTCGGTG
>CAZNAH010000170.1:0-4782 GCA_964570735.1 uncultured Hyphomicrobiaceae bacterium | reverse complement strand
CCTGGCTCTGCCGGACGGCGCGACCGAGAAAATCGGCACGCGCATCGTCGGTGACGACATGGGCTTCTGGGGCGCCATCAAAAGGGCGCTCACACCTGTCGGACGCGTCGCAAAGAACGTCATCGCCACGCCAGCCGGCAAAGCCGCCGCCACGGCATTCCTCGGCCCCAAGATGGCCGCCGCTGCGGGTGTGGCCGCAGCCGTCAACATGGCCAAAGGCGGCAAGCCCAAGAAAGAGATCGAAAAGTCGACGGACAAGGCGCCGCCGGCCGAAGTCGCACAGGCTGCCGAAAAGCAAGCTGCCCTCGCCGGTGACGACATCGGCTTCATGCTCATCCGCGTGCCAAAGAGCGTGCTCAAGGCCCACGAGCCCACGGTCGCTGGCTACGGCAGCGTGATGGGTGCAGACGCGCCACTGTCAGACGCGCAGGTTATGAACCTCATCAAGCGCGAGCCGAACCCGCTCAAGCGCGAGCGCATGATCATCAACTTCACGCGCGCGATGGGGAGGCGCTAAGCCATGCCGATGTCGAACCGCGACAACGTGCCATCTGATTCTCCGACGGAGAAGTACCGCGGGGCGGTCGGCACGCCGGTGCAATCGGACCCCGAAGCAACCTTCGGCGCCACGAAGGGCGCCACCTTCCCCTCGAACGACGTCACCACCGGCGGCGTCGGAACACCCGTGAAGCGCGACTGAACATGTTCATCGGAAACTCGCCCGAAGAGATCGAACTTGGCCGCGAAGTGAAAGCTTCGCGCAAGCCCAAAGCTCATTCTTCGAGCGGCGTCACGCTCCGCCTTCACCGCGAGTCCGATGAGCACGGCGACTTCTTCGTCGCCTTCCTCATCAGACCGCAAGCCCCGACCGATTTTCTCACCTTCGGCTCCCGCAATCCGAACACGGCGCGCAAGCTCGCTGAGTCGTACGCGAAGGGCCACAAGCTCGCCATCACGAAGACCATCAAGACCGACGAGGACGACGAATGATCAAGCTCGTGCGTAAGGCACTCGGCAAGTCCGAGATCGTGCGAACCAAGGGCGGAAAGGCTCGTCGCCAGCGTCCGAAGAGCCGATGGCAGATGATCGCACGCAAGGTCGTGCGCACGCCCGGCGGCACTGTCATGGGCTTCGTGCTCTCGTCAGCGCAGAACGTTGCGCAGATCGCACCAGCCGTCGCCACGCGTTGGAACGTCACGGTCTACCAGCAGCGCAGGCGCCGTCTCGGCGGCTCGCTCTACTGGGATCGCGTGAACGACTTCGACGGCAACACCGCCGAAGAGGCCACGCGCAAGGCGCAAGAGTACGTGCGCAGCAAGGGCTGGCAGATCGCCGCGGGCGGAGGTGCCACGTCATGAGCATGCAGCCCATCGTCATGAAGGTCGCCCTCTTCCGGGGCGACTTCGACCAGGCCCGGAGCCAATACTCGCTCCTGTGGCTGATGGAAGCGCTCGTGCGCATCAACCAGTCGCACATCCGTCAGTTCCGGGCGCTCGCCAAAGAGAAGAAGGTCCCCGCGCCCTACCCACTCATCTACCGCTCGGGCGTCCACTACGAGCCCGAGGCGGGCACCGAGGACTGGCTCGACATCCCGAACATCCTCGACGCACGCGGCGGCACGTTCCCTGGCCCCTGGGGCGACTGCGAAGATCTCGCGTGCTGGCGTGCGGCCGAGCTGCGCGAAGATCCGTACAAGCCCGTCAAGGCCAAGCCCTTCGCCAAGTGGCGGCGCAAGCCCGACGGCGCGTACGCGTACCACGCACTTGTGCTCCTGCCCGACGGCCGGCTCGAAGATCCGAGCCTCGTGCTCGGCATGGGCAACGAGCCCGAGTTCGCGCGCCTGCGCATGGCCGAGCGCTACAAAGAAGGCTCGCTCACGCCGAGCATCCGCTACGCCAAGACGCCTGATGTCGTGGTCGTCGACCCCGACAAGAAGACAGGCTTCGGCGCGCCCAAGGACATCAAGTCCGCCAAGAAGAAGACCGGCCTTACCGAGCCGGCGCCTGGTGAGTACGTCGACCGGCCGCCGCCCGGCGCGCCCGTCACTGGCCTCGTCACCGGCCGCATGCCCAAGAACTCGGCGCACGCTTTCCCGAGCACTGGCGGCAAGGCCACATCGAACGAAGACGGCAGCATCTACGCATCCATCCAGGGTGCGCCCGTCGCCGCCTGGGGTTACGACCGTGGCGACATGGACCCGAACCACGCGCGCCGTCTCCGCGCTTTCCAGCGCAGCATGGTCAACGGCGGAGGCTTCTGAAAGGTGGACATGGCGAAAGAGTACATCGGAGGCAACGACGCGCTCGTGGTCGCACGGGACGCGATGGGGCGGCCTCAACTCTTTCGCGAGGGCGAGGAAGAGATCGATCTCGACGAGGCGCTGCCCTTCCGCGACTACCCGGGTATCCCCGCTGCGCGCGACGACATCGCCGACCGCGCGATCTTGGAGCGTCTCCGCGGGATGGGAAACGGCCGATTGCCCAAGAAGGGCGCCGTGCTCGACTACGGCCAATCAGCAGCTCTATTTCAGGTCGCCAATCGCTACCACACCGAAGACTCGCCCCTCATGCGCACCGAGCGCTGGCTCGCGCGCTTCGTGGAAGACAACGACATCACCTACACCGACCACGATGGTCGCCGTTACAAAATGCGCAATGGTCTCCGCTACCCGGTAAGCGGTCGTCCATCACGCCCACCGGTTGAGATCGTCGATGAAGACGATTTTGACGCCAGCGACGAAGACGATGAGGACGCGCTGCTCCTCGTATGAGACAATTCGCAAAGGAAAAAACCATGGCCGTCAAGAACTTCGAGATCGTGAGAGAGGGCAACGACATCGTCCTCAAGGCGCGCGTCAAGCATGGCCCCGGCGATCTGCACACGCTGCGCATGAGCCAGGAAGACGTGCTCGCCGCACGCAACGCTTTCCGCGGCTCGCTCAACCGCTACGCTGGCCAAGTCTCAGAGCGAGCGGTTGCTTCGGGTGATCGCCGCTGGATGGTTCAAGGAGAGGCACGCGAGGAAGACATGACCGGCGTCTACGGCGACGACGTGGGCTTCTCACCAAGGAAGCTCGTGCGCATCGGGCCACGCAAAACTCGTCTCAGGAAGTTTCGGCTTCCTCGGGCCATCTCATTCGGCATCTCACGATGATCGTCGAAGCTCTCAAAACAGCAGGAGCGGTCCTCTGCGTTGGGGGCTTCTTCGCCTTTCGTCACTTCATGCGCAAATCAATCGGACTTCGGGACTAACACCACATGGGAATCATTCTCGGACTCGGCGGCCTCGTCACCCTCATCGCCCTCATTCTGAAGGCGCAGTTGAAGGGCGGCGCGGCCAATGTTGGTGAGGGCGGCAAGCCCTACGCCACGGGTCTGCCTGACACCGTCAAGCAAACCATCATGCGTGGCGAAGAAGCGACGCGCACCGAGCTTGAGATCGCGGCCTCGTCTGCGACCGTCGCGGGTTATCCGAAGCTCGGCGAGGCTCTCCTCGAAAAGGCGCAAAAGGCGCCCGATCGCTCTGCTGCAAGCAAGGGCCCCGAGTCGCCCTGGAAAGAAGTTTCGGACGCTGACTGGCGCGCCTTCATCAAGGCCATGGCCGTCGGGAAGCCAAACACGGTAAGCCCTCGCGGCAGCATCGGGATCTTCCAGATGACCGTACGTCGTCTCGCCGACTTTGGTCTCATGCGCAATCCGCGCAAGACGGGCGCAGACGGCGTCTGGACGGCCGATTGGGCCATCGACCCGAAGCGCTTCATGAGCGATCCGGCCCTCCAGTACAAGGTCTTCGAGAAGTCGATGTCCCAGTACCGCTCGCTCATCCTGGAGCGCTACCGCGCCGCCATCGGAACATCGTTCGAGGGCAAGCAAGCCACCTTGTCTGGCCTTCTCGCTGTCGCTCACCACGCGGGTGCTGAAGGTCTCGCCAAGTGGCTGAAGAACGACCCGCCCCGCAGCAAGTTCAAGGCAACCACGGCCGCGTACGCGCGAGCCAACGGCATCTTCTGAGGACCGCTCCAATGTCCAACATCAAAATCGTCAAGGTCGGTGGAATCGAGACTCTCGATTCGGACTTGCTCGACATGCGCAAGCGCGACCGTGACTGGAAAGCCTACGAAATTCGAGGAGAGGAGACGAACATGGCCGAGTTTCAGAGCACCATCCGGGCAACGCGCACGAAGAACGGCGGCGCGGTCGCCGAGCTGATCGTTCGCACGTCCGAGGGACCCGTCCGCTTCTCGGCCAACGTCTCGCCGGCTGATGCCGCTCGCCTCCGCAATGAGGTGAAGCGCCAGCTCGCCGCCGGAACGCCTCCGGCCGTCTCCTCGAAGATGGCGATCACGTCGCTCGACGGCGACATGGTGCCTGCTCCCCCCGCCTCACCAGCTCAACCACCTCGCCGCCAGAAGAAGGGTGGCCTCATCCGATTCGGCAAAGATCCGGATGCACTGATGAAGCCGACCTTCAAGCCGGCGCCCCAGCGCGGCCCCGTCGGACCTGACGACGTCCTGCCGCCCTCTGGCCAGAAGTCGAGCCAAAAGCCCGTCGGACCGGACGACGTTCTGCCGCCCACGTTCATGCGTGGCGTGGAGACCGTCACCAATGACGCCGTGATGGGCCTCGCCCTGCGTCGCCTCAACAAGCACACCCCTCGCGAGTACAAGAAAGCTCTTGCGCTCGCGGCCAGCAACGCGATTGGCGCCGACTACTACGAAGATCCTGCGTTCCGGACCAACCGCTTGCCGCTCACTTCCCGCAAGTGGAACTCGACCAAGAGCAC
>CAZNAH010000169.1:2928-5172 GCA_964570735.1 uncultured Hyphomicrobiaceae bacterium | reverse complement strand
GTCGTGGCGCCGGAACTCTACATCGCGGTGGGGATATCAGGCGCAATTCAGCATCTCGCGGGCATGAAAGATGCCAAAGTCATCGTAGCAATCAACAAGGACGAGGAAGCACCGATCTTCCAAGTGGCCGATTACGGGCTGGTGGGCGACCTGTTTCAGATCCTTCCCGAGCTTGAGGCTGCCCTCGACAATCGGGCTTGAGCCAGGACAGATTCAGAAACGGAGCCAATGAGGATGGTGAATTACGCCGCCCGGAACTTTCGCGATCGCCCGAGTTACAGTAGAAATGAAGGGACGCGCGAGCCGATAATGATCAAGACCGTGGGAATCATCGGAGCAGGGCAGATGGGTAATGGCATTGCCCATGTCGTCGCGCTCGGCGGCTATGACGTGCTTCTGCACGACATCAGCCGGGAACGGGTCGAGACCGCGCTCGCGACGATCCACGGCAACATGTCGCGACAGGTCTCGCGCGGCAAGATCACCGAAGAAGAGCGCGACAGGGCCCTGCGGCGCATCAAATACGCGCCGTCGCTGGAAGCCTTCGGCGATTCCGACCTCGTCATCGAAGCCGCGACCGAAGACGAGGACATCAAGCGCAAGATCCTCGTCGGACTGTGCCCGAACCTCAAACCTCAGGCGCTTCTCGGCACGAACACCTCGTCGATCTCCATCACCCGGCTCGCCGCCGTCACCGATCGCCCGGAGCAGTTCATCGGCATCCACTTCATGAACCCTGTCCCGGTCATGGAGCTGGTGGAAATGATCCGGGGCATCGCGACCGACGAAGCGACGTTCAAGGCCGCGAAAAGCTTCGTCGAAAGCCTCGGCAAGACGGTGACGGTCGCGGAAGACTTCCCCGCCTTCATCGTGAACCGCATTCTTCTGCCGATGATCAACGAAGCCGTCTACACGCTGTATGAGGGCGTCGGCTCGGTGGAGGCGATCGACCTCGCCATGCGGCTCGGCGCGCGCCACCCGATGGGTCCTCTGCAACTCGCGGACTTTATCGGCCTCGATACCTGCCTGTCGGTGATGCAGGTCTTGTACGAGGGTCTGGCCGATACGAAGTACCGGCCGTGTCCGCTCCTCGTCAAATATGTGGAGGCTGGCTGGCTTGGCCGCAAAACACAGCGCGGTTTCTATGACTATCGCGGTGAAACACCCATTCCGACCCGCTGATGCTGCCTTGATCGCCCGCAGTCGCGCCATCGTTTCACTCGATTCCGCCGGTATGGGGAGCTCATGGTTTCGCTTCTCTCCAACAGCCTGCGATTGCTCAACCGTCTCGGAACGGATTTGCGCATGACCGTCCTGACGACCGCCGACGGCCTCGGCCGATCGAACGCGCCGGCCTGGAAGGCGCTGCGCAGCCCCGACCCCTGGGCAGATCGGCCCCAGACAGGCGCGATCGTCCTCGCAAACGGGCTGATCATCCTGGGCTACGGCGTCGGCGCAGCGGGCGAGGCTCCCGGCGAAATCTGCTTCAACACCGCGATGTCGGGTTATCAGGAAATCCTGACCGACCCTTCCTATGCGGGTCAGATCATCACCTTCACCTTCCCGCACATCGGAAATGTCGGAGCGAACGCCGACGACATCGAAACATCGAACCTCGCGGCAGCGTCCGGCGTGCGTGGCTGCATCCTGCGCGCGGACATCACCGCGCCTTCCAACTATCGCGCGGGGCATCATTTCGAGGCATGGCTCGCCTCGCGGGGCATCATCGGGGTGTCCGGCATCGACACGCGCGCGCTTACCGTGCTCATCCGCGAGCAGGGCATGCCGAACGCCATCATCGCGCATCGCCCGGACGGCGTTTTCGACTTCGAGGACCTGCTGCAAAAAGCGCGCGCCTGGCACGGCATCGTCGGGGCGGATCTGACCCGCGACGTGACCTCCACGCAGAGCTATCAGTGGGATCAGGGCGTCTGGTCGTGGGAGAACGGCTTCCGCGCCATGCCCGACAACGAACTCCACATTGTCGCGGTCGATTTCGGCATCAAGCGCAACATCCTGCGCTGCCTCACATCGGCGGGCTGCCGGGTGACGGTGGTGCCCGGCTATTCGACCGCAGAGGAGATCATGGCGCGCAAACCGGACGGCGTCTTCCTCTCGAACGGCCCGGGCGACCCCGCCGCAACCGGCGAATACGCGGTGCCGGCCATCCGCCGCGTCATCGAGACCGGCACGCCGCTGTTCGGCATCTGCCTCGGTCATCAGCTCCTTGGCATCGCGCTCGGC
>CAZNAH010000169.1:0-2918 GCA_964570735.1 uncultured Hyphomicrobiaceae bacterium | reverse complement strand
GGACATCACGGCGCAAACCACCCGGTCATGGATTACACTACCGGCAAGGTCGAGATCACGTCGATGAACCATGGCTTCGCGGTCGATCGCGACACGCTGCCGGCCGAAGTCGAGGAAACGCACGTCTCCCTGTTCGACGGCAGCAATTGCGGCATCCGCCTGCGCGGGCATCCGGTCTTCTCCGTGCAGTATCACCCGGAAGCCTCGCCCGGCCCGCAGGACAGCCATTATCTCTTTACGCGGTTCACAAACCTGATCCGGGAGAAAAAGAACCAGCCGGCCCGAGACGAACGCGCGGCCTTGCCCGCCTGAGCCATGTTTCACCGCGCCGCTTCCGTCTTCATTTTCGGCATCGCCATCATGCTTGCGAGCAGCAGCATCGTTGTGGCCGCCCAGCCCTGGGGGCAATGGACCTCGACGAAGTCGCGCGATCACCCGCTCGCCGGGAAGCTGTGGTTCGCCAAGGCCGGGGCCTTCGTCTCGCCTGAGGATTATGCCAATGCGCTCCGTGCCGCCGATATCGTGCTGCTCGGCGAAAACCATGACAACCCCGATCATCACCGCCTGCAAGCCTGGGCGATCGGCCAGATCGCGCAATCGGGGCGGAAAGGGGCTGTCGTCTTCGAGATGATCGGCGCGGACGAAGCGGGCGCCATCGCTCGCATCGCACCCGGAGAAAACGCGGCGGAGGCGGCCGCGAAGCTCGGTCCCGCCGTCAAATGGGAGGAGCGGGGCTGGCCGTCGTGGAGCCTTTACGCGCCCATCGCCGAAGCCGCTCTGAAGGCGGGCTACACGCTGAACGCGGGCGATGCCTCGCAGGCGGCCTTGCGCGAGGTCGCCAAGGAGGGCTTGACGGTGCTTGCCGCCGACGAGCGCCAGCGCCTTCGGCTCGATCGCGATCTCGATGCGCCGCTCAACGATGCGCTGCTCGATGAACTGTTCGACGGCCACTGCCAAATGCTCGACAGGGCAAGGCTCGGCCCGATGGCGAACGTCCAGCGGCTGCGGGATGCCACGCTTGCGGCGAGCCTGGAGAGAGCGCGGCCCGCAGGCGGCATCGCCATCCTGATCGCGGGCAACGGCCACGTCCGCACGGACAGGGGCGTGCCGCTATACCTCGGGCAGCCGGGCGGGCCGAGCATCGTCAGCGTGATGCACATCGAGGTGGACGGCAGCGAAGCCGATCCAGCCCGTTTCGCCCCCAAAAGCCCCGACGGAACCCCAGCCGCGGATTTCATCTGGTTCACGCCGGGGACGGATCGCGGCGACCCCTGCGAAGTCTTCCGCGCCATGAAGAAGAAGTGACGCGCCTCCGCGTCCGCGCGCATCCTTGACCGTATCCCTGTCAACGGATAATGGCCTCCCATGACCTGCGAAGCGCCGCTGATCCCCATCATCTCCTCCATCGCCGAACTGGGCGCGAGCCGCAGAGCCTGGCTCTGCGACATCTGGGGCGTGCTTCACAACGGGGTCGAAGCCTTCCCCGAAGCTGTCGGGGCCTGCCGGACATACCGCGCGAAAGGCGGCCTGATCGTGCTCATCTCGAACTCGCCGCGCCCGTCGCCCGGCGTCATCGCGCAATTGCGCGGGTTCGGGATCGGGCCGGACTGTTTCGACGCGGTCGTGACTTCCGGAGACGTGACCGTCGCCCTCATCCGGGAGCGCCTCGGCGAGCCGCTGTTCCATCTGGGGCCAGAGCGCGACAAATCCATCTTCGACGGCCTCGATCTCAACCTCGTGCCCGCGAGCGAGGCGAAGCTCCTTGTCTGCACCGGCCTTTACGACGACGACCACGAGACGGCGGAAGACTATCGCGCCATCCTGTCCGTGTTCGCGGCCCGCGGGGTGCCCATGATCTGCGGCAATCCCGACCGCCTCGTGGAGAAAGGCGATAAGCTCATCCCCTGCGCGGGCGCGCTGGCCGATGTCTATGAGGAGATGGGGCAGGAGGTCATCTATGCGGGCAAGCCTTATGCGCCGATCTATGATCTCGCGCTGCGCAGGATTGCCGGAAACAGCCGCGAGGCCATCCGCCCGCCAGATATCCTCGCCATCGGCGACGGCATCCATACCGACATCGCGGGCGCCGGCGCGCAGGGCATCGACTCCGTGTTCGTGGCGAGCGCGGTCCACGCCACCCCTTCCAGCGCCGGCCTCACGGAACAGAGCGTGCGTGCGCTTTTCCGCGAGGCCGCGCACAAGCCGATCGCGGCCATTCCGCGCCTGGCATGGTAGAACATCGGCCTGAGACGAAATTCGGACAGTCATCACGGAAGGAGCGGCCATGCAGGGCGAGCGGGGGGAGATCAAGCGGTATTACTTCGAGGACCTAACGGTCGGCATGGAAGACAGCCTGACGCGCATCGTCGCGGCCGCCGACATCCGCCAGATGGCCGAGGTTTCCGGGGACTTCAACCCGCTGCATCTCGATGATGATTTCGCGGCGCAGACCATGTTCAGGAAGCCGATCGCCCACGGCATGCTCGGCGCGTCCTACATCTCCGCCGTGTTCGGCACGCGGCTGCCGGGACCGGGCGCAATCTATGTGTCGCAAACGCTGAATTTCCGCGCGCCCGTCTATGTCGGAGATCAGGTCACGGCCACGGTGCGCGTCGTCGAACTCATCGAAGGCAAGAAACGCGCGCTGTTCAGCGGGGTTTGCACGGTGCAGGGCAAGACGGTTCTCGACGGCGAGGCCGTGCTGCTCGTGCCGGCGCGGCCGGTCGCATAGGGAAATACCGAGCGGGGCAGACATGCGCGTGATCGAAGGCTGGACGGACGTTCCCGCCGATCTGAAGGGAAGCGCGCTCGCCATCGGCAATTTCGACGGCGTGCACCGGGGCCATCAGGCTGTGCTCGACGCAGCCAAGGCCGGCCCGGCGCCGTGGTCGTTCCTGATGGGGGGAGGCGGGCGCGTG
>CAZNAH010000168.1:0-5206 GCA_964570735.1 uncultured Hyphomicrobiaceae bacterium | reverse complement strand
CATCCATCAGGGGATCGAGGCCGGTTTCGACGCCACCTTGCTGCGGGGAATTGCCGGCGAGGGCGACAGCCTGTGGCTGCGTATGGCCTACACGTGGAGCGATTTCCGTTTCGACAATGACGCGATCTATGGCGATAACACGCTGCCCGGCGCGCCCGAGCATTATCTGCGGGCGGAGGTGCTCTACAAACATCCAAGCGGCTTCTATGCCGGTCCCAATGTGGAGTGGGTGCCCGAAGCCTATGCGGTGGACAATGCGAACACCACGGAGACCGAGGCTTATGCGCTCCTCGGCGCGCGGGCTGGCGTGGACTTCGAGAACGGACTGTCGGTCTTTATCGATGGCCGCAATCTCACCGACGAAAACTACATCTCGTCGGTGAGCGTCGCGACGGTGGCCAACCCATCATCGGCGCTGTTCAACCCCGGCGATGGGCGCGCCGTCTATGGCGGGCTCAGCTACCGCTGGTAGCAGCACCTCGCCCGGCAATCGCACCCCTTCGGCGACAGATTGAACCATCGCCGAGGGGGATAGGCGATAGGAAGCCGGGCTTGAAAGTTCCGGTTCGCCATCATCGCGCCCGCGCAGAAGCTCGTGATTGTGCGTATGGGGCACCTGAACAAGTCCGAGACGATGTTCGGAACCTACGACAAGGCGCTTGGGGAGATTTTCGCCGCGTTCGCTCCGGCCCGCTGACGCTCGCGCCGCTGTGCTAGCCCTCGTGCAATGGCAGGCGCATGTAAATGGTGTCGAAGGCTGCCTCGACCCCGAACACGATCGTGCGATAGACGCTGCGGTGTGTTTCCCGGAAGCCGAGGCGGCGGTACAGGCCGATGGCCGCCTGCTGGCTTGCCGTCACGTGCAGCTCGATCTCGCGAAAGCGTCCGGCCGCCTCCGCGATCACATGCTCGGCGAGCTGGCGGCCCACCCCGTGCCCCTGCATGTGGCCGCTGACATGCAGCTTGCAGAGTTCGGCGCACGCCGCGCCGCAGGGCGCCAGGCCGCAGAGACCCACGACCTCACCGCCATGCCGCGCCACGACCAGATCCCCGCCGCCGCTGCGCCACTCCCGGCACTTCTCGATCAGGCAGCCGTGAAAACTCAGATCCTGGATGAAACCGTCCGGGTTGCAGCGGACCGACCGGCAATAGAGTTCGCAGAGCGGGGCCAGGTCTTCCGGGCGAGCACTGCGGAGCGAAACGTCAACGGTCATCGGCGTTCCCGAAACGGGCGAGAATGCCCGCGTAACAGTCGGTCAGTGCCGCGAGGTCCGCAATCGAGCAGCACTCGTTGACCTGATGCATACCGCCTTCGCCGGCCGCACCTCCCCCACCCGCTTCCGGCAAGCCGAGTTCCACGATTTCCGCGCCGGGAAAGGCGGCGTGAACGAAGCGTGCGTCGGTCGTGCCGCCACCGGCATCGAAAACCGGGTGATGGCCCGTGACGGCCTGGACGGCCTCCGCTGCGAGGTGCGCAAAAGCTCCGGGCGGCGAGTAGTAGGGCATGGAAACGCTGCTGGTATTCGGGTTCATGGACAGAGGCGGAGTGTTTCCACCCGCTCCGGCATTTCTAGTCGCCTCATCCTGAAGGGCAAGTAAATTCCGAAGCTTAACCACCAGTTCCTCGACGGTCTGGCTCGGTGTGAAGCGAATATTCCACAACGCTTCAGCGGTGCTCGGAACAATCGCGGTCTGCCCGAAATCGCCGGATCGCAACGCAATGGTCTCAAAGCTGGTCGGCGGCATTCCTGGCCGTGCATCGCCCCATTCATAGGCGTGAAGCCGGTCGAGCGCAGCGGCTAGGATGCGATTGGGGTTCACGAAAAGTTCAGGGTAGGCGGCGTGGCCCTGAACGCCGTGCGCCGTTAGAGTTCCGCACAGGCTGCCGCGCCGTCCGATCTTGAGATGCGTTCCGAGGCGCGAGGGAGAACTGGGCTCGCCGACGAGGAAGGCATTCGGACAGACCCCGCGATCGCGAAGCCACTCCAGCACTTTGCGGGTGCCGTTCACCGCCGCCCACTCTTCGTCGGCGGTGAGGATCATGCTCACCGTTGGACGCTGCGCCGGACGCTGGCTTGCGAACCCGATTGCCGCCGCGCAGAAAGCCGCGACCGCACCTTTCATGTCGGTCGCGCCACGCCCCCACACCATGCCGCCGTCAACGTCGCCGGAAAAGGGATCGCGCCGCCACTGCGTGAGGTCGCCCGGCGGGACGACGTCCAGATGGCCGAGAAAACAGAGGTGGCGATCCGCCTGCCCGGGCCAAGTGACATAGAGATTATCGACGGCGTAACCCCAGACATCATGCCCGCCTTCGAAGCTCAGCCGGTGGCACGATGCGCCGGTCTGCGCGGCTATGCGCTGAAGCAGGTCCAATGCTTCGCTGGCGCCCGCCTGCAACGCACCGTTGATCGGCGTGAGACTTGGGATGCGGAGGAGCTGTCGTGCAATATCGAAGGCTTGCTGGTGCAATGCAATCCGCGCTGGTTATGGCCGACGTCCGCTATACAAATGGTGCCCAGGGCCGGAATTGAATATGGAACGCAAGCATTTCATAAATAAAGCGTCTCTCAATGAGATTTCGTTTTGAGCCAACACGTCAGCCAACACCTTTTCCGCCTTAAAAAATCGCGGTTTCGATTCCCGTCGCGAAGCTGGCGCGCGGTCCAACGGCCCAAATCGACACGCCAAAAGCGAGAGGCGCACCCGCATTCGAGCGAAGAGAACTGAAGCGAATCACGATCTCCGTCGGGAAAGATGATTCGCGCCACGCGCGAAGAGCGACAACGACAATCTCTGCATTCGACGACATTCGACGGCAAACCCAGGACCAAGACGTAGAAAAAACCGCATTCGCGATGGCGACAAATCGGGGAATTTGTTTAGATTAATCCGCCATCGCCCGCAGGGACGCGGGCCTGACCGCCGGAGTCAAACCGGTCAACGATGGCGAGACTATCATGGAACAACTTGCCCTGACGGTCACCGAGGCTTGCGCCGCTGCCCGGATCGGCCGAACCACGCTTTACGAGGCGATCAAGCGCGGCGATCTCGTCGCCGCCAAGTATGGTCGCAAGACCCTCATTCGCGTCGACGATCTGCGCAGCTGGCTCGCAAGCCTCCCGACGATCGACACCATTTGCAGGAACGACAAGAACAGCAAGGCGGCGTCCCATGAGGCCGCTCCCCGACGCTAAGGGCCAATCAATTTCGACTACCGAGTGCGAGCCGGGCTCATTGCTGGCCCAGTGGAAGCTGCTGCGCGCCGCGACTCGCGATCGGCGCCTGAGCCGCGGCGATATCGCCGTTCTCTTTGGCGTGGTCGATAACTATTACCGGCGGCACGGCAACTCGCGCGCGGCGCACTCCTTTCTCGCCGCCGCCACCGGCCTTTCCAGCCGTGCCGTCATCACCACGAACAAGCGGGTCCGCGGACTTGGCTACCTCGAAGTTGCTCGCATCGGCAGTGGAACGCGGCCGACCGAGTACGTGCCGAACTGGCGAATGCACCAGAATTTCACCTCTGCTAGCGGTGAAGCGCTGATCACCGCAGAGGTGCCCTCCACTTCACCTCCAGAAGCCTCAGACGTGAACGCGACTTCACCGAAACTTGCTTACGTAGCCGGCCTACAAGCCGGCCTACGTAAGCAAGGACCCGCGCCTCCGCTGGGCGGCCCTGACGAGCCGCCCGCGGCGCCGGCGCGAGACCCATTTGACGAACTATGGAACACCTACGGGCGGAAGCAGAGTCGCAGCAAAGCCAAGGCGGAGTACCAGAAGCTCGATCCTGACGCGACGCTGCACGCCAAGCTTATCCGAGCGGCCAAAGACTGGACAGCTGCATATGAGGCGCAGGGCCGGCCGAAGATGTATTGGAAATACTTGCACACTTGGCTTGCCGGCGAGTGCTGGCTGGAGGACACGCCAGAGCCCTACGAGCACCGCAGGGCGGTTACCGCCCCCAAGAAACCGCGGCGCAGTGCAGACATTGACGAAGACTATCGGGGGTGGCTGCAACACTACCTGCGTCCGGGAAATCGGGCCTTGGCACGATTCGTTGACTACATGGAAGGCGAGAGTTCCAACGACACCGTCGAATACGATTGCGATTTTGTCGTGCTCAAGGGCATTCCCGTCACGGTTCGTTTTACACGCCGCATCACCGCTCTGAGCGAGGAATTCGAGCAGTTCCTTTCTGCTTGCGGAGGCAACAGACGGTTGTGCATGGACGAGCTTTGCGGCGCACTCTTGTGGATCACTATGCGGGCGGACGGCCGCGTCGCCTATAGCGCCTACGACGAAAGCGGCTCGGCCATCTACCAGATTCCACCTAGGGCGCCGGCCATAGGTTCTTCCAACGCAAATGCGGATGCGGGCGGCGAAGGCGCGATCGAGTTCTAGCGGCAGACAAGAATTCGGGGTGCGCACCTTGGCACCTTGCGTGAGGTGCGCACTTGGCGGGTGCGCAGGTGCGCACGGCAAGACGGCACCTTAAGGACTACGGCGTTTGTCATCCGAGGGAGGGCGAAGTCATGCGCTTTCGCAAGGTCGAAAAGCAGATGCGGCCCGGGAGAGCCCGGGCCGCGTGTCGATCGGAAGTACTGTTGGCAGGTCGTGTAATGATCAGCGTTGGGCCGCGCGCGCCTCAAGCGCGACGATGCAGAGATCGCGGTAGCGGGCGATCGCCTTCGGGCTCGAACTGACGGGATTGATCTGGAAGGCTCGCAGCCCTCTCAGATCGCCGGCCTTGGCGAGCCCAACGACGCTGGCGAGCTTGTTGCGAAAGCGCGCATGGGTCGCCGCGCTGAAATCGGGCGGCTCAGGCAGCTTGCCGGTGCGGGCGTCGGCCTCGATCTGCGCGCGCTTGCCGAGGGGCCGCTTCGGTGCAGTGGAGTATTTCGCTCCATCCGCCGGCGGTTCTCGCGAAGGATCGGCGGCGAGCTTTGCATCGCGGGCTTCGGCCGCAGACTTCCGTTGCCGCTTCACGCGCCACGCAAAGCCGTCCTTTGTCTTTATGATGTCGATTTCGTCGGGATCGTGACCCGCCGCCTTCGCGGCGCGTTGAGCGTTGAACTTCTTCGCGTAAATCTTCATCGGGTTCTCCATGTTGGGCGTGTCGGTGACGAGACCCGATCGACCATCGGCCGTGACGCCGTAGATCAGCGGGCGCCGGCCATTACGGTGCATCGCGACCAAGCGAGCGGCC
>CAZNAH010000167.1:0-5310 GCA_964570735.1 uncultured Hyphomicrobiaceae bacterium | reverse complement strand
CCCCGCCGGCTCATCACCAGCGGGGCTCCTACGGAGAGGGGGGGATTCGAACCCCCGGTACCTTGCGGTACACCGGTTTTCGAAACCGGCTCGATCAGCCGCTCCGACACCTCTCCACGCTCACGCGCGTTACCGTGGCTATCGGCAACGCCGCCCGACCCGGCGAACCGCAAAGCGGCCGCCCAGACGAGTCGAGCATTGTACCGCCCACCCCGCGCCCTCGCCACACCGCCGCCCGGCCGCCCCGGCGCAGATCTCCGGCCTCGGCCCATCCCCGGCCGACCTGCCACGTGCCTCTGCCGCGTGCCTTCAGCACCTTCTTCTGTGGCACCTTCTCCTGTGACGCCCTCTCCCGTGGGTCCTTCTCCCGTGGTTCCTTCTCCTGTGGTTCTTTCTCCTGTGGCGCCTTCTCCTGTGGCACCGCTTTCCAAGCGGTGCATGTTTGCACAGGTTTCCAACCTGTGCACCCGGCCCCGCGACGTCCGCAAAGCGGCTACGATGCCCCCATGCTCCAGCGCGTCGGCCTCGGCTACGACATTCACCGCCTCGTCCCCGGTCGCCCTCTGCACCTGGGCGGCGTTCAGATCCCCTCGGACGTCGGCCTGCTCGGCCATAGCGACGCCGACGTCGTCCTTCATGCCCTGACCGACGCCCTGCTCGGCGCCATCGCGGGGCCCGACATCGGCGAACTCTTCCCCAACAACGACCCGCGCTGGGCCGGCGCGGCAAGCCGGGTCTTCGTGCTCGAAGCCCGCCGGCGTGTCGCGGCGGCGGGTCTGCGGGTGGTCAACGTCGATATCGCGATCCAGGCCGAGCGCCCCAAGCTCGCACCGCACAAGCCCGCCATGCGGGCGGCGATCGCCGAGATGCTCGAGATCGGCGTCGACTGCGTCGGCGTGAAGGCGACAACCAACGAAGGCATCGACGCCATCGGCCGCGGCGAAGCGATCGCGTGCTATGCGGTGGTGCTGCTCACGCCACACTCGCACTGATCGCAAGTCGGTGCCGGACTTCCGGAATTTACACACCTAACATTGACCGTACCACACCGCTTGAGTACGCTGCAGGAGATACTTCACGGAGGCATATCGATGAGTCTGTGGGTCGGCCGAGCGCCTGTCATCGGATATCTGCTTTATGACCCCCGAAGAGACCCCGAACCGGAATCAGAATTCGTCCGTCTCTTCGTCGTAACGCGTCGGACATTCGTGAGATTTCGCCGTGACATCGTCCGACGGCGTGTGCAGGTGGTCAGAGGGCCGGAAGCTGCAAACGTAGTCAGCGAATACTCCGACACGTTCAATAGAGCCCGTAAGACGCATTGCTACGATTGCGGCGCGAACTTGAATGCGCTGGATGCGCGCCGTTGCAATCAATGCAGGGCTCTCACGTGCCCTAGCTGCACATCATGCATGTGCGACTATAGACATCGCAGCTACTCCTAAGCGCGCGGAAGGCTTCCTACTTCGCCTCCTTAGCCCCGCTCTGCCCCTTGAGCGCGTCGAGCTCGGCGCGCAGGGCGCTCATCTGGTGCGTTTCCTTGGCCTTCTCGACCTGCTCTTCCGCCGCGATCAGGCGGTCGATCTCGTCGTCGGTGATGGCCTCGCTCGGGGCGGCGGCGACGTCGGCCGAGGCCGATTGCTCGATGCCCTCGAGGAACATCGTCATGCGCTCTTCCATCGTCTGAGACTGGGCGATCGCCTTCTCCCACTCGAGTTGCGTCTTGGTCAGGTCGGCCTGGCCGTACATCCGCCCGATCTCGCTCGCCATGATCTTCATCGCCCCGGCGAAGTCGGCGGCGGCCTCGGCCTGGCGCTTGATCAGCAGCGCGTTCTTCACCGCCAGGAGCTGCCGCTCGAGCATTTTCTTGATGGTGGCGGTCTTCTTGAGCGAGTTGCGCACGAACGCGTACGACTGCATATCGCCCAGGGCCTTGGCCTGGCGCGCGTTCTTCACGAACTCGTCCTGGAACTTGGCCTGCTCGGTGATCGACTTCTCGATCCGCCGGATGCCCTGGCGGATCTTCATGTCGCGCTCGATGCGACGCTCTTCGGAGGACTTGAAAAGACCCATGACGCGGCTCCGGACGGACGATCGGGTGATCAGGTGAAAAGGTGATACGGTGATAATGGCTCGCTACGTCGGCTCATGCCCTTCATCGTGGTCGGGCTCGTCTCGCGCTTCGCGCGGGTTGAAATACTTAGGGCCGGGCATGTCGTCGCGGGTCCGCCGCAGGTGGCCGATGTATGCCTGAAGCTGGCGCGAGCAAAGTTCCGCGTGTTCGAGCAGCCACGTGTAAGCCCGCTTATTGATCAAGCCGACATCGTGCGCTGTGTGGATCTGGCTGCGGAGCTCGCCGGCAGAGCCCTTCGCGGTGTAGCACGCTTCGATCTGCTGCTTGCGCGTCCCCTTCTCGAATCCTTCCGCGATGTTGCTGCCAATGCTCACGGATGCACGCTTCATCTGATCGGAAAGTGACCAGTCTTTGCCAAGCGGCTGCTTCCTCGCGGCCTGGTAGACGCCCTTCGCCAGGACGCGAGCCGTCTGCCACACCCTCAGATCCTCGAATCTCCGAGCGGCCATCGTACACCCGTCCTTTTTCACCGTCTCACGTTTTCACTTTATCACGTCTATTCCGCCGCCGCGCCGCGTTCGCGGAGGCGCTTCTCGGCTTCGTCGTAGGCGGTGTGCGAGTCCTTGATCAGGCCGGCGTCCATGTCGTTCCAGATCTTCATCAGCTCTTGTCCCGCCGGCGAAAGGCCCGCGGCGCCGGCGTCCGACTCGGCGCCGAGCTTCAGGATCTCGTCCAGCCGCTCCTGGTACATCTCGCTCGTGATCGCGTCGCTCTCGATCAGGCGGGCGATGGTCGCCAGGTCGGCGTCGCGGATCGCCACGCGGCCGCCCGTCGCCATGCCCAGGGCCGAGGACGAGCTCTCACGCAAAATGCGCAGCCGGGCGACCGTGAGCAGCTCTTTCCCGCGGATGTTGAGCTGCCGCGTGTGCATCATCTGCTCGGTGTGCAGCAGGTCGAACTGCTGCGCAACGGTGCGCCGCATCTCGGGCGTCTTTTCTTTCGCGCCCTCCGCGACGAGCTTCTCCTTCTCCGTCGCGAGTTTCCTCACGCGGGCCATCGTGCGGTCGCGGTCGGCCTGGATGAGCATCTCCTGAGCCCGCAGTTCGGCGGCGGACATGTTGGAGAGCGTCTTGCGCTTGGTCGTGAGCCATTCGAAGAAGTTCATAGGCGGTCCTTCGTTTCAACAACGGGAAATTGGCGCCGGCCTCAGCGGCCTTCGACGAATGCGCGCACACGATCCTCAAGCGCTCGCACATCCTCGACGCATTTCTGGCGGATACGCGGGTAATTGCGGGCCGCCTCCCTGCCGAGGGTCTTTCGGCCGCCGCCGGGCTCGTCCGCGAGCCCGCGCTCCATCGCAAAGGGCTCAAAGTAGCGCTCTTTCGAATGGACTTCGGACCGCACTTCCTGCCATCGCCATTCGGCAGGGAGCTGATGCCCGGCGAGCGCCCATACCTCTAGCTCCTGCCAGCCGTTCTCCGCCAGCAGCGCAGCGCCGGCAGCGAGCTTCTCCCTGGCCTGTGCTTCCAAGTGGTCCAACGTGTCTCGCCGGGACTCGACGCCGTCTCGGTCGACGATGAGCAGGAACAACTGCACCATCCCGCCGTATCGGTCGACGACTTTCTCGACTTCGCGCCAATTAAGAGCCTGCGCGACGCCGCCCAGCAGGGGGTCCATGCACACTCGGACGCGCGCGTTCGGCTTGCCAACCGCCGCAAGCATCGCCTCGACGATCGGCTTCAGGATGTACTGGTCCTTGCGGAAATCCTCGGGGATGACCAAGACGTTCAACCCTGCCCCTCCTCACGTGCATTGTCGAATGCGACGGCGTCTTCGAGCCAGCCCGACGCATGGAGCTGCGCGACATCCTGCTCGCGCATCAAACGCTCGGCGTCGGGTAGCTCGGCGATTCGACGAATGCGCGCATCCGGCGCGTCAGCGGGCCGGTACACGACGACCGCGTCCTGCCGCGCACGCGGACTCAAGAAGCCCAGCAACTGCGGCGAATGCGAGCTCGCGACCATCTGGATTTCGCCGGTCGAGACGCGCTGCTCAATCAGTTGAAGCAGCAGGTGCAATCGCGTCGGGTGGATACCGTTTTCGAGCTCTTCGAAGAAGTAGAACTGCGACGGCGTCGGTCCGAGCAAGGCCGCGATCATGGACAGGAAACGCAGCGTTCCATCGGACGCGCTGTACGCGGACGTCTTTTGTCCGCTCGCTTCGATGAATGAAACGAGGATCTTGCCGGTTTGATCAGGCACAAACTCGAAATCGGTGACGTCGAGTGGCGTGAGCTCCCGGACCCACTCAATAACCGCCTGCTTGGTCTCCGGTTTCGCACAAATAGCCTGCAACACGGACGAGAGATTTTCGCCCCGATCACCGAGGATTTCCTGCCCCGCCAACGACGGGATGCGCATTGCATCGGGGTTCAGGTCGAGGAACCTCATTGATGACAACGCATCCGTTGTGTTGAACACCGCGTCCTTCGCGTGGGGTTGCATGTCAGCGTGGACGTAGAAAGAGGAATCCGATTTTCTGCGAGGCATGCGCGTACCGATTTGCGTTAGTACAGGCTTCGACGAAAAATGCAGGGTTGGGCCGTGCTTACTGTTTTTGACGATCTGCGGCGTGTGGACGGCGAGCAAATCGCGGCTCGTCTGTGCCGGCGCGTCCTCGTTGGGATGCGAATCAAAGATCATCTCCTGACCGAGATAGAGCGACTCGCTATTCACGCGCGGGGGGCTGCCGTTCGCCCCCACATCGACTTCGATTCTGTAGCCCAATGGCTCGCCGCGAACGTCCACATGGGCCTCGATTGCGAAACTGGAAGCCCCGCAGTACGCAGTTTCACGCGTACCGCCGCGCAGGCCCGTCCACTGAAGGAACGCCCCTTCGACCCACTTCTCCCCGATGATCTCAGCAAGCGTGTATCCCCTCGATAGCCCGTGCAGAAACCGAAAAGCGTCTCGCAGATTGCTCTTGCCCGATGCGTTCGCACCCACGAGGAGCGTCAGAGGCCCGAGGTCGAGCGTGGCGTCCTTGAAGTTCTTGAACCTCTCAAGTCTCAGACGCTTGATCATCTCAACGCCTTCACGATGAACGTCGCATCCAATGAGCCAAGACTGTTCGGCTCAGCTCAGCTCCGGACGGGCTTTGCTCTTGTCGGGGGCCGACGGAATCGGCGGCGGGCTCGCACGCTCGGCGGCGGGCGCTGCGGCGAGTCGCAGTGAATG
>CAZNAH010000166.1:0-5318 GCA_964570735.1 uncultured Hyphomicrobiaceae bacterium | reverse complement strand
CGAGGAGCATCCGCAGCCGGTGGGGGTTCTCGAGGAGGTAGCGCCGGAGCTGGCGCTCGAAGAAGCCGCCCTGCGCATGCCGCCGCCGGATCTCGGCCAGGTCGGCGTCGAACTTGAGCACGCGCAGCGGGTCGCCCTCGTGGATCCAGGTCCCGCACAACGTGAGCAGGAGCTTCAGGCCGTAGGGATACGGCGTGTTGGTGACCTCCTTGCGGTGGAACTCGAGCTGGTGCACGGCCGATTCGACGAGTTCGGGCTCGATCCCGCGGGCGGCCAGGTCGTTCAGCACCTCGAAGACGATGCGCTCGACCGCATCGGCGGCGTCCCGCGCGGTGTCCTTGAGCCCGACCGCGAACAGCGTGTCGCGGTTCTCGGCGTCGTAGCCGCTGCCGTCGCTCAGGGCGCTTCCGAGCCCCGAATCGATCAGCGCCTTGCGCAAGGGGGAGGCGGCGTTTCCGATCAGGATCTGCTCGAGCAGGACCATGCTGAGCACTTCGCGGGTGTCGCGGACATCCGGCCCGAGCCAGGCGATCGCGACCTGGTGCTTGCGGCCCGGCTCTTCGCCCGGGGCGAGCGGATAGGCGCAGGCGGCCTCGCGCGGGGCCGCCCAGCGCGGCTGCGGCGCGACCCCGGTCTCCGGCGCGATGGGCTGGAAGCGCTCGAGCACGGTCCGGGCGATGGCCGCCAGGTGCCCGGCGAGCGGCAGGTCGCCGTAGGTGAAGAAGCGCGCGTTGCTCGGGTGGTAGTGGCGCCGGTGGAAGTCGACCAACATCGCGTGGGTGAGCTCCGGGATCGCCGCCGGATCCCCGCCGGAGTTGTTCGCGTAGGTCGTGTCCGGGTAGAGCGCCTTCATCATGGAGCGCACCATGATCTGGTCCGGCGAGGACATGGCGCCCTTCATCTCGTTGTAGACGATCCCCTTGTAGACGAGCGCCCCGTCCTCCTCCTCCACCCGCACCCCTTCCTGCTTGAAGCTCAGCTCCTCGAGCCGCGGGAAAAAGGCGGCATCCAGGTAGACCTCGAGCAGGTTGTAGAAATCCTTCCGGTTCTGGGTGGCGAAGGGGTACATGGTCCAGTCGGAGGCGGTGAAGGCGTTCATGAAGGTGCTCAGGCTGCGCTTGAGCATGGAGAAGAAGGGGTCGCGCACCGGGAAGCGCTCCGAGCCGCACAGGACGGTGTGCTCGAGGATGTGCGCCACCCCGGTCGAGTCCCGGGGCACGGTGCGGAAGAGGACGCCGAAGGCGTTCTCGCGGTCGGCGCGGCTGACATGGATGTGCTGCGCGCCGGTCGCCGGATGCTCGAGCTCGTAGAAGACCGAGGCGATCTCGGGCAACGCCTCGGCGCGCCGGAGGCGGAAGCCGCTGAGGTCGTCGCCGCGGCCGATGTCCGGGTTGCGCGGGTCGGCGGGGAGCTCCATGGGCGCTAGATCGCCACGTAGACGCCGCGGCTGTGGCGCTTGATCTTCTCGAGCTTGTTCAGGCGGAAGATGATGTTGCGGATCTTCTTCTCGCCGAAGCCGGTCTTCGCCTGGATGTCCGCGAACTTCAGCCCGTTCTTCGAGCGCTTGACCGCATCGAGGACCGCCGCCGCCGCCGACACCGCCCCCCGACCGCGGGAGTTCTTGGACTTCGCGTTCGCCCCGTTGGCCGCCTGGGCGCTCACGAGGGCCTCCAGCCGGTCGAGCTTCGCCATGAGCTTCTCGACGTCCCGCTTGGTGGGAATGTCGTAGGTCTGCATGAAGAACTTCACCATGGCGTCGAAGCTGATGGACTTGCCTTTTCTTTTAGGCATAGTCGCCCTCCTAATTCTGAAGAGTTAAAAGTAGCAAAGATGTTATCTAAGCTACTGGATGCAACTAGGAAAGTCAAGCTCGGAGAGAAGGCGGTCGACATTCAGGCCGACCGGCACAGGGACGTGAATTGCACCATCATGAGGGCGCGAAGAAACCTTGTGGCAAGCCGAGCGGCATACCCGTCGGCTTAACCACACCATGCGTTTTCGGCCATCGCACCCCCTCTGAGACATCCGCCGCCGAGACTGCCGCACCGCTCTGCAATGCATCTCCTATCCTTCCGGAGTCCCGCTCAGAATGAGTGCTGCCCGTCCGACTGCAATTTTGCCGCGCTCGAGGTCTTGGGTCGAGAGTGCTCTCAGGTGCGACAATTCGTTGCGCGCATAATGCAGCCACCTCACAAGGCCGCGAAGCTCATCGGGCTCCCGGCGCAACTTGACATCGGTGTCGAACAGAAACTTCAACTGCCCGATCTGTATGATTTCGCCTTCTGCCGGTGCGGCGTCGCCCGCGTGACATCGGCGCCAACCATTTCCATGGCGAGCTTCCAGGTATCTGCAAATCAGGGCCCGCTGTTGATCGATGCGGGGCAGCACGACCCCGGCCTGCGCGCTCCAGAGCTCCCGTGCGATCCCTTCCACCACTCCTGCGCCGGCCAGTGCAGCGAGGTGCCAATGCACCCCGTCCCGCCTCAGGTGATTTACCTGTCCGCGAGCCCACAGGGTCGCAAGCGCGGAAGGGATGGTCCTCTCGATCGAGGGGTACGCCATGGCGGCGAATGCGTTTGCGAAAGCCACCTCCTCCGTTGAGAGCGCCATCTTAAAACAATCCGCATACTCATTGAGCTTACGCTCCAAGGCAAGTGCGTCCGCACAGCCCTCGGAGACTAGCCAGGCCGCAAGCCTTGGATCGTAGCCGGCAGCCCTCGCAAGCATCGTATCCAGCAAGTCATCGCCGTAGCCCGAGTCTCGACGGAGTTCTTCGATCAGTACCGCCATGTCGAGTCGCGACGCGACGGACCACCACCAGTGATCGGCAAGAAGCACTTCGCCACTGCTGCTTGGCTCCAGCGCCGCCTTGCCGGAGACGGCAAGACAGATCACGCTACGCTGGATCAGTTCGCGCTGTTTTGCAGCGCACGCGTATTGCTGCAGGAAATTGAACCAGGCGTGCCGATGCGATTCCTCTACTTCGTCCCACCCGTCGAGCCATATCAGGAAGCCCGAAAAAACGGGCGCGAGAGCAATATCGCGAGGGCCCAAAGGCGGGCCGGATGCCTCTGCGATACCATAAATCTTCGCCAGAGCGCGCACAGGTTCGCGAGACCGGTCGATGAGTTCTCGAGCGGTGCGGTGCTCCCAGACGAGGGTGTCCCTCCCGGCAAACTCCTTTCGGAAAACCCCCCGCATGGCATCCAGCGACATCGTTTCGGGGATACGCAGGATGCAGTTTCGCCCGTCCTCGAGGTCTCCGATGACGCGTGCGACAAACCGCCGCGGCCCGGGCAACTTCCACCAGATTTCCGGCTCCCGATCCATTGCGGGGAACCTCAAGCAGGAGCTTTCATCGCGGCGGCGGCATAAGGGTCGGGGCGGAGCCATTTACCGTCTCTAATCAGCAGGCCCATCCGGAGCAGGAACTCCGCCACGGAATGGGCGGACGCCTGGGGCATATCGGCGATTGCTGCAATATCGTCCGGTCCTTCGACATGACCGAATTCCACGATCGCACGGAAAATCCTGGCAGCATCCCCAACAACGTGAATACCGGCAGATTTCACAAACGCTTCGGAGACCTCCGGGGATTCCAGCGCCTTCAGCGCCTCGCGCCAGCGTGTCGGGTCCATTCGGCATTCCCGATGAAAAACCTCCATCAGGTGCGGCCACCCTCCGGTCGCCCGGAAAATGGCCCGTCTCTGGTCGGAGTCGTTCGGAGCGATCCCCACCTCGTCAAGCCAGCGACGCAGGAAGCTCTCGCTCCACCGTTTGAGCAGCAGGGGGGGAGCGGGACCGGACTCAAGCGCGCGTGCTTTTTCACCTCCGCCGAGCAGCCAGTCGTAAGCTTCCGAGGGGCCGAAGACTATCGCCACGCAGATCGTCTTGCCCGCTTGACGCCTTCGCAACATCAGGGCCGCGAGGCGCTCAACAACCGAAAGCATGCCCGCCGGGTTGGCAGCCAACCGCACGGCCGGAATAACCAGTAGCCGGCTATGGCCGCTTTTCGTGGAATCCACCTCGCTCCGAAATCGCTCCACGACTTCTTCGCTTCCGAGTATTTTTGCGTATTCGAAGCTCACCGTGGTGTGCTCATCGGACAATAGCGCGAAGCCGTCACGCAGCGCATCAAGACCAAGCGCGCCGCACCCGAACACGAGCCGGATCTTGTAGCCTTCGCGCAGCAAGTCGACTTCATCGCCCACCGTCAGCGGGCTCCGCTTTCCGGGCTCTTCGACTTGAAGCAGCCGTCGGAAGCTGCCGGCTTCGAACGCTGGGGGTGGATCCATCGAATCCGCCAAAACCAACTGCTCCTCAATCTGCTCGGCCGTGCCCAGCAATCGGAGCACGTTGGGGCTGCGGAGACGATACCTCCCATCCTCGGTGTGTACAAAGAGCCCGAGGCCGACCATTTCGTCGATCAGGGCGCGCAACTCGTCTTCCGATGCGGTCGAGAAGCCCTCCTGCCACCATTCCCTTGCGTAGGTTGTCAGCTCGCGATGCGAAAACCCTCTCAATGCGACCTCATGTCGGGTGACCGTGAGGTGCGCCACCGAGTAAGCAAGCACGCGGTAACGGGGGTCCAGGTTAAGCGTCAGCTCGAAGCGCTCCGCAATCCGGTCCCTGAGGTTCTTGCTCCTGTAGACTTCGTCGATGTGGCCGCCGGTTATAAGGCAGGGAGGGGTGAGCCGGGGATCGAAAGAGCTCTCGCGCAAATGCTGGAGGAGGTCGTGGCAAAAGAGCTGAAGGAGGCTGGGCTGATAGTTGGTGTGCGACAATACTCGCAGGGCGAGGTCGCGACTGGCAAATTGAAACCCGAGTGCGCGAAGCGGCGTTTCGACGAGCTTAAGCGCCGCTCGCGGCCTTAGCGAGCCCACGCATATCGGCCTGCCGAAATGCGCCAAGGGTTGGTTCGGAATGGCTTGAAATCGCTGGACGTTGTGCAGCCCGGCGAAGATGACCTTGAAACGGCGGTCACTGGACTCCATGAGATTCTTGAGTCCGGTGACCGTGGGGAAGTCGCCCTTGGCCTTCGAGTCGCTGTCCAGGAAGGCATCGGCTTCGTCAAGAAGGAGTAAGATGCGCCGGCCCCGCATGCCGTCGAGCCACGTCCGAATATGCCCCCCGATGGCCTCCCTGCCGGCGTGCGACGGCGTCGTTCGCGGTAGCAGACCTTCTGCCCGGAATTGCTGGTGCAGTACCCCCCAAATCTCCTCGGGAGTGCGCAGCTCCCCGAGCCCTTCAGCCTTTAGATCGATATGGCTCAACCGACTTTCTAATGGGCCTATACAAGATATAGTGGTTTGGGTATA
>CAZNAH010000165.1:3062-5507 GCA_964570735.1 uncultured Hyphomicrobiaceae bacterium | reverse complement strand
GGCCTCGGCCGCGGCCCGCGCCTCGGGCGGCGGCCGGCCGGTCTTGTCGCAGACCGCCTGCACCAGCGCGTCGGGCAGCGGGTCGCCCGGGGCCCAGCCATTGGCGTTGATCGTGTTGAGGCTGCGAAAGTCGATCGGCGGCTCGGCGCCGTCGGCGGCGAAGGGGATCAAGATCTTGCGGTCGCGCGCCGCCGCGGCCTCGCCGACCACCCATTCGCTGTCGATCGACCGGCGGGTCCAGATGACGATTGCGGCCGGCACGCGGGCGATGACGGAGGCGGTGATCTTGCGGTAATCGGCGCCGCCGAGGAGCTCGCGGTCCCACCAGACCTCGAAGCCAAGGGCGCCCAGCGCCGCCGCCATCGCCTCGGCGAGCGGCTGGTCCTTGCGGCTGTAAGAGATGAAGACGTCCGCCAGCGCCGCCCCCTTCATATGCCGCTCTGCCTCGTCCCTCGCCCGCCGGCGCTGCAGCGCGGCGCCGTCCCGCCTTCAGCCTAAAGATCATTCGGGTCGGCCGCCATGGCCGGCCCGAGATCGCCTCCCGGTTGCAAGGACGCAAATCCCCTGCCTCGATGGCGCGGCGGAACCGGAGGCTTCGGGATCCGGGGGCGAGGGGGAATTGTCCGCCCGGATCAGCAGGACCGCCGGCCGCGGGACTATCGGCGTCAATCAGGATGGCCGCCGCAGTCGCCCCTTATACGCTCCGCGGCGCATAGAGGATGATGGCGGCGCCGGCGACCGCGATCGCCGCGCCGGCGAGGTCCCAGCGATCGGGCGTCTGCCGTTCGGCGCCCCAGAGCCACAAGAGAGCCGCAGCGATGTAGACGCCGCCATAGGCGGCATAGGCGCGGCCCGCAAACGCGCTGTCGGCGCGCGTCAGCAGGAAGGCGAACAGCGCGAGGCAGACGACGCCGGGAAGTATCCAGAGCGGCGATCTGTCGAGCCGCAGCCAGGCCCAGAAAGCGAAACAGCCGGCGATCTCGAACAGCGCCGCCGCGATGAACAGGAGCATCGACATCGCCGCTGCGATAGCGCGATTGGCGGCCTCGACGCCAGGCGAAACGCAAGGCGCCGCGGAACTCATGACGCGCGTAACGCGCGATAGTGAAACGGTAATCCAAACGAGTTGAGCTGACGGAAATGGCGCACCTAGAAGGAGAAACTTCGAACACTTTATTCGAAGTTCTTGATGAATGGGAGCGCCACCTCGCACAGCTAGACCCTAATAAGGGTCCGCGGTGCGGGAATGACAAACCCACGCCGTGACTTTCGAAAAGCGGCTGGTGAAGCCCCGCCCAAATCCCCGCCGCCATTCTCGCTGCGTCTGACCGATGCCGAACGGGCGCGACTGGAAAGCGATGCGGCTGGCAAGGCGCTCGGGGCCTATATCCGCGAGCGGCTCTTCGGTGAGGAGGTCGCCCCGCGCAAACGCGGGGGCGGCGCCCCGGTCAAGGATCATGAAGCCCTTGGGCGCGTCCTGGGGGCGTTGGGTCAATCCCGGCTGTCATCCAATCTGAACCAGCTTGCCAAGGCCGTGAACACGGGTTCGCTGCCCGTCACGCCCGAAACCGAAGCCGAACTGAAAGAAGCATGCCGCGAAGTGTCGGCCCTTCGGGACGAACTGCTGCGCGCGCTCGGCAAGTCTTCGGGGGACGGGCCATGATCCTCAAGGCCAAAGAGCGCGGAGACGCTCCGCAGCTCGCCCGCTACCTGCTGGCGATGCGGGACATCGATCATGTCGAGCTGCATGAGTTGCGCGGTTTCGTCAGCGACAATCTACGGGGGGCGTTCGGCGAAGCCGATGCCATCGCCAAGGGGACACGCTGCAAGAACCACCTGTTTTCGGCGAGCCTGAATCCGCCACAGCATGCGCAAGTGGCGGTCGAGGACTTCGAGAAGGCCATCGCAGACATAGAGCGCAAGCTCGGGCTGGAAGGCCAGGCGCGCGCCATTGTGTTCCATGAGAAGGACGGGCGGCGTCATGCTCATGTCGTCTGGTCGAGGATCGATTCGCAACGCATGCGCGCAATTAACCTGGCTCATTATAAAGTGAAGCTGCGGGACGTATCGCGGAGCCTCTACCTGGAACACGGCTGGGACATGCCGCGCGGTCTTCAGGACCGCAGCCTGCGCGATCCGCTGAACTTCACGCGCGCAGAATGGCAACAGGCCAAGCGTGCGGGACTCGATCCGCGCGAGATGAAAGCCGTCTTTGCCCAATGCTGGAAGCAATCCGATAGCAAGGCGGCATTCGAGCGGGCACTTAAGGAACGTGGTTTCTGGCTCGCCAGGGGCGACCGGCGCGGCTTCGTCGCCGTCGATTATCGCGGAGAGGTCTATTCGCTCTCCCGCTATGCCGGGGTGAAACCCAAAGACCTTGAAGCACGGCTTGGCGACCATAACCAGCTTAGTTCGGTCGATGAGGTCAACGTCGAGATTGCGGGC
>CAZNAH010000165.1:0-3038 GCA_964570735.1 uncultured Hyphomicrobiaceae bacterium | reverse complement strand
AAGCCTTCATCAAGGATGCCGAGCGCCAGGCTCGGCATCGCGAGGCCGCTGTCGCCTTCCGCAAGACGGAAATGGTCGCCCGTCATCAGGATGCGCGGCAGCGCATGTCAGCCGCCCATGAGCAGCGCTGGCAGGCTGAGACCCGGCAACGGGCGCAGCGTTTGCCGAAAGGCTTTTCCGGCATCTGGCACCGCCTGACTGGACAGTATTCCAGGATCAAGACGCGGAACGAGATGGAAGCTCTCGAAAACTATCGCCGCGACCGCTCGGAGAAGGCCGCGCTGATCTTCAAGCAGCTTGAAGAGCGCGAGGCCCTGCAACGGGATATCCAGGCGCAACGCGCAATGGCGCAGGGAGAACTTATGCGACTGCGCGAAGATATTGGCCGCTACCAGAGTCATGACCGCGAAGAGGGGGACGATCTGCGATCCCACGAGCGCGAGAATAAGCACGAGCCCGAAACCCAAAAGCGCCCGCGCCCCGAGCATCATCACCGCCACCGGCGCAGCTTCGACCCGTAACGAAAGGAAGGGGCGCTTACGCGCCCTTTCCGGTTTCGGGTTGCGCGGCATCGTCCAGCGGCGCGCGCAGGACGATGCGGCCATTGATCGGGCAGGTTTCAAGCTGGAGCGTGTAGCCCTTCCCGTCCTTGTGCGCCCAGACCGCGCCGACCTTGTTCCAGTAGGACTTCTCGCCCTTTTGCGCGACGTGCCATGCAAGGTATTCGGGGGCCTTAATGGGCTGGGTCGTGCCGGTGTTTTTGCGTGCCATGATCTTATCTCCTTGGTTTGGTTTGGGTTGGCTTGCTAACGCCTCCCGTTCAGGCCAGAGGCAAAGATCGGGCGTCATGGTCAACACGGCTGGCAAAGCCAGGTGGTGCGGGCAGGCCGTTGATGGCAGAGCCGCGTCCGGCCAGGGATTCCAGGCGTCCTCGATGCAAGCCAGCTCAAAGCCAAGAGAATGAGCGACGCGGGGCAGAAAATTCACCGGCTGGCCAAGGCCATCCGCATAGGGCCAAGACTCGCCGTCCGTCGCCAGCAAACCTTCGGGCGATAGTTCGTATCTGTGTCAGGCGTCCGCGCCTTCTTCCGGCGCTACGGGATGGGCGGCAATTACAACCGCTCCCTCTGCCAATCAGTCCGGCATCACTCCTGCCGCGCTTCGATGATGCCCACCTCCAACCGTGAGGCGTTTCCCGTTTCCTTCCTTGTCGTTTCATCCGTCCCTCGATCCATCAGCGCCTTGTCTGGGCCGATGATCATGTGTGCCGGGGCCGAAAGGCCCTGAGTGGTTCGGGGTCTCCTGAAACAAAGGAGGATACGATGAAACTCGTTTCACGCTTCGATGCGGCATCCCGTAGCACCGCCGAATTGCACGGCCTGCTCAGAGAGGCGATGCTTGCCTTTGTCGCCGCACCGCGTAGCTCGCAAGAGTGCCGCGACGCTCTGGCGACGATACGCACTATCGAGAATGAGCTGGCGATACGTCCGCCGGGTCTTTAAGCCCTTCGCGGCTGGCTTGCGGCCAGCCGCGAATTTTCCTGCCGTTGAAAGGGGAATCGCCGCTCACGCGGCGATTCCTTCTGCCGTTCTGCTCCCGGCCTGAAAGCCATGCAGGAAGTCGGCGGCGCGCTGCGCATGGGCGGCGGCGCTGAATATCGCGCGCTTGTCCCCCTTCAAGACCTTGAGCCAGTTTTGGATGTAGGCCGCGTGATCGGTGCCGGGTTCGGGCGTCAATGCAATGTCGGCGCAAAGAAAGGCCGCGCCAAGCTCGGCAACCAGTTCCTCGCGGGCGTAACCTTCATCGCCCCACCGTTTGCGGCCAAAATCACGGTCAAGGCGCTTCGGGTGCTTCGTCCAGTGCGTCAGCTCGTGCGCCAGGGTCGCGTAATATACTTCGGGGCTGCGGAAGGTCTCGAAGAAGGGCAACTGCACATGAACGGTTCCGCTGCTGTAGTAAGCCTGATTGCCGCCGTGCCGGATTTCCGCCCCGGTCGCTGTAAAGAAGCCTTCCGCATGTTCGATCCGCTGCGCCGGGTCAATCACTGGCTCGGGCCTGACGTGGTAGTGCGCGGGCAATCCATCGATCTGCTCGACGTTAAAGACGGTTTAAGCCTTCATGAAGGGGATTGTCCGTTCTTCTTCGGTGCCGTCGCCCTGCTCTTCGGTTCGGGTGATGGTGCTGGAGAGACAACGGGATTGCCGCGCTCGCCCTTTCTGACATGCGCGCCAAACTCGGCGGCCTGTTTGAATGTCATCCAATATGGAGAAAGATAACCGCCCTCGATTGCCGCGCCCCACAGCATCAGCACGTTGATTCCGCTGTAGGGCTGTCCGTTGTGGCGAAGGGGCTTGGTGATACGCCCCTCCATGTATCCGGCGCTCCACGGCTTGAGCCATGTGAGTTCGCCCTTCTCCAGATCGGCAATGATCCTATCTGTAACTTGCTGGTGAATGTCCTTTCTCATTGGCTTTTTTCCTCCTTGGATAGCCGGTTGCGCATGCAACCGGACTAGGCCCGCGACAATGAGCGGGGGGAGGCCGTCAAGACCGCAGCCAGTGGAGGGGGATCACCCGCCCTGCACAAACGAAGTGCGGAAGGGCGGGGAGACCGCAGGCTGCGCCCGAAGCCAACACGAAGGGCTTGGTCTTGACGGAGGACGGGGCCGCAGGCCCCACACAAGAGAAGTCGAAGTCAGCTCCGACGCGGCGCGGTCATTGCTGTCTTGCGCGAGGGAGCGTCACCGCATGGCTGAGACGCCGAAGGCGGCTCCGGGAGTGCAGCGACTAGGGTCCGGACTCAATTGGTCCACCATGTGATGGCAGCGGCGATGAGGATGGCGGATAGGTAGTTTTCTGCGATTTTGTCGTAGCGGGTGGCGATGCGGCGAAAGTCTTTGAGGCGGCAGAACATTCGCTCGATGACGTTTCTGGTTTTATAAGCGCGCTTGTCCCAACGGGCGGGATGTTTTCGGGTCGGATTAGGCGGGATGACGGCCTTGGCGCCGCGCGCGGCGATCTCGTCGCGCAGGCTGTTCG
>CAZNAH010000164.1:0-5518 GCA_964570735.1 uncultured Hyphomicrobiaceae bacterium | reverse complement strand
TGGTGAGCGGCAGGCCGGCCTCACGCACCCAGCGGGCGGCTTCGAGCTTCTTCGCGAGGCTGTTCTTGTGATGCCCGATTGTATCGGAGACTTCCGCCTTGATGGCTTGCAGGCTCAACTGCACGTGGTCGAGACCTTGTCCGGCCAGCGCGAACACGCGCTCGCGCGTCAGGGTCACGCCCGCCGTAATGAGGTTCGTGTAGACGCCGCGCCTCGCGAGCAGGGAGACGAAATCTTCGAGGTCCGGCCGCAATGTGGGCTCGCCGCCCGACAGGTGGATTTGCAGGATGCCAATGTCGGCCGCCTGCTCAAACGCGGAAAGCCATTCCTGCGTGCTCAGTTCATCGGCGGCCTTCAGGAGCTTCACCGGGTTCGAGCAATAGGCGCATTGCAGCGGGCAGCGGTGGGTCAGTTCCGCCAGCATGCCGAGCGGGGGATCGACGCGCGGACGCGCCTCAGCCGCCGGCTTCGGCCCGGCTTGCGGCGCGTGCGGCTGGATCACAGTTTCAGGAGCCGGATATCCGTCCATGACTGTATGAACTCCAAAACGTCGGCTTCGATGGTTTCACGCGGCGCGGCGTAGTCGCGGGCAAGCTCGTCCGCAATCGCGCCAATGGTCCGGTCGCCGTCGCACAGCTTGAGGATATCGACCGTGACGTCGTCGGGCCAGAGCACGCGCTCCGGCGCGAGCACGACATGACGCTGCCGCAGTTCGTCGAATTGGAGGCGCACATAGGGCGGCATGGCTGGCCGGCTCCCGGTTGTCGCGATGGGCCGGGTGCGGATGCTGTCGCCCGGTTGCGCCGCGGCCTGCATCACGGTCTCCACGCGCCCGGCGGGACCAGCCCCGGCTCGATATAGGCGAAATACAGGGCGTCGAGTTGCGCCCACAGCACGTCCGTCTTGAAGATCAGCGCGTTGATGACCGCCTGCTGTGTCTCCTGCGTCCGCGCGTGCTCCTTGACGTAAGCCAGCGCGAAGCCGACATCGCGCGGGGCCTGCGTGAGGCGGCGGCGAAAATAGCCCATCATCGCATCGTCGATGAAATCGTAATTGGCGAGCATGCCCGCGATGCGCTCGGAATGGATGCCGCCCGCGAACAGTTCCGTCAGCGATGAGGCGATGCTCTCCAGCACGCTGCGGTCGCGCACGAAATTCAGATAAGCCTCCACGGCGAAGCGGGTACCGGGCAGGATGCCGCGCGTCGAGAGCACGTAATCGCGGTCGAGCCCCAGCGCGGAAGTGAGCCGCAGCCAGCGCTCGATGCCGCCTTCGTCCTCGCCATAGCCATCATGTTCGAGATAGCGGTGACGCCACTCGCGCCGCATCTCGCGGTCGGTCATGTTGGCGAGGAGCGCGGCGTCCTTCCGGGGAATGATCGCCTGATAGTAGAAGCGGTTGAGCGCCCACGCCTGAACCTGCGGCCTGGTGAGACGCCCGCCATGCAGAAGCTTATGGAACGGGTGGAGATTGTGATAGCGCGCGGCGCCGACCTGCCGCAGGGCGGCCTCAAGCTCGTCCGGCGAGAACCCCTGAGGGGGGACGACCGGATCCACTGCGGCTCGCGGTGTCTCTATGGCGATGGTCATCGGGCGCTCCCTTGTTCTTATTGGTTCAGAGTTCGATCGTCATGCCGTCATAGGCGATCTCCCATCCCGCTGACCGGACCGTGCGCTCCGCTTGAGAGCCGGGTTCGAGGATGGGGTTCGTCGTATTGATGTGGATATAGACCTTGCGGGCGATGTCTGCCTCATCGAAAGCGTGGAGCGAGCCGCCGTCGCCCGAGATCGGCACGTGGCCCATGCGGCGGCCGGTTTTCGTGCCCACGCCCGCATCGGCCATTTCAGTATCGGTGTAGACCGTGCCATCGAACAGCAGGCACTGCGCCCCGCGGACCCGATCGGCGAGGGCGGCATCGGCGCGCGCGCAGCCGGGGATGTAATAGAGCGTGGCGGGCGAGTTCCGCGCCGTGATTTTTAGGCCGATGGTGTCGCCCTCTTCCGAGCCGAAATTCTCGCCTTTCGCGGCATCCTCCAGAAACAGCGCGATTTTTCCCGGCACCGCGAACGGCTCGACGCTCAGGCCGAGCGGTCCCGACGGACCCTCGATCTCGACAGGCCATCCGTTCAGCGCAAGTTCGCGGCGCTCCACGACACCGGGCGCCAGCACGTTGAAGATCGAATTCGCGCTCAGCGTATCGAGTACGCGCCGCGATGCGTAGATCACGAACGCCTGGCGCTCGCGCAGGGAAAGCAGGCCCGCGATGTGGTCCACATCCGCATTCGTCAGCATCACGGCTTCTATAGGGGAGTTCCGCAGCCGCCCGGTCTCCGCAGGCTGCAATTCCGGCGTGCTGGCGATCTGCTGCCGGATGTCCGGCGACGCGTTAAATATGGCCCAGCGAGCACCGTCCGCGCTGACGGCGATGCTGGACTGAGTGCGCGGCATCACGCCGTTTCGTTTGCCCCAAGCCAAACGAGACAGCCGGGTGTTGCAGTTCCACTGAGGGAAACCGCCCCCGGCCGCCGAACCGAGAACTTTGACGATCAAAGCCGGTTATCGCTTCCGCCCGCTAAGGCGAAGAACGACTTACTTCTTGCAGGCGCGGCCGACCGCCACGTCCAGCGCGGACGGGAGGTAGCGGGTCACTTCAAAGCCGGCTTCGACATGGGCCGCGACGGGCTTTTTCCAGGTCTTCATGGGGATCCTCCTCGTGAAAAAGAGAGAGCGGCAACGAGCCGAACTTATATGAATGATGTCGGCGCTTCGCCGTCCCGCTCGCTTGAGCCTGCTATATATATCGCAACGGCGGGTGCGGCACAAGCTGTTCTCGGAAATAATAGGGATAACGCAAGAAAAAAACCGTATAAGAAATTCATAAGCAACTTATTATTCGATTTCTCCGCCGTGTTTTCCAGTAGAAATAAAGTATATTGGCGAAAAATATGAAGATTATACTTTCAGGGCGGGGCTGGTTTGCGGCTTATCCCGCCCGTCGCGCAATGGTTTGAATGCGACCACTCAGCGCGTCCCGCGCCGGGCGCGCCGCTTTCTCCCCGCCTGCCAGCCTTACTCCCATTCGAGTTCGGCATAGGCCGCGGAAACATTTCTCGCATGATAGTCATCGAAAAGAGCCCACAAGTCTTTCTCGTCGAGCCCGACGCTCCGCGCCGCATCCGAAATGCGCATGCCCGAGGCGATTTTCTCCCGCACGCCCTCCAGCAGCCTGTTCAAATAGCGGTGCTGCGGTTTCAGCGCAGCGGGCCAGTCCACGGATGGCGGGCCATGTCCCGGCACGGCGCGCAGAGCGGGTTGCGCGCTCAGATCCCGCATCACCGCAAGCCATCCTTTCAGGCTGCCGTCGAGCGCAGGCACATGCCGCACGAAGAGGAGGTCGCCGAGAAAAAGCGTGCCCGTCTTCTCGTCGCGCACGGTGAGATCATTATCGGTGTGAGCCGTCGGATGGGCGGTGAGCGTGAGCGGGCGGTCGCCGAGGTCCAGAGTCCGTGTCCCTTCTATTTCGACCGTCGGGAGCACGACGGACGTGCCCTCCAGCGCGTCGTGGCCGATAATTTCACGAGCGCGATCAATGTAGTATGCGCCACGCGCCTGCAACGCGCGCTTCAGCTTGGCATGACCCACGAACTCCGCCTCACCTGTAAAGGCGGCATTGCCCAGCACGTGATCCGGATGCATGTGGGTGTTGATGACATAGCGGATGGGCTTGTCTGTGCGCGCGCGGACAGCGGCCTTGAGGCGCTGGCCCTGCTGGGCCGTTCCCCCGGAATCGATGACCGCAACGGCGTCGCGGCCAATGATGAAGCCGAGATTGGCGATTGCGCCGCCATTGACCGGCGCGGCGATCTCGTAAGCGCCGTGATAGACGAATACGCCGGGCGCGATCTCCGTCACCTTCAGGGCCTTGTTTTGTATTGCCGGGGCCGCAAAGGCCGGCGCTGCGACGACGCAAGACAAGATCAGCCGCAGACAAATGGAATGAAACGGGGGCAGGCTCGCGGCCTTGAGGCCGAAAATTCGACGGTGCATCACGCGATTATTCTTCTTTATGCGGCAACTCGCATGGGATCCTAAGCGAATGTGCGGCGATGAAGAACCCTGATCACGAATTCGTGAACAAGTTCAGGCAGCAGAAATCCTGCATATTTGCAACCCGAATTTCATTCCTTCGCAATGTACTTGGTTATTCATGAATATCTGCATGAGGGGGATTATTTCGCGCAGGCGAGATGTTTGCTGCAACGCACAACGAAAATCCTCTGTTAAAGCCTCTTGCCTTGCTAATAAGAGGTCTATAAGCTTGCGCACAGTAACCGGCTTCTATGGCGATCACGATCAGGGACCGTGGCCGTCGCATCGTAAGCCCCGTGCTGGCAAGGCTTTCCCGCTTATCGGAAGCCCTGCTGAATCCGATCAGCCGAGCATGGTTGGTTGTGACACGCTGCCGGTGACGCTTCCCAAAAAAGGTGGTTACGGCCTCGCATCTTTCCGCGAGTTTCCGTAGTCGGAGGAACCAACTAGGGAGTGGATGGGATGCAAAGAACGCTCTTTGCCATCTGCCTCGCCGTTGCAACGGGCTTCGGCCTTGTGTCGGCATCGGCGAATGAAGGCTTGCAGAAGCTGATTGACGACTCATCGAACTGGGCCATTCAGACTGGCGATTACGCCAATCAGCGCTATTCTGAACTGGATCAGGTCAATAAAAATAACGTAAAAGATCTTCGGGTCGCCTGGACATTCTCCACAGGTGTCCTTCGCGGACACGAAGGTTCGCCGCTCGTGATCGGCGATACGATGTATGTTCATACGCCGTTCCCGAACATCGTTTACGCGCTCGACCTCAACAATGACGGCGCGATCATCTGGAAATACGAGCCGAAGCAGAATCCGGATACCATTCCGGTGATGTGCTGCGACACGGTGAACCGTGGCGTCGCCTATGCGGACGGCAAGATTTTCCTGCACCAGGCCGATACCAATGTCGTCGCCCTCGACGCGAAGACGGGTAAGGAACTCTGGAAAGTGAAAAACGGCGATCCGTCGAAGGGCGAAACCAACACCGCGACCGTGCTTCCGGTCGGCGACAAGGTCATCGTCGGCATCTCCGGCGGTGAGTTCGGCGTGCGCTGCCATGTCACGGCCTATGACATGAAGACCGGCAAGCAGGTCTGGCGCGCCTATTCAACCGGCCCGGATGATGAAATGCTGATGGACCCCGAGAAGACGACCCATCTCGGCAAGCCCGTCGGCAAGGACTCCAGCCTTGCGTCATGGCAGGGCGACCAGTGGAAGATCGGCGGCGGCTGCACGTGGGGATGGTATTCCTACGATCCGAAGCTGAACCTGATGTATTACGGCTCCGGCAACCCCTCGACCTGGAACCCGGCCCAGCGTCCCGGCGACAACAAGTGGTCGATGACCATTTTCGCCCGTGATGTCGATACGGGCATGGCGAAATGGGTCTATCAGATGACGCCCCATGACGAATGGGATTATGACG
>CAZNAH010000163.1:279-5585 GCA_964570735.1 uncultured Hyphomicrobiaceae bacterium | reverse complement strand
ATTCGCGGCAGTTCAGACCGTCATGGCGGTAGCTCTTGCGCGCGGTCACCTGGCCGTAGCGGCCATTCTTCGGATTGCGCCACCGGCGAGGCTGGCCGACTTCAGCCTCTTCCAACGCATAATATTCGGCCTCCATGGCGTAGCGCCGGTCTTCCTCGTCCAGCGCGCGGCCGATCTCGCTGCCGATGATGCCGCCCACGATGACGCCGGCGGCTGTCGCCACGGCGCGCCCGGCACCGGAGCCGAACTGGTTGCCGATGATGCCGCCGCTGACCGCCCCAATGAGCGTGCCGGAGTCTTGCCGCGTCATGCCGCCCGGTCCGCAAGCCGTCAGGGTCAAGGCGAGAGCGCAGCACGCAAGCAATTTCAGTTTCATGGTTTTCCTGCCCGCAGAATCATTTCTGATTGGCCCTTGAGCGGGAGCATTGATCGGTTAATCGGGCGATTTTGCGTCATTGGGCTGCCGGAAGCACAAGCTTCGCGCGTAAACCTCCGCCATCTGCCTCTTCGAGGTGAAGGGAGCCTTGGTAAAGGCCCGACAGGTCTGCGACGATCGAAAGGCCGAGGCCCGAGCCGGGAACCGTCTCGTCGAGCCTTCGCCCGCGCTTCACGGCCGAGCGCCGGAATTGCTCGGGGAGGCCGGGACCGTCATCCTCGATGACGACCTCGATCTTGCGGGCGTCCGAGCCATTGGGCGCGAGCGGCGTGACGCACACATTGACCCTGGACGACGCCCACTTGCAGGCATTGTCCATCAGATTGCCCGCCATCTCCTGGAAATCCTGCCGCTCCCCGGAAAACAGGATGTCCTTAGGGCAATCGACGGTTACCGTGAGGGAGCGCTCCTCATAAATCTTTTTGAGGGCGCGGCTGAGCGCGTCGAGTTCGGACGAGACATCCGTGACATTGCCGACGGCGCCGATCTGCGCGGCGATCCGGGCGCGGTCGAGGTGATGGGTGATCTGCTCGCGCATCAGCGATGCCTGCGCGGCGACTTTCCGCGAGAAGTCGTCCTCGCGGCTGCGCGCCTCATTCGTGATGACGCTGAGCGGGGTCTTCAAGGCGTGGGCGAGATTGCCGACATGGGTGCGCGCGCGCTCGACGATATCGCTGTTGGCCTGGATCAGCGCGTTCAGTTCTTTCTGGAGCGGAAGGATTTCCTCCGGCAATGCGCCTTCCAGCTTTTCGGCCTTGCCCGACCGGATGGCCGCGAGCTTTTCGCCGATATCGTGCAGCGGGCTGAGCCCGAACCGGACCTGGAAGAATGTCGCGATGAGAAGAACCACGCCCATCACGGTGAGGATGAGCACCAGCGTCTGGGTGAAATCGCCGATCGCCATGTCGATGTCCACGGCGTCGCCCGCGACCGTGAAGGAGTAAAGCTGGGTCTCGCGGCCCTGCGTGAAGGCGATTTCGCGCTCGACCGCGCGGAGCAACTGGCCCTCCGGACCATCGACATAGGACTGCCGGACGAGCCGGGCGTCGGGCTGGATGTTGCGTTCGCTTGGCGTTGTGAGCGTGTATTCGACGAGGGATTCGGATTTGAACAGCGGCTCGGCGCCATCCGATTTGGGCCGGATCTGCCAATACCATCCCGAAAGGGGCAGGCTGAAGGAGGGCTCGCCCAGATTGTCGGGCGCCTGGATCTGCGTGCCCGTCTGCGGCGAACTGCGCGAAATCAGATATTCAAGGTACTGGTTGAGACGCGCATCGAAGGTCGACTCGACAAGATCGCGGTAGATCGAAATCAAAATCGCAGCCGTGATGGATAGCACCATCAGCGTCCAGGCCGCGGACGACAGGACGAGGCGGAATGCGAGCGAATTCGGTCTCATTTCTCGCGGTCGGTTTTGCCGTCTCCGGCCTCATAGGACAGGCAATAGCCAAGGCCCCGCACCGTGTGAATGAGTTCACCGGGGATTTTGCGGCGCAGCCGGCCGACGAACACTTCGATGGTGTTCGAATCGCGGTCGAAATCCTGCTGGTAGAGGTGTTCCACCAGCTCGGAGCGCGAGACGATCCGCGTCTGGTGGTGCATGAGGTAGGACAGGAGGCGGTATTCGAGGCCCGTCAGGCGGATGGGCGAGCCGTCATAGGTCACGCGCGCCGTCCGCGTGTCGAGCCGAAGCGGCCCGCATTCGAGTTCCGGCTTCGCGAAGCCCGCGCTGCGCCGGACGAGGGCGCGCACCCGCGCGATCACCTCTTCCATATGAAACGGCTTTGCGACGTAATCGTCCGCTCCGGCATTGATGCCGGCCACCTTTTCGCTCCAGCGGTCGCGCGCGGTCAGGATCAGCACGGGGGTCTTGATGTCGTCGCGCCGCCACTTTTCGAGCACGCTGAGGCCGTCGAGCTTCGGGAGCCCGAGATCGAGGATGATGGCGTCGTAGGGTTCGGTTTCGCCGAGGAAGTGGCCTTCTTCGCCGTCATAGGCGGCGTCGACCGCGTACCCGGCTTCCGTCAAGGCCGCCGCAAGCTGGCTGTTCAGATCGCGCTGGTCTTCAACGATAAGAAGCCGCATGGCCCTTCGCCTTCCCTTTCACGCGACGCGCCGACTATCGTGCCGCGACCCGCACATTCTGAACTTTACCGCCGGGATTGAGGACGACAACCTGGAAATAAGCGCCCTCTCCCTCGCCGCAGAGCATCACGCGCAGGATTTTCACGTCGCCATGCTGGCTGCGGACCTCGGATTCAACCTGCCGATAACTCTTATAACCGCCCTTCGTCCAAGTTGTATTGCACGATGCAGCGTCTCCCGCCCCTCCGGTCAGGCTGGCAATCAAGATCAGGGCAAGGAGTGCAATCGAGCGGCGCATGACTATCTTCGAGGTTTTGCCGACTATCGCAACCTTGGAATGAATATGTGATGAACCCGGTTTTGGGTATCCTTTAATGGATTTTGCCCGCGATCATCCGTAGAAAAGCTGTTCACCGATCAGGGCTTTGACGTGCTTGAACTTGGCCCAGCCGGGCTGGAGGTCATGGCGGTGGCAGGCCGTGGCGCCGCCTGTCGGATCGGGCAGGTCTCCGAGCCAGACCGCGACCACGATGGCAAGGGCTTCCGCCAAGGCAGGGTCGTCGAGGTCCGGCCTGAACGCCCCGCCTTCGCACGGCCCTGGGATCGCGGACTGAGGCTGGGGGCGGCACGCGATTGCCGGCCTGCGCTCCTCGATCCTGTTGCGCAAGGTCCAGGCCAGCGCGATTTTCTCGTCGCCGTCGCCTCCGCCCGCCATATCGCGAACTGCGACGGCAAGAGACAGCAAACTCTCAAAATTTTCCAAAGGCAAAGCCACAGCTTCATTCATGAAGATTGCTTATCGTGCCGCCGCCTTAAGCAAACCTTGTGTGACAGTCTGAACGCCGATTAATTTTACCGCCGCGTCAAAGGTTTATCGCTTAAGCGGATAGCCTGGGCAAAGCGCCGTGAATGCCGCATTGTGCTCCCTCACCTGCCGGGCGGTCCGCGGAGTATCCTTCGCGGAATAGGTGATCGGCTCGAAGGCGAGGCAGGATGTGTCAATCGCGCCGGTAGGGGTCGTCGTCTGGCATCCGGTCAGGATCGACAGCGCGGCGGGCAGTGCGAGCCTTTTCAGCACGGGCCAATTGCTCCTTCAGGGACGTCGCGTCCGCTTTCGCTTTCCCCGCCGCCTCGCATTGCCGGTTGCGGAGAAAGTCGAGCAGCGTGGTGAGGAAGCGGGCCGCGATGAGGATGAGGCGGCCGATGGGCATGGATCAGTCTTTCGAGACGCCGGGAGACGACCGCTCGCGCAGGAAGATGGCGGCGACGCCGGCCATGGACGCGAGCGCGCCGAAAATCTGGTTCCAGTCCGGTTCGGTCAGGCCCAGAAGGCCGAAACCTGCAAAAAAGGCGGCAATGCCGGCGTAGGTCGAGGGTTCCTTGAGGCGGTCGAGGATAGCAAGCATTTGATTGTCCTGAGTGAGGGTTAGGCTTTGTTGAGAAGGGGGAGCGCAACGGTGTGCGTTGCAATCAGGCGGCGCGACCAGCCGAGCCCGAATGTGCGGAACAGGCCCGTGAGAGAACCATAGGCACGCATCCGCAGGGCCATGAACTCAACCAGCAGAGCCTCCGGATTGCGGCGCGCCGCCGCTGCGAGCGTCGTTTCCGTCACCCGGGACGCCTGCCCCAGTCCAGCGGCCTGATTGAGGAGCCTCGCGGCCCGTGTCACGCCCTGATTGACGGCGGCATCGAACACCGCGAGATCAAGGCCCGCTGGGAGGCGGTCGCAGGCCGCAGGCTCCCAATAGTAGCGGCGATAGATGGCGGCGGCCTCTTCCAGGGACAGGGCCTTGACGTCGGCCACGGTCACCTTGCCTCCGCGATAGCGCTGGAGCGTCGCCTTGGTGATACCCATATTGGTCGCGCCGCCCGGGTCGAGGGGGTGATTCACGTAACCCCCCTCGTGCTTGAGGATGTGCTGAAGCGCAGCCGGAAAACTCGATTGCATCGTAACCTCGTGGCAAGGTGGTCTAGGGTTTGGAGCGGCGCACCCGGTCGGACAGGAAGAACCAAAGGCGGGCCGCGCCGAGCACGAAGCCGCAGGCCAGCGTCATGGTCGTCAGCACCTGGTTGATATCGGTGAGCCACGACGCCCAGGCTGGCGATGCGATGAGGCTTCCGGCCAGTATCGCATCCTGTGCGGGTGACAGGCTTTCGTTCCGATGGGGCATAGGGGAAGTCCGGGGAGCGCGGGTGGGTGTATGCCGTGAGCAGTCGCGAAGATGAACGGCTTCGTCACGAGGCCCGCACATGCACGACTTCCGCATGGCACATCCATTTATAGGTGATGCCGACCTCGCCCTTGACCTGGCAGACGATATTGTTCCCGCTTGCGGCGGCGAAGGCGGAGGGCGAGCCGGTGCCGCTGTCGGTCTGGTTCGAGACGGAATTGGTGCCCGTGACGCTCACCCCGCCGGCCGAGCCGCGCCGCGCGCCGAACGCGATGATCCGCTCGCCCATGGCGCTGCCGTCCGCCTTGATGCCGACCGCGCGGAAGAGGACGACGGCCGCCTCGTTCGGCTGCAGCGGGATGCTCAGCGCGTCGAAATTGTTCGCGTCGGCCGTCGTGACCGCGGCCTGATAGGTCTGAAACCGATAGCCCGTCGGCAAGCTCGCGCCGGTATCGGCGATCGTCACGCTGTCCACGGTGATGTCGCCCGAGGCGCTTCCTGCCGGAGGCGCTGCCCATGTGCCGTCGGCGCGCAGGAAATTTGCCGTGCCGCCACCGGAGGCAGGTGCAAGGCCGTTCGCGCTGGACGTGAACACATCGGTGACGCCGGGCGCG
>CAZNAH010000163.1:0-255 GCA_964570735.1 uncultured Hyphomicrobiaceae bacterium | reverse complement strand
CGCGGGGCCTTGCGGGCCGGGATCGCCCTGCGGGCCTTGCGGACCTTGCGGACCCTGCGGACCTTGCGGACCCGTCGCACCCGGTGCGCCGTCCGCTCCATCCGCCCCCGCCGGCCCTTGCGGACCGATGAGCGAGGTCGGCGAGCCCCACGCGCCGGCCGTCTTCGGCCCGTAGATCGCGTCCGCGGCCGTGTCGATGTAGAAATCGCCGTCGGCGCCGAGCGCGTTTGCAGGCGCGCCCGCACCGTTCAGGAT
>CAZNAH010000162.1:0-5688 GCA_964570735.1 uncultured Hyphomicrobiaceae bacterium | reverse complement strand
ATCTCTCCGACATACTCGTTGCCGGTCTTCTTGAAGGTTCCGATGGTGGCCATGTCAGTTCTCCTTTTGGCTCTCGAGCCCGCGCCCGCCGCGGCCTCGATGGCGATCGGAGAGGCCGGGGCGATCCGCCGACGCAGCCCCTGTGGCCCGCAGCGCAGCGGAGGACGGCGGAGCCGGTCTTTCTTGCCTCGCGAGGAATGGGCGAAACCGGGGTCCCCACGCGGCTGGTCGCGTGGGGTGGTCGACCAGGGGAAGAAAGTCCGGCTCCGCCGTTGCGGCCAAGGCGGTCGAGGCGTCAGCCGGCCCCGGCCAGATCAGCCGATGAGAGGCCGTGACGGACGCGGGTGACGGGGACATGTAGACGAACTGACAGCCTCATCGTAGGTCCCGCAAGATCCCGGAAACGGGTGTCGCGCGAAGACAGGCGGCGGCGTGCAGGCGGGCGGAGTCGTATCGTCCCTTTTCAGGAGGGCCGCGCGACGGAACGACGAGCCGGGACAACGGACGTATCGTACCGCTGGTTGGATTCGGCCTGTTGGTTCTTGAACTCGAACAAGGAACCACGACTTGGCCTAGAGCGCCGTCACGACGCTTCTCCCCGGCACCAATGAACGCCTGGCGCTGTTACGGGAAGTGAGGGTGTGAGACGCTCTCAGCCTCGTGGGTTGCCCGCCCGTTGCGGAAGGCGCGCTACGCGACCAGTTCATGTCAATAAGGTCAAGGGCATGGCAGCTTCGCTCACGGAGCGGCCGTTCGACGCGCCCAGCACGAAGGTCTGCCTTTGTAGCCCATAGCCTGATAAGTTGTTTCAAATGCACGCTGTAGCGGTCGGTGGACGCTCGCGAGCGTGCCCCGGCCACTTCATTTTACCGGAGCGGTATCCATGCAAAGATCGCGGTTCGGACCCATCCCGCATTCTACACATTTTTCGTCGTTCACGGTCTCGGGCCGACGCGCCGAAAGGGTAAGGGCAACTGCTGCGGCGGCGATGCCCAATCCGACGATACCTGCAAGCGTCAGGGTTTCACCGAACACAAGCCATGCCATCACCATCGTCACCGGAGGGGACAGGTAGGTCAGGCTCGCCACCCGCGCCGCCGGCAGGAGGCGAAGCAGCACGAACATCAGACCATAGGCGGCGAGCGAAACCACTAGAGCCAGCCATACGACGGCGAAGAGGAGTTCGCCATTCCAATCGGCCTGCAATCCCTCGATGCCCACGGCGAACGGCGCGAGGACGAGGAACGACGCGGCGCAATGCCAGAAGGTGACGAGCAAAATCGGCGCGGCGTTCTCGTTGTCGACCGTCGCGCCGCGATCGAGAAGCGAGGCTAGGGTGATCGAGACAACGGCGAGGAAGGGTAACGCGTAGGCGACGAGCGAGCCCCCAAGCGCGATGCCGTCCCCAATCACAACCGCAACCGCCACGAGCCCCAGGAGCAATCCCGCCCACTCGCGCCTCGTCACACTTTCGCCCGTCATGCGGGCCGACAGCGCACCTGTCATGATGGGTTGGAGAGCGGTGATAAAGGCCGCGAGACCAGCGGACAGGCCGAGATCAATGGCCCCTAGAACCGCAGCAAGCCAGCCCGCATGTGCGAGCGCTCCGACGGTCATGTGCCGGCGAAGGTCGCGCGGAGCGATCCGCTGCCATTTGCCCATCAGCGTGACCGCAAGGGCCAGAACGCCGGCGACCAAGAGATAGCGCCAGAACAGGATCGTGAAGGTGCCCGCATGTTCGAGCCCAAACTTCGCTCCTACGAAGCCCGAGCTCCAAAGGACGACGAAAAGCGCACACAGGACCGGGACGCCCGTCATGACGGCGCTCATCGCGCGCCGCCTCCGCCCTGAACGATCCGCCGAAATCCAGAAAGGTCGTCGAGTTCCATATAGACCTGCTGGAAATGCCGCACACCTTCGCCATCGTCGAACGAGTCCCGACCATGGAGAACGCGGTGGTTGTTAATGAGCAGCACTTCGCCCGGTTGGCAGCGGTGCGAGAGCCGGTTCTCCGGCGCGTTGACCCGCTCGGCCAGCATCCGCCACGCGTCGTACCAGCGTGGAACCGTGTCGAAGGGTAGAGTCCTGTGGGGTTGTACGGTCCAGTTGGCATAGCGCAATATCGCCAGATCGCCCTTGTCGTCCAGGATCACTGGCGGCCGGCACGAGAGAGTGTCCGCCTTGCCTGACCATAGCCGGAACTCGACAGCGTATTCGCTCAGAATACGCAAAGCTTCGGAATCGCGCTCGCGCAGCTGCGCAACGACGCGGGCTCCATCCACGTATTGGGAAGCGCCCCCCGCAACATCGTTCCGAAGGCAATGGAACACCATCACGTTGGGCGGCCAGGAGTAGCCCGAGCAGTCCGTGTGCAACGGCAGCGCGGCGTTGGTGAAGCCCAGTGTGTAGGGATCGACACTGACCCGGATGTCGGCCACCCGGTCGAAGGCGATCTCGCGAACGTAGGCCAGGCGGTCGGCGAAGCGCTCCACCTCGCGCTCGGCCGTCGGCGCGTTTATCATGCGGATCAGCCCGAATCGCTCGAAGGCCCCGATCATGTCGGCGGCAACCGTGTCGTCGGCCATTACGTCCTCGTAGGAAAAGCTCGCCAGTTCATTTGCGTACTCCGCACCCCAAGGCGTTGCGTTGACCTGGGGCAGCGGTTCGCCTGCATCGTAGGCGTTCCGGCTCAACCAGGTCGGATCGAACCAGCTGTCCTCCGCGCCATCCGACCACGAGACACGTACGCCGCCACCGTCGATCTCGGCGGTAGAGGCCACGAGCTCTGCGGGGATGTTCTCCGTGAGCGCTTTGCGCTCCTGCGTCTTGACGTCGAAGCGGTCTTCGGAGCGGCAGTTGTCACGCAGCCATTGGTAGTGGAAGCGCGACCGTCCGCCTTTCTCCCAGTGGACGACCAGGTGGTCGCCATGTAGTTCGGCGGCGATGATCACGTTGGGGACGAGACGTCGATCGTGAATAACCATGATACAACCTCCTGGATTGATGCCCCCAAAACATCGGCGACCGCAGGGCTTTCCAGAAGACTCTCGCTATGCGAGAGTCCTTTGCGTAAAACGCAAAAGATGCGTGCGACAGCGGGGAAAGAAGGCATGGATCTGATCGGCGACCTCGAACTCATGCAGGATCTAGCCGAACGAGGTAGTTTCTCTGCCGTTGCCAGAGGCCGGGGACAGGCTCCTTCATCTATTTCGCGGCGGCTCGACCGGCTCGAGGCTCATGTCGGGGAGCGCCTCTTCAATCGAGCGCCCACCGGGCTGTTCCTAACCGACACGGGAGTACGCAAGCTGCGCGAGGCACGCGAGCTGACAAGTGCCGCCGCCGCATTTGTCGAGCGTGACGGGGCCGACGGAGATCTACGTGGGCATATCGCCGTCTCAGCACCCGCCCGACTTGGTGAGGTGTGCGTCGTGCCGATCGTGGCGTCTTTCCTAGATGCCCATCCGAAAGTGTCGGTCGATCTGCACATGACCGACGTCGTCCAGGACCTCGACAGAGATCGCATAGATCTGGCCGTGCGTATCGGCGCGGACGCGGACGATCACCACGTCATCCGCCGGATTGCCGACAACCATAGACTTCTGGTCGCCTCGCCCGCCTACCTCGCTCCACGCCCGGAGGTTGCCCGCCCGGAGGATCTTGAGGGCTGCGACGGCCTGCTCCTCGGTAGTGCTTTTGCTTGGAGGTTACAGGGCCCGAACGGCGTCATCCACAAAGTCAAGCCAAGAAGCCGGCTCAAATGCGTATCCGGTGATGCTTTGCTCGCGATGTGCCTGGCTGGCCTTGGCGTCGCGCTCAAATCGTTTTGGGACGTGCGGCGAGCCGTCGACGACGGACGACTGGTCCACATACTGCCCGAGTGGAAACAGGCGAGCCCTGCGAACATCATGATTGTCATGCCGGACCGACGTCTTGTCTCGCCGACCCTGCGGACCTTCGCTACGGAATTGGAGGGCAGTATACGTTCCCGCCTGGCCGAACTGAGATCTTAAGTGGCGAGGTCAGGTTGAGCGTCCCCTGGGTGCGCACCCTAGCGGAAAGGTCGCGGGACAGTTCGTCCGTTCCAGCGCGCTCAGGTTTGCATTTCGGAACAGAGCTGAGAGTTGCTAGACCCAACGGCAACGCCTCGAGTGGACGCGGCGCGCTTCCCCGCAGCCGTCGTTCATCTGCCCGCAGCATGGATTGCAATGGGTTCTCAGCCGTTGTTGCCCGCGCGCACGCCACTGAACCCGTGCCCTTCCGCTGGGACGCCCTCATCCGGTCCTGCGAGCGACGCGATCCGCGCCCAGGCCGTGCCGCCAACGATGACGGCGCCGATCCAGGCGAACACGAGCGTCCACGTCTCGCCCGCGCCGCCAATCTCGGAGAGGCCCTTGATGGCGTGATAGCCGGCGATACCGGCCGGGGCGGCATAGAACGCGCCGATGGCGAGTCTGACGGGAACCGAGCGGATGGTGGCGAAGGCGATCTGGCCGGCGAGCAGCGTGACGGCGCCGGAGACGAAGGCCGCGGCGAACGCGGCGAGCAGCCCCGCCTCGCTGTCATGGACATGCATGCCGACGGTGACGGCGACGAAGAAGGGCAGCGCGTAGACCGCGAGCGCGAACAGCACATAGACCATGAAGCCGAGGCCGAGGACGCTCAGGATGGCGGAGATGAACATGGGCGGACTCCTCGCGAGAGGCGCGCCTCCACCACCACCACGGCGCGACTGAAGTATAGCAAAGATTGGCTCGCGCTGGAGCACTCCGGGGCGTGCGGGAGTGTCATGGGTTGAAAATGACCCACTCGCGCGTTCCGACTTCCAAGTAACGGCAGCTCTTGAGTCGGTCGGCCATCCACAGCAACATGGCAATCAGAGCGTCATTGGCCCGAATCAGCCGTTCGATGCTCCGCCTCTGAGCTTCCTATGCGCTCCCTTTCGGGGACTACGTGCGGCGCAGGTAAGCTCCGCAGATGGGCGGTTGTTCTGCCGAGCCGCCTGCCTATCTGCACGGGGCTTTCTTTGCCCAGGGCCATTATGCTTTACCTTCAGTTGATAAACAGCCGCAAAAGGTTCCTGATGTCATACGCGAATTCAGCTCGGCTCGTCTTCTCCAACATGCTCGGCACTCTCGATCACCTCGTCGGCAGGGCCCAGGACGTCGGGATGGCGGACGATGTGCTCGCTGAGAAGCTAACAGAAGATATGTTTTCTCTAGAGTTACAGATCCGCGTCGCGCTCAATCAGGTGCTGTTGGCCCTTAACCAAGTTGCAGGAAAGAAAGTTCCCCTCGAAGAAGTTGCATACGTTTCGCTCACCGAGGTTCGGGAACGAATTGCCGCAGTTCGCTCGCAGATCGATCAAACCGATCCGGAGAGATGGGCACAAGCAGATGCGGTCGTTGATCTGACATTGCCAAACGGCGTTCGCTTCTTGATGTCCGCGGAGGAGGACATTCGAGACTGGATCATGCCAAACCTTTATTTCCATGTGACAATGGCATACGCTTTGCTGCGCAGTGCAGGGTTACCAGTCGGCAAGATGGATTTCCTACTACACATGAATCGTCACGCGGTGTCGAACGCTTAGGAGAAGCGGACAAACCTTGCGAGGATCAAAACCTCAAACGCGAAAATCGTAGAGCGGCACGCCCATCGCCCGCGCCTTGTCGGCGAGATTGTCGGTGA
>CAZNAH010000161.1:0-5892 GCA_964570735.1 uncultured Hyphomicrobiaceae bacterium | reverse complement strand
GTGCCGTTATTGAGGCCGTCCACCGTTCCGTCCGGGTCGCGGATGAACCCGGTGAAGAGCGCCGCGACCTTCGCCTTCACCAGCGCCGCGTCCTCGTATTGGTCGAGCTCGTGCAAGCGGAGCAGGATCGGCGCAAGCCAGGTAATCCCGCGCAGCTGCCCGGCCGCGAGCGGCTGGAACAGGTGCGCCATATCGGCCGCGGGCATGCGCACGGTGTCGAACATCATGGGCGCAAGGGCGTCGCCCGGCCGGTGGCGGTAGCAATGGTAGGCGACGCGCCGGCCGGCGGCGTCGAACTCGATGCCCGCCCGGATGCGGGCGCCGCCGCTCACCTCGCGATGAAGGTCGGTCGGCACCTGCTCGCGGTCGAGCAGATCAATGGCGAGCGGCGGTAGGCCCTGGCCAATGTCGGCGAGGCGGAGCCGTGCGAAGCACTCGCCGCTCTCCACCATCGCCCGGAGCGCCAGAGCTTGAAGACCATACAGGTCGGTGAGGCCCGACGCGTCGGCGCGATCGGTCCAGCGCCGCCAGAGGTCATGCAGCCGCTCGCGAACCGCCGAATCAGGATGAAGGGACCGCGGCTTGATGCCCGCACCCACGGCGTTCGCAACGAGGCCCTGAACCGCTGACGCCACCCAGGGATTGTTGCGAGCGTACCACCCAGCTCGCCGCGCGGCCGCGGTCGCGCTGGCCAGGATCGAGGCGTTCAGGGCCTCAATGCCCTTCGAGCCCTCCCAACGGCGACCGCCGCCGGCGGCGTCAAAGGCGCGCCGGCGAGCAAGTCCGAGGGCTGAGGCGAGGCGCGACCACATGCCCGCGAGGATCAGCCCGGGCGGGCTCGCAGGCTATTCAGAACGTTTAGGGACGCTGCGCAACCTTTGGCACTATCCCGTCAACCGGCGAAAGGCGCGACGTGACGGCAGGCTCTCGTGGTTGGCGATAGCGCCTCGGACTGCGTCGAGGCCCTGTCGCTGCCTTGACCGAAGATGCTTCGGTGCGATCACTCAGCCGCAATCAAGCCGAGATCCTCCAGGCTGATCTGAGCGTTATTGTTTCCATTCCGATCGACGTCCAAAGGAGGAAGTGCCTTGATTGTCTCTCTAATGGCAGCAATCGTGAGTGGCGGTTCGGGCGCATGTTCTGGCTGAGTGGCCACATGTGCATGTTCGCCCGATAGATCGAAATAAATTTCATCCACTGTTTGCTGCCATGCCAAATCAGCTTTTTGAATTGCGCGCTCACGCTCGTGGAATGCAGCCATGAGTGCCTGGGCGATCCGATCTTGTTCGTCTGGACTTGGGACCGGGACTAGGGTTTTCGCGACATCCTCATCGAGAATTGCGGGGTAGCTCGACCCGGTGCTCCACTTCCGAAATTGCTCAAGCGTGCTCGGCAAACGCAACGCATAGTGCAGATAAAATGGGTTCACATCGTCGTGACATCGCACGACCGAGAACCCAGTGGACGCAATTTGGTTGTGTAGTGAAGGAGGAACAACGGCAACTGCTCCCCGCGTTGGACGACAGGTCGATATCACCAAATCGAACGCGCGGACGACCTTGCGGGCGCGCGATGGGGCTTCGGAGCCTTCTACTTCTTGCGGATTCGCAATCACGCCAATTGCGACATCAACGCTCGAAATGTCCACGTACTGAAAGACCGTTTCCCCATTTCGAGTGGGGTCCCGCTTGTCTTTCACGATGTCAGCGACCTGATCAACCCTCTTAAGGAGAGGCTTGGGAAACTTGGTGATGCCCTCGGCCGGTAAGTGAAAATCGATATCCCACCGACCTGCCCTCTGCAGTTCCGTTCGTGTTTTGATGAGGGTCTTCATGCCCAACTCACGTGCGCGTTGAATGCGTCGATAGCTGTTTGAACCTCTGAGCCTGCCTTGAGGCGGCCAGTGGCGTCGTATCCGAGATTCTCGACCTCACACAAGAAAGTCTGGTCATCGTTCCCTGCGCGCTCGTTCTCACGTAGCCGCTGCAAAATACACAAGCATGTCTTCACCATTGCGCCGAACGGCGTGAATGCCTCTTCAGGGAAAAAGAAGATCGCCTTCACTCGCGCCACACCCTCGATCCACTTCCGGACAAATAGAGCATTTTTTCCCTTCATGAGATGCTCAGGGAGAATGATCGCCAAGCGCCCTCCGGGCCGCAGGAACTGGATGCTGCGCTCAAGCCCCAGGATCTCAAGGGGAAGGGACTTACGCTTGTGGCCCAATGCGAAGCGCCCAAGCATTTCCATAGTCTCTTGGCGCATGATGCTGCCAAAGGGTGGATTCGTTACGACGACATGGAATAAGGCTGGGTCCTGGTGCCCATCCGCACGCAGCGCGATAATGTCAGGATAATTGTCGAAGCTTAGTAGCGCATCCTGGTTGCGAATGTTGGTGTGGCCATCATCGTGCAAAAGCATGTCCGTCATAGCAATCCGAACCATGCGGTCGGACTTCTCAATTCCGTGCAGGTGAAAGAACTTGAACTCGTGGAGTGCGTGGTTGGTTAAGGTGTCTCCTTGATGCTTGATCACGTATTCAAGTGCCTTTGTGAGGAAGTGTCCGGAGCCACAAAAGGGATCCAATATCAGTTCGTCAGCTTTGGGCTGAATCACCCCGATCGCCAACTCAACAATCGGGTCTGGGGTGAAATATTGGCCCATACCTGCACGAATGGCAGGGCCCAACACGCGCTGGAACGCGCGCCCTTTGATATCTGCTTTGCTGTCGATCAGGGAAAATTCCTGCAGCCGTTCGACAACGCGAAACAAGGCTGCATCCGATAAACGTATCTGAGTCTTGAACACGCCTCTCGATCGTTCGTAGCCGGGGATTCGCTTCGAATAGAGTTCGATGTCAGCGTTGCGCGCCTCTTCGTAAAGAACACGAATATTAGATGCCACCTCAGAAGCATTGCTCGCGCCGTAGGTTTGGAATCGAAAGGCAGTGCCGACGGGCTGCTTTGTTGTGTGCCTTTCGTCATAGATTTTGGTGTAAATGACCTTACAAATCTCATCCAACGCTTCGTCGTCGTGAAGACCGTCAACGTCGCGGGCTGCGCTGTGGCAGTCGAAGAGAACTCGCTCGTAATCATGGCTTAAGACGCGCAATCCGGTGCTGCGCCCGCTTTCCTCATGGGGCAATTCCCGAACGAGTTGGACTCGGATGCGCGCTTCCAGTCCGTAGGACGGGAGATCAGGTATATACTCGAAATCGTTTGGGTCGATCTTCTTGCGGAGCGTCCTCACACGATCGCCATCGGTGATCATTCCAATGGTCGCGGTGTGAGTGGAGGCAAGATATGTCTCCAGCTGCCTCTCAGCATCCTTGAACTCATCTTCGTTAATGCCGCGCTTCTTCGCCTCCACGTAAAGAAAGGTTCGACGGTTCGCGTTCTTTATGGAGATGTCAGATTGCTTTTCCGTGGAGCCCATTTTGACGGGCTCCTCAATTATAATTCGCTCTCCAAGCCAGTCCCGTGGATATTTATAAGCGTCGAGAAGACGCCTCAGCGCCCACTGGCGAACAAACTCCTCGATCACATACTCTGCGCCACTCAACGTCCCTTTCACCTTGAGCCACTCTTCCGCACGACGCTTCGCCTCCATGACATCGCCGTGGCTCGCAAAGAGCCACTCGTTAGGGGGGATCAAGACGAAATCACCTATCAGAGGCATTCGAACTCCAATCTCAAGCTGGGTAGGAGGCAGCGCTTGGCTCAGTCTCTGGATTGAGGCACTCCAATGTGCCGGCTCGGCTCCATGCGTTCGTGCAGGACGCGGACGATCTCGACGAGGCCCGGCTCCACGGTGCGATAGAAGATCACGTGCACCGGATTCGCGACCGTCGCCTCGCGGGTCTCGCCGCGGCTGTGGCGGATGTGAAAGCTGCGGATGCCTGGCCGCAGGTCGCTACGGTCGGAGCTCGAAAGCCCTTCTGGGTCCTCGGCGACACGGCGCATGGCGGCGAGGAGAAGCGCCGAGTATCGGGTGCGAGCGTCGCGCCCATGCTGTTCCTCGCTCGTCCTCAAAATCGCACCGATGTCGCCCTTCGCCGACTTCGTGAGCCGGTAGCGCGCCATGGAGGTTTAGGTGCGGGCCGGATCGACGAGACGATCGAGCCAGGCTTCAAGGTCCGCGTCATCGACTTCCTCGTAGTCGCCGCGGTCGAGGTCCGCGAGCCCGGCATCGATGCTGCGCCGGAGGCGTTCGATCTTCAGCGCATCGATGGCGCGTCGCTGTTGCAGCGCGCGGATCGCGTCGCGCACCGCCTCGCTGGCGTTCTGATAGTCGCCCGACTTCACGGCCTCCTCGATGAAGGCGTCCTGCTCGGGCGTCAGGTTGATATTGCGGGTCGGCATCGGCCCAATCTCGACGATTCCTCTTCAACAAATAGCGGCATTGGCAATCCTTGCCAATGCTCAAACCGGACCCATCCACCGCGACCGGATAACGCGCGGCGGCTCGGTCGGCCGGGCCGGCGCCGGCGCTCCCTTAGCCGGCGCCGCGCCGATTGCGTCGGCTTCCTCGTTGAGCCGCAACCCCATGCTGATGAGGCCATGTAGGGCCGCCATCGCATAGACGGTCGTGTCGAGCGCCTCGTTCCGCTCGCCCTCACGGCGCGGTTGCCAGAGGCGAATCGGCCGCCCGCGCTCGAAGCGAGTGACGACGCGCTCGGCCGTGAGCTGGCGGAAGAACTCGGCATCGCGCTCCATGGGGAAGTGCAGGGCGCCGGGTCCGGCCTCGGCGAGCTTGAGGCGGGCGAAGAGCGCGTCCTTGGCCGCATCGACGCCGATCACGAACAGCGGCGCCTTGCCCTTGGTGCGCGACGGCCGGCGCGGCCAGAGCGGCACGCCCGGCCCGCCGCGGCCCTTCACGCCCCAGACCCGCCGATGCAATCGGGTGCGGCAGTATTCGTAGGCGGCCTTGGTGTGCTGCCCGCCCGTGTCCACGGCGACCGCTCGGACCGAGAGATCGGCGATGGCGCGGGCATGCGGGTAGGTGGCAGCAAGCGCCATATCGAGATCGGCCCAGACGCGCGGCCCTGAGGGATCGCCGAAGATCACGCGATAGTCGATCGACCACGCCTCCTCGTCGCGGCCCCAGCCGATCACGTGCAATTCTAGCCGATCGCCCTGCACGTCCACGCCGGCGGTGAGCACCGCGATGCGCTCGGGCAGGAGCCCGCCCCAATCCTCGCGTCGCGCCATCAACGGCTCGGCGTCGATCACCTCGCCGGCCTGGTCCTCCCAGGTTTCGGCGAGCTTGGTGTTGGTCCAGACCTGAAGCCGCGGCGGATCGCGATAGACCTGCCCATGCTCGGTCGCGATCTCGGCCCAGGTCTCGAAGGGCGAATACAGGCTCGACAAGTGGAAGCCGGCGGTGCGGCCGTCGCCCGTTGCAGTGGCTCGCCAGCGGCCAGAGGCGAGGAGGCTGGGCTTCACATGCTCCTCGTGAACCGCGCCGCATTCCGGGCAGACCCGGTGCGCCTCACCGCGCCGACCTTCCGGCCATTGGATCTGCGCCCAGGTGATCGGAGCGAAGCTACCGCAATCCGGGCAGCGCACCTCGACGATGCGCTTGTCGCTTTCCTCGTAGGCCGCTTCGATGCGCGAGAAGCCCTTCAAGGTTGGCGTCGAGACCAGCACGATCTTGCGCCGGCCGCGGAACGTTACTGTGCGCTGGACCGCGAGGGCCACCGGATCGCCCTCGCCCGATACATCGGACGGATAGGCGTCCACCTCGTCGAGGAAGAGATAGCGCGCTGGCGTTGAGCGCAGGCCCACGCCCGAGGCGGCGCCGACCATGACGAGCTGCCCGCCGGGGAAGAGCTTGCGGAACTGGCTGTTGCCCGGCTCCTTGCGGCCGGGCTCGACCACGCGCTCGCGCAGC
>CAZNAH010000160.1:0-5974 GCA_964570735.1 uncultured Hyphomicrobiaceae bacterium | reverse complement strand
CGCAATAGGACTGATAGGTGGAGATGCCCATCTTGGACATCACCTTCAGGATGCCTTTACCGATGGCCTTCACATAGCGGTAGATCGCCTCGTCCTGCGCGATGGGCTTTTCCATCTCGGGCAGCATCTCGGCGATGGTCTCGAAGGCGAGATAGGGGTTGATCGCCTCCGCGCCGTAGCCCGCGAGCGTGCAGAACTGATGGATTTCATGCGCCTCGCCCGTTTCCACCACGAGGCCGACCGAGGTGCGCAGGCCCTTGCGGATCAGGTGATGGTGCACCGCGCTCGTCGCCAGCAGCGAGGGGATGGGAATGCGGTCCGGCCCTGCCGCGCGGTCGGACAGGATGAGGATGTTCCACCCCTGGAGCACGGCGGTTTCCGCGCGATTGCAGAGCGCATCGAGCGCCGGCTCCATGCCCGATGCGCCGAGATCGGCGACATAGGTCATGTCGAGCGTCATGGCGCGGAAGGTCGATCCTTCCATCTCCGCGATGCGGCGGATCCGCTCCAGCTCGTCATCGGTCAGGATCGGCTGGGCGACCTCCAGGCGCTTCAGCTTCGAGGTGCCTTCGAGATCGAGGATGTTAGGGCGCGGGCCGATGAACGAGACGAGGCTCATCACCAGTTCCTCGCGGATCGGGTCGATCGGCGGGTTCGTCACCTGCGCGAAATTCTGCTTGAAATAGGTGTGCAGCAGCTTCGGCCGGATGGAGAGCGCCGAGACCGGCGTATCCGTGCCCATCGAGCCGATGGCTTCCTGCCCCGTCTCGATCATCGGCTGCATCAGGAATTTCCAGCTTTCCTGCGTGTAGCCGAACGCCTGCTGACGGTCGAGCAGGGGGATGTTTGTCTTCGGCTGCGATGGCTCCGCGTGCGGCAGGGTTTCGACGCGCACCTGCCCGCGGTCGAGCCACTCTTGATAGGGATGCGAGGCGGCAAGCTCGGCCTTGATCTCCTCATCCGAGATGATGCGGCCCTTTTCCAGGTCGATGAGCAGCATCTTGCCGGGCTGAAGCCGCCATTTGTGCACGATCTTCTCTTCCGGCACGGGCAGCACGCCCGCCTCCGAGGCGAGGATCACGCGATCGTCGGACGTCACGATGTAGCGCGCCGGGCGCAGGCCGTTGCGGTCGAGCGTCGCGCCGATCTGCCGCCCGTCCGTGAAGGCGACGGCGGCGGGGCCGTCCCACGGCTCCATGAGCGCGGCGTGATACTCGTAAAAAGCGCGCCGGCCCTCGTCCATCAAGGGGTTGCCCGCCCAGGCTTCGGGGATGAGCAGCATCATCGCGTGGGCGAGGCTGTAGCCCCCCTGCACAAGGAATTCGAGCGCATTGTCGAAGCACGCCGTGTCGGACTGCCCTTCATAGGAAATCGGCCAGAGCTTCGAGATATCATCGCCGAAAAGGGGCGACGAGACGGACGCCTGCCGCGCCGCCATCCAGTTCACATTGCCGCGCAGCGTGTTGATCTCGCCGTTATGCGCGACCATGCGATAGGGGTGCGCGAGCTTCCAGGAGGGGAAGGTGTTCGTCGAAAAACGCTGGTGAACGAGGGCGAGCGCTGATTTGAAGCGCGGGTCGTGCAGATCGTCGTAATACTCGCCGACCTGATAGGCGAGGAACATGCCCTTGTAGACGACCGTCCGGCACGACATGGAAACCGGATAAAAGCCGATGTCCGCGCCGCCGAACTCTCCGATGACGGTGTTCGACATCACCTTGCGCGCAATGTAGAGCCGCCGCTCGAAGGTGTCTTCATCCGCGATGGTTTCGGGGCGTCCCACGAAGAGCTGCGCGTGATAGGGCTCGGACGACAGCACGATCTCCGGTAGGCCCCTGTTGTTGACAGGCACGTCCCGCCAGCCGAGCAGCGGCAACCCTTCGTCCTTGAGAACCTGCTCGACGATGGCCTTGCAGCGCGCGCGCCTCATTTCGTCGCGCGGCAGGAAAAGCTGGCCGACGCCGTAGCGGCCCGGCTGCGGAAGGCTGAAGCCGAGGCCCTGCGCCTCATCGGCGAGAAACTCGTGGGGGATCTGCACCAGAATGCCCGCGCCGTCTCCGGCCAGCGGGTCGGCGCCCACGGCGCCTCGATGCGTCAAATTGACGAGGATCTGCAAGCCGTCCTCGATGATCGCGTGAGATTTCGCGCCCTTGATGTTCGCCACCATGCCGATGCCGCAGGCATCATGTTCAAGGTCGGGGCTGTAGAGACCCTGCGCCTCGGGAGCGCCGTAAGGCGCGGAGCTGTGACGTTTTGTCATCAAGTGCGTGTCAGTCATTGTGAAAAATCAACGATGTTCTGGTGTTTGTGGGATTGTGGGTGTAGGAAAGCGATCAGTCGCAAGCGTCCCGCTATGGATGGGACTGCCCGCCGCTCAGGCGCGACGTTTTCGCGCCCCGGGGGAGTTTGCGGTGTTGCACGCGTTCTGACGATTGCCCGTTTCACCCGTCTTCAACATGGTTTCCCCCAAAATGCGGTAACCTTTGTTTTTCAGGCGCGCAAAAACCCGTTCCCGAAGTTCATTTGTTTCAAAAACAAATGGGCAATCGGGCCGGGTTCGAGCGGCGTGGACAGAGGATCTGACCTATATGTAGAAGCCTGCCAGAATTACGCCCCAATGACAAGAGTGTTGGCGCTCGGTGCTTGACGGGCGTCCGATCCCCCTCCCACACTCGGTATGAACGTTTCGGGCCGCCTTATGGATGACTTTGGGAGCACGCTGTGAGCGACAGGCTTATTCCGTTCGGGCATTGGCCGTCGCCCATCTCCGCGCGGAGTGCCGCGGCGGGCGGGCTTCGCTTCGGCCGGCTTCAGGTTCGCGGCGATACCGTCTATTGGAGCGAGGGCCGCCCCGCCGAGGCCGGGCGCACGGCGGTGATGGCATGGCGCGCCGGGTCCGAGCCTCGCGAAGTGATTGCGCCTACGTTTTCCGCGCGCTCCCGCGTGCACGAATATGGCGGCGGGGAATATCTCGTCACGGAGTCCGGGCTTTTTTTCGTGAACGATGCCGATCAGCAGGTCTATCGCGCCGCGGCGGACGGCTCCGCCGTCGCGCTCACTGAAGCGCCGGATTGCCGCTTCGCCGATTTCGCGCATCACGCGGAGCGGAACCGGCTGATCGCGGTGTGCGAACGCCATAGAAGCAGAGACGGCGCGCGCCCCGAGAACTTCCTTGTTTCGATCCCCCTCGAAGGCGCCCCTTCCGACGCAGCGCGGCCTTTCCTCTCCGGACATGATTTCTACGCCAGCCCGCGCCTCAGCCCGGATGGTGGGCGGCTCGCCTTTCTCGCGTGGGATTTGCCCGCCATGCCGTGGGATGCGGCGGCGCTATACGTCGCGGAGATCGGCCCCTCGGGCGCGCCCGGGCCGGTGCATCACATCGCGGGCGGGGGCGGCTCGGCCTGCTTTCAGCCGGAATGGTCGGCGGATGGCATGCTCTATTTTGTCTGGGACAGTGACGGCTGGGGCAATCTGTTCCGGTGGGACAGCGCGCGGGTGAGCCAGGTCTCCCGGATCGAGGGGGAACTCTCGAAGCCGCTGTGGACGTTCAATCTGACGAGCTATGCGCTGCTGGGGCAGGGCAGGGCCGCCGTCAGCTTCATGCAGCGCGGCGTCCAGCATTTCGGCGTGCTGGATTTGCGGTCGGGAGCGTTCGAGCCCTTCGCCCATCCCTTTACGGCTTTGCACGCCGTCGCCGCCTCGCATGAGGGCGTCGCCTGCCTCGCGCTCTCGGACCGCCGCGAGGTCGCGGTTTATTGGCGGGACGCACGTAAGCCGGAAGCGCCCGCGCTTGTCCGGCAAAGCAGCGCCGGGACGCGCGATGAAGCGTACATCGCCGCGCCCGAAACGCTTGAAATCCCGGCACGCAACGGCGAAACTCTGTTCGGCACCCTCCATCGGCCGCACAACCCCCACGCCGAAGCGCCGCCGGAGGCGCGGCCGCCCCTCATCGTCAGCCTGCATGGCGGCCCAACCTCGAACGCCGCACGCGGCCTGAAGGCGCGCACCCTGTTCTTCACGTCGCGCGGCTTCGCCTGGCTCGACCTCGACTATTCGGGCAGCACAGGCTATGGCCGCGCCTATCGCGACCGCCTGGCCGGGGCGTGGGGCGTCCGCGATGTCTCCGACACGATCGACGCGGCCCGCTTCGCCGCGGACGCAGGGCTCGCCGATCCGCAGGCGATGTTCCTCACGGGGTCGAGCGCGGGCGGATATACGCTGCTGGCGGCGCTCACGCAGTCCCATCTCTTCCGAGGGGCGGCCTGTTCCTACGGCATCAGCGATCTCCGTGCGCTTCAGCGCACGACGCATAAATTCGAGGCGGGCTATCTCTCGGCGCTGCTCGGCGCGGCGCTGGAGGACGGCGAACAGCGCTATCTGGAACGCTCGCCTATCCATGCCGCTGACCGGATCCGCACGCCGGTCCTGTTCTTGCAGGGCGCGGAAGATAAGGTCGTGCCGCCGGATCAGTCGAAGGGGATCGCGCAATCCTTGCAGGGGAGGGGAATACCGACGGCATACATTGAGTTTGCCGGTGAAGGCCACGGCTTCCGCAAGGCCGAAACCGTAACGCGGGCGCTTGAGACCGAGCTTGCGTTTTATCAGTCCCTGCTGCCGCGTTAACGCGACGGCCGCCTAAAGGCTCTGCTGAACCGCAACGGGAGGCTGCGCGTCAAGCTCCTCAACCTCGATCACATAACGCCAGTTGCCCCAGGAATATGTCATCGTGCGCGCGCCCGAAACGGGCACCACGCTGACGATGCCGTCGGTCTCCGGCATGGCCTGATCCGTCAGCGGCATCCGGCGCGCAACCTTCAGGCTGAAACGCCGCCCATCATCGGTCTTGAGGACGACTTTCTGGCCGGGAGCCAAGTCCTTGCCGCCATTGCCGAAAAACGCGTTTCGCGCTTGGCCTTCGTCGACGTCGGCGCGGTCGGCAGCGACATTCAGATCGGCGCTGACGCCGTTCAGCTTGGCGACCGTCAGCCCGGCCTCATCCGCGAAACAAGGTTTGTCCGGGGTGCTGAGCGCAGACATCCAGACGGCTTGCGAGAAGCGATCGACCGACGCGAGCTTAGTCCAAGGCTCGCTGATGGAGGCTGTTATCGCGAAGAGTGAAACGGCCGCAAAGCCGCTAAAGGCAAGCGCTGCTCTTCGCCACGAGCGATGCCGCCATGCCTGCTGGTTCATACCGCTGATGTCTCGTTCGGCTGGCTTCGTCATCTGCGTGACCTCACCATCCTCGACGCCCATAATAGAATTTACGCAAAAGCGTGGTTGCTCCGCAAGTCGTCCGTGAGACTACGCCCTATGATTGTGCGCTGATCATGGCCAACGCGAAAATTCGATTTGTTAGGGAGATTATCCGACGATCCGACGCAGAAGCCGCCTGATGTACGCTCGACAAATCATCAGGGGCTCTGTTCTGGAGGAGCGCAGCGTTTGAAACTGCGTCCTCCCAGAACTCTGCGTAACCTCATATGACGTGATCCCACCGAAAATGTCATCAGAAAAAAGCGCGGGCCTTCACGCGTCTGTGCGAATCCTGTGAGTTGTCACGCCACAGACAAGGAAAACTTTCGCCCTGGCGGGAGCGGTGAGCGGCCATGCTCAGCCCTCGTCGCCCGAGGCGAAGAGCGGCAATTGATTCGCGGCGATTTCCGCAGGCGCCGCCATGCCTAAATGCCTGAAAGCCTTGAGGGTCAGCACCCGGCCGCGCGGCGTGCGCGCAATGAAGCCCTGCTGGAGCAGGTAGGGCTCGACCACTTCCTCCAGCGCATCCCGCCCCTCGCTGAGCGCTGCCGCGATCGTCTCGATTCCCACCGGGCCGCCGCCGTAATTCTCCGCGACGCAGCGCAGATAGCGGTGGTCCATGGCGTCGAGGCCGAGCGAATCGACCTCCAGCTTGGAGAGCGCCCGGTCGGCCGCGATCCGGTTCACTTCCGCCGCGCCCTCCACCGCCGCGAAATCGCGC
>CAZNAH010000159.1:575-6062 GCA_964570735.1 uncultured Hyphomicrobiaceae bacterium | reverse complement strand
ATGCGCCATCATCGCCGCCGCCTGAGGACGGCTCTCCGGATTATGCTCGATGCGCGTCGCCCAGGGCTGGCGCTTCAGAACCGTGTGCTCCAGCGTATCGTCTCCATTAAGCGGCGCGCGCCCGTAATATTGCACGCGCACGGCGGCGAGGCCGTGATTGTGAAAGCCGAGCAGTTCCGCCGCGCGGCGCGACAGGTCGATGATGCGGCCATCCTTGTAGGGACCGCGATCGTTCACGCGCACCACGATGGAACGGTTATTCTTGAGGTTCGTGACGCGGGCATAGGTCGGCATCGGCAGGGTCGGGTGCGCGGCCGATAGCGCGTTCATGTCGTAGACTTCACCATTGGCGGTCTGGCGGCCGTGAAAGAAATCGCCGTACCACGACGCAAGGCCGACCTCGTCGTAATTTTCGTTGTGGGAGGGCGTGTACCACTTCCCCGCCACCAGATAGGGCTTGCCGACCTTGAACACGCCCCCGCCCTTCGGCACAGGATCGCCCACCTTGATGACCCGTGGGCTGAGCGCGTAGGCTTCATCGCGCGGCTGTTTGACGTTGGACGGCGAGCAGGCACACAGAAGCGCTGCGAGCGCGGAAACCATCATGACAGACCTGACACTGCGGTTGATCCCGAATCGCGTGAGCAGACTTACACGCGGGGCCGCAGCATGGACTGTGCAAATGGGGCGAAGTGTTGGCAATCTGACCGCGTATCCCCATGCCGGAATGCACGCTCTGCGTGTTTCTCGATCCGCCATTGCAACTCCTCACGCGCATTCAGAGCCCCGGCGCCGCGTGCGTGAATGCCGCCACGCCGCCACCAAGGGTTGTATCCGGGGGTGTATCGCGCGGAGCTTAAAGGGCTGTTGCGCAAAAGGTTAAACTTCGCCACTCTCCCCACCTGCCGCTCGTCGCGGCGCGGCCCTCATGGCGGCCGGAAGAAATCCGAGGCACGATGGACCATCGCTTCGCCGTTCCGTCCTGGGCCAAGAGGCTCGCCGATGCGCTGGAGGGCGACCTTCTGACGGACGCCTTTTCACGGGCGCGCTACGCGACGGATGCCTCGATCTATCAATGCGTTCCGCAAGCCGTCGTCGTGCCGAAGACAGCGGCCGACGTCGCTGCCGCCGTCGCGGTCGCCCGCGAGGAAGGCATCGGGGTCACGGCGCGGGGCGGGGGCACATCGACCGCAGGCCAGGCGCTGGGCGACGGGCTCGTGATCGACTTTTCGAAGCACCTCAACCGATTCCTGTTCTACGACGAGACCGCGCGCACCTGTGCCGTCGAGCCGGGCATCTCGCCGGATATGCTCAACAGGAGGTTGCGACCGCTGCGCTCTTGGTTCCCTGTCGATATCGGGTCGAGCGGACAGGCGACCGTCGGCGGGATGCTCGGCAACAATGCGAGTGGGCTGCGCGCGCTCAGATATGGCCGCATGTCCGAAAACGTGCTGGCCGTGGACGCGGTTCTGGCCGACGGCTCCGAAATCGCCTTCACCGATCCGGGCGGCCGTGACGACCGCGAGCCCGCGTTCCTGCCCGAGCCCCTGCTCGATCTTCTGCAATTCGCGGAAGTGCAGGAGCCGAACCTGATGACGCTCTGGGGCGGATCGCACGCGCCGCCCGCGGGGCCGGACCTCAGCGCGCTTCTCCCCGGCGAAGGGCCGCGACCGCTGGGCCGCCTTCTTGCGGGCTCAGAGGGAACGCTCGCCATCGCCACGCGGATCGAGCTCAAGCTTGTGCCGCGGCCGAAGAACCAGGCGCTCGGCATTTGCAGCTTCAGGAGCCTGAGAGGCGCGCTTGCCTGCGTGCCGCAGATCGTCGCGCTCGGTCCAACGGCTGTGGAACTGATGGATCACGTGCTGCTCGACTTCGGCCGCGCGGAGCGCCTCCCCGCCCTCGAACCCCACATTCAGCGCGCAACCTTGAGCAATCCGGGCGCCGTCTTGCTCGTGGAGTTCGACGAGGAGAATCCGGTCGAGAATTCCCGGCGGCTCAAGGCGCTCGACGACGCGATGTCGCTCATGCCGTCGCAGAGGCTGTCCCTTGTCGAGGTGATGGGCGCCAAGGCGCAGGCCGCCGTGTGGGCTTTCCGGCGCCGCGCGCTGGAGCGGAGCATGGCGCTGAAGTCGGCGGCGCAGCCCGTCTCCTTCCTGGAAGACTGCGCGGTTCCGCTCGACCGCCTGCCCGCCTTCGCGGACGCCCTCGGCAATCTCATGGACGAGCATGGCCTGATGGCTTCGCTCCACGGACACGCCGGCGTCGGCTGCCTGCATCTCCGCCCCGCGCTGAATATGCGGCTCGGCGAGGACATGCGCAGATTGGGCGATCTCAGGGACGCCATTCTGCCGCTCTTACGCAAATTCGACGGGCGCATCACGGGCGGATACGGGCTCGGCCTCGCACGCTCTGGGTTCGCCCAGCAGACGCAGGCGCGGGCCATGGAGGTCATCGCGGGGCTGAAGACGTTTCTTGATCCGCACGGCGTTCTTAACCCGGGTAAAATTCTCGGCTCCCCGCGCTTCGACGATCCCTCGCTGCTGCGCATAGCGACGGTCCCGCCGTCAGACGGCGCAACGGCTCTCGCCTGGGACGCGGTTCCGTCAAACGCGGGTCTGTTCCATCACGCCGAGGCGTGCAGCGGCATGGCCCTGTGCCGCAAGGCGGAGGGGTTCGCCTGCCCGTCCTACCAGGTGACGCGGGACGAGCGCGACAGCCCGCGCGGGCGCGCGAACACGGTGCGCCTCGCGGTTGCGGACGAGTTGGGCGACGGCGCGATGGGCTCGGACGCTATGTTAGAGACGATGCGGCTCTGCGTATCCTGCAAAATCTGCACGAGCGTATGTCCGAGGTCGCTCGACATCCCCAAGATGAAGGCCGAAGCGCTGGCCGCCGCGCGCCGGAGGATCGCGTTTTCCAGGGCGGAAGATCTGTGCGCGTGCCTTCCGTTCTACACCGAGCGGGCGCGAAACTGGCGCCTCGCGCTGCGCCTGCGCGATCTCTTTCCCGGCCTCGCCCGCGTGACGGGGCAACGGCTCGGCTTCGCCGCGGATCGCGCATGGCCGGCATGGCGCGGTAGGCGCGTCAAGCTGCCCGCGCTCTCGGAAATCCGCAGGCGGGGCGATGGCCTGCGGCCGGTGGCTCTGTTCGCGGATTGCTTCAACCGCTCGTTCGAGCCTGCCACGCTGTCGGCAGCATCGCGCGTTCTGGAAGCGGGCGGCTACCGGCCCGTACGGTTCGAGGCCGCCGACGCGGATGGCGCGGGTCAGCCTCTCTGTTGCGGGCGCACCCTTTATGACGGCGGGTTCATCGACGAGGCGCGGGCTCAGGCGAGCCGGTTGCTGCGTGCGCTCGCGCGTTTCGCGGAGGAAGGGGTGCCGGTCATCGGGCTGGAGCCGGCCTGCGCGCTCATGCCGCGCGACGAGCATCGCGCGCTTGGCCTCGGCGAGGACGGCCCCGGCTTGCTGCTTTTCGAGGAGTTTCTGTCGCGCGAACGGGAAGGCGGACGGCTGAAATTGCCGCTCAAGCCCGTCGAATCGCCGCTTCTCGTCCATGCGCACTGCCATCAGCGGGCGCACGGCCTGGCGGCGATAGCCCTCGATGTGCTGCGGCTGGTGCCCGGCCTCGCGGTCACGGAAGCACCGGCAAGCTGCTGCGGTCTGAACGGCGCTTTCGGCTATACCGCCGACACGTTCGAGACCTCACTGGCAATGGCCGAACTCGCGCTGTTCCCCGCCGTGCGCAAGGCCGGGCGGGCCTCGCTCGTCTGCGCCACAGGGTTCTCCTGCCGCAAGCAGATCCGCGACGGACTGGGCCAGCCGGCCAGCCATCCCGCGATGTTCCTGCTCCTGTCGCTCAACGCGCAGGGCGAAGCGGGTGCTGTCGCTTCGGGCGAAACCGAGGTTTGACGCCGCGTCTGCGCCGCGTCATAGCTTGCTCGCAGGATGAGGGTCGCGAGATGATCACGCTCTATGGCCGGGCGAATGCCTGGAATGTGCGGAAGGTGCTCTTCTTCATCGAGGAGATCGGGCTCCCTTACGAAAGGCTCGACTACGGCCGCGGCTTCGCAGCGACGAACACGCCGGAATTCCTCGCGATGAACCCGATGGGCATGGTGCCGGTTCTGAAAGACGGCCCCGTGACGCTCTGGGAAAGCCACTCCATTCTGCGCTATCTCGCCTCGAAATATGCCGACGAGCGCTATTATCCCCGCGACCTCGACAAGCGGGCGGTCGTCGATCAGTGGCTCGACTGGAAGCTCGCCAATGTGGCGCCTGCCCTGCGCGCGCTCTTTTTCCACCACTTCCTGAAGATGCCGGGTTTCACCGAGAAGGAACTGGCGGATTCGGAAGCGGAATGCGCAAAGCTTTTCACGGTGCTCAACGGGCAGCTTGAGAAGACCGGCGCCTTTGTGACAGGGCCTGACATGACGGTCGCCGACTGCGCCGTCGGCATGGGCGTGCACCGCTGGCTTAATCTTCCGCTCGACCGCCCTGTCCTGCCGCATGTCGAGCGCTATTATCGCGACTTGAGCGAGCGCCCGGCTTATCAGAGCACCGTGCTGATCGGCATCCCGTAAAAAAAGCGGGCCTTGCGCCCGCTTTAAAACGCCTGGACATCGGCCTGAGCCGCTATGATCCGATGCGCGCCATGCCGGATTTGCCGTCATTGCGCCGCCAGCGCACGACGTTGCCGGTCTTCTGCATGGTGAAGCAGTAGGAGCGGCCGTTCATCCAGTTCTGCCATTTCAGGCACAGCCTGTTGCTGGCGACCCACCAGCGGCCGCGATCGGTGGCCGAGCGCTCCCCGTCGAGCAGCGCGAGCTGCGTCGTGGAGGACATGGTGCCGTTGGGAGAATAACGGATCGGCACTTCGCCGAGCGGCGAAGCCAGATAGACCGTACGCCCTGCAACGGCCTTCTTCAGCTCAGCCCCTGTCAGAATTGCGCCATCCTGGGCCATGGCTGCTCCCGCAGCGACCAACGACGCAACAACCGGTACGATAAGCTTTCTCATCGCTTCCTTTCAATTGTCCCTGATCGGGTTCTTTATGGTTAGAAATAACTGCCATCACGGTGGCAGGGTGTGACGAAGTGTCTCGCATCGCGGCGGACTGCTTTCATCATGCACCCACAGTGCTGGCAGCCTTAGTGCCTGATATAGGATAAAATGTGGCATAGGCTTGCCATAATTGTCCTGCGTATAACCATTTAATATTTGCGGGATATCGCTTACATATCCATGAATACTTGCCTTCGATGATGGTTTTGTTTTCATTCACAGAGGGATGCGAAGGAAGCGCGCCGGGGGCAAGGCTGCGGCCCTTGACATCTCCGCGCTTCTGGCGACATCACAGGCGGATCCGGAGGGGTGGCCGAGTGGTTGAAGGCACCGGTCTTGAAAACCGGCGTGCGGGCGACCGTACCGTGGGTTCGAATCCCACTCCCTCCGCCAAAACTCTATATAAAACAATATCTTAACAGACTTG
>CAZNAH010000159.1:266-554 GCA_964570735.1 uncultured Hyphomicrobiaceae bacterium | reverse complement strand
GTCGTGTTTTCAAAGGGCTTTGCCTCCCCCATGCGAACCGCTGAGACTGCGCGCCGGGCCCGTTTCGGGCTCTGAACGACGCTCCGTCTCTGTTCGGGCGAACCGCGCCGAATTCGGTTCGGTCGGAATTCTTCCCGCCTTTCCAATGGCCTGAGTTTCAATTCCGCCAAAACTTCGCCCCTCGTGTCCATCGCTTTCGAGGGGAACAGAACCGCAACACGCAAGAGGCGCAGCCGCTGGGTGCGCTGGCCGAACGGCGCGTAGCGATGGCAGTGATCTGCGTATGCA
>CAZNAH010000159.1:0-206 GCA_964570735.1 uncultured Hyphomicrobiaceae bacterium | reverse complement strand
CCTCAGGGCAGCGAGATAAGAGAAGGAATGCAGAACACTTCACATGCGGTGATGGCTCAACGCCATGAACCCAAAGACAGTCCCGACGATTTTCCAACCCCACCTTGGGCAACGAGGGCGCTTCTCAAGCACGTCATTCCGTCACGCGATCTTGGCGAACTGACATGTTTGGAACCTGCTTGTGGGCGGGGATACATGAGCCGTCC
>CAZNAH010000158.1:3844-6119 GCA_964570735.1 uncultured Hyphomicrobiaceae bacterium | reverse complement strand
CGACCAGGCGCTTCGCGTCGAGCGGTTCCTGTCCGGCGAGCCCTACATGATCGCGACGACGGAGGCGACGCGCGCCCGGGCTTTCGGGAGCATGGGGCTTGAACTGGAGCAGATCAGCCCGGTCACTGCGGACCTGGGGCGGGAGCTGTTCCCGCGGATTCTGGATGGACTGCTGAGCAATCTCGTGAGCGTGCCGGCGAATCCGTGGATCGTTCGACGGCTCCTTGCGGAAGCGCCCACGCTGAGGCATGACGCGAAGGTCGGGGTGGGTACGATGTTCGCGGCGTCTTACGCCGCGCTACAGGCGGAACTGGCGGCCATCACGCCGCCGACGGTGTACCGCGCCGTCAACGGCATGAAAGCCGCTTCCGCGTATGCCCTCGCACCGCTGGTCGCCGACGACGATCTTGCCCAACCCTACGAAAACGCGGGATTCGGCAAGCTCGCCGCGACGCTCCATGAACTGAACGCTACGGATCGAGGCTCCGCTGGAGACAGAGAAACGGCCGATGCCTGGGCGCGGGAGCTTGGCCTGGGGGATTGGTACGAGTGGCGGCGGATCGATCGCCGATTGCCATGACGGATTCGATGCCGTTACGCTTCGTTGACCTTGGCTTGCCTGAAGGCGGACAGCCTTCGCATCGCCAGCTTGACGTACTTCGTCTCGATTTCAATGCCGATGCACGTCCGTCTGGCCCTCCTCGCCGCGATCAGCGTCGTGCCGGTGCCTGCAAACGGGTCGAGAATCAGGCCGCCCGTCGGAGTCGAGGTTAAACGGCAGAGGTACTCCATCAGCGCCAGGGGCTTGACGGTCGGGTGATCATTGTCTTCGCCTGAAAGGCCGAGGTTGCGTTCTGCTCGGGGGGCTTTCGAGCAGTAGAAGAAGCGCGAGGCGCCGCCGGCGTCTTGGTAAGGCTCCCATTGGCGAGGGTGTTTCATGGCGTTGTAGACGTGCTTCGCGGGCCGCGAGGGCTCCTTACCCGTGAGGCGGCTGCCGCTCTTCCGCAGGCCGCTTTGCGTATCGAGCAGGCGAACCGGACAAGTAGGGTGACAATCCCACGTCTCGACGGACTCCAAGCCATTCTCGTCGCTGTGCTGATTACCTGGATGGGAGACACCGCGCAGGAACGTTGTCACGGAGTTTCCTTCGTACGCACCGTGAAAGCGCTTCGAGGTCGAACTCCCTCTTACGCGGGTTGCGCCCAAGCATTGACACTCCGGATGATGTGTCAGCAGCACATTGGCCGGCCAGCGTCCGCGTGAATGTCTTTCGCTTCGGTAGTCTGCGGCGCCAGGAGAACTATTGAATCCCGATCCATGCGGACAGGTCTCGTTACTTGAACCCCAGCAACCTTCCCCATGCGGTCCGCGGATCCTCGAATCATCGATGTTCAAGCCTGCAACGTCGTGCCTGACTGCATTCTCAACGAACGTCCCGTCAATTGGCTTCATCGCTACGATAATCGGTTCCCACGCTGGTTTGAGTCCTGTACCCCATCCCTCCCAGGTTTGGGCGTTCGACGCATTGCCAAATTTGCGGATCGTCTTCGCGATGTTCAACGACTTTGGAAAGCCCGAGCCGTAAAGCCACATTAAGCAATCGCGAACCTGCCAGCCTGCATCCTCCACGCCAGAGGCCAAGCGATGAAACGTTCGGGTGCCGCCAAACGCAAGGAGGAACGTTCCAGGCTTGGCCACGCGGAGTGCTTTGCTCGCCCAAGCTCGATGAAATTCTTGCAATACATTCTCGGGAACCTGCGCTTGAACGTCCTTCGTCGCCAGCCGAGGCCAGGGCTTGCTTCTGCGGAGTCCAGTTTTTCCGAAGCCTCTTGATATCTTGTCCCAGTCTTTTCCCATGAAACCCAGACCGTAAGGCGGATCCGTGATGATCGTGTCCACGCTGCTTTCTTCGAGCTGGTCCAGAACTTCGAGGCAATCGCCGCAGTAGAGCGTCAGGCCGTCACGGTCGTATCGCGGTTTCATGATCCAGAGGAGGCGTCAGCACGTTTTGTTCCTTTCGAGGCGTTTGCGATCCTCGTGAGCGCCATTTGGACGTAATCGGGATTAGCCTCGAAGCCGATGAAGTGCCGGCTCAAACGCAAGGCCACTACCGCGGTCGTGCCTGAACCGATGAACGGATCCAACACGATGCCTGCACCGAAGCCGGCGTTGCACGAACAACCGAGCACTCGTGTTTCCTTGGCTTCAGGGCGGTAAGCGCGCTCATCATATGCGGCGACCTCTTGCGCCGAGGCTCGCCGGTCAGGAGCTTTCA
>CAZNAH010000158.1:0-3817 GCA_964570735.1 uncultured Hyphomicrobiaceae bacterium | reverse complement strand
GATGTTGAAGGCCGAACCGCCCCCCCGGCTGCGAACCAGCCAGGGCATGCCGCACTTGAGGCACACGTGCGCCGGACAGCCGGCCTGGATCGGCCGCTCACATAGCGCTTCGGGGTAGACGGCAAAATGCCCCAGCGAAGAGGGCGTCGTGCAGATGCTCCAGCAATCTCCGGGATTCTTCCCCAAGGGAGAGAGCCAGCGCGGATCCTGCTCGCGCAGAATCCGGGCCTCGCCGCCTTCCACATGGCCTGTCCAGCCGCTGCCCCCGGGCACCTTGACCGCGCCGCGCACGCCGAGAATCGCGCCAAGCGTGCGGGTCTCCGCAGGAATCACCCAGAAATCGCCGGGGTTCTTGCCGCGGGGGTGCATGGAGCCGGGCTCGCCGGGATGAGGCGGACGACGCACGCCCCTGGGATGATAATTGACGCGCGGCGTGATCTTGTCTTTCCAACGGCCGGCCACTTCCGCCAGACACTTGTGCGGCTGCCTGACCGCGTCCAGGTCGAAATAGTACCTTGGGCTTTTGACGAACAGGAACAGATGCTCCCAGGAGGGCGTGAACCGGTCTTTAACGCTGGCCGGCATGTGGTTGGGCTTGTGCCAGCAGAGGTCGTTGCGCAGAATCCAGCCTCGTTCCAGCATCGCCAGGGCGAAGCGCATGGGGATCAGGCACAGAGATTTATCAGGAACCCGTTGCGGTTTGGACGCCGGTGGACGCACCGACGGCGGGATCAGGCCTTTCCGCGGCCAGTGCGACGGCGTCTCGGCAAACGGCTGGTCTTTGGGCCTGCGGGGCGCGTAATTGCCCCAGCTTCCGGCATAGGTGTCCCCAAGGTTGATCCACACCGTGCCGGTGGGTTTCAGGACACGGGAGATTTCGTCGAGAACGCTGCACAGGTGCTCGACGTAGTCCTCGGGCGAATCCTCAAGGCCCAAAACGTTGATCTTGCCGTCCGGCCAGATGACAGGGTCCAGATGATAATCGCGCATGCTCCAATACGGCGGCGAGGTGAGAACGCAGTCCACGCACGCCTCCGGCAGGGAACGAAGCCCTGACAGCGCGTCACGACACTCGATGCTGTCCAACCCCGGCACCTTAATGGCGCCGGAGCCGGAGTCTTCCTGGGCGGTCAAGGGATCCGCCGCGGCAGCTTCTCCACGTCGCCGTGGTCGAAATCAGCCCGCAGGCAGTCATCGTTGCAGAAAAAACGATGCTCCTCGAGGGGAATGAACCCTCGCGGTCCTAAAACGCCGTCCTGCAAGCCGATCACGTCCGCGCCCGGCTCAATCGAACGGCGGCATCGTGCGCACCGCTCAGCGCTGCGCTTCTGTGATTCCTCGTCGTCCTCGTCTTCCTCCTGGTGATAAGTCATGGTCGCACCTCCTCTGGCGCCGCGGGCGCCCAGGCTTAAAGGGCTTGCTCTGTTGCGCCCCTGCGAGAAGTAGCGTCGTGGAGCAAGAAAGTTCGTGAACCGGTTATCCGCAAATCAGCGGAGGCCTTTTATAGCTTGAATGCCTTTCCTCGACGTGAAAATCGAAGGATTTGACTCTTTGGAGGAGATGCTCCAACGCATGGAGGAAGCGCGGACGGCCGCGGATGCCCGCGTGCAGCCGTGGCAGGCGGCCATCAAGCCGGGCGACCACTTCACGAGAGACAGCGGCTACGGGTTTCCCATCTACGGACACGTCGAAACCGAGGAGGAGCCGCGCGAGCCTCACCTGCAACACTATCGCTTCTGCCATTGCTATTCCATCGCCTGCGTCGAGGGCGAATACGGCGACGTTCACGTCTGCACCATCGACAAGCTCCTTGACTCGGGGAGTTTCGAGGAGGCCAGACAACGCGGGTGGTTTCCATGAGCTACGCGCACAGCTTCGCGCCGGAGTTCTACGGAGACCCTGATAATCCGCACGTGACCCCACGGCCGACCACCGTCGTCGATGCCCTGGCCAGTCTGCCTGAAGATCGCTGGAGCGAGTTGATCCGGGATGTGTTTCCGGGGCGCAAGCCCGAGCACGTTGCGCTCGACGAGGTTCTGGAGCGCGTCATCGAGACCAACACCGTCTCCAATCTCGATGTGCCTGTCGAGGTCTGGATCGACAGCGACGGATTCCATCGCGTGCGGGTTTACGATGAGCGGTCCCCTCCCGCGGAGGCGAGGGTGGCGCCATGACCGATCGTCTTGATTCTCCCGACGATTACCTGAAGCGGTATCCCCGCATCTGCGCGCACATCATTGCTGAGTCGCTGGGGTACGCCACACCTTCCAACGCCGCCCGCATCCTCAAGGACGCCAAGGAAGGGAACGAGAACTGGTGTGAATGGATCTACAGCTGCTACCAACGCAATCCCCGCCCCGCGGTGGAGGGAGCCATTCGCGGCCGTGGGCATCATCGCGGCTATATGGCCGAGTATTGTCAAGCCCTCGCGATCGTGCGGCATCAGCTCAACACCGGCGAAGCGCCCCTGCTGGCCAGCTGGTTTTGAAACAGTGCCACCGCGCAGGGACGGAAAACGCCGAGAACGCAAAGCCAAGGCGGTTGAAGCCGTAATAAGACGCGAGTCTTGGCGGCGCCATGAACCTCTCCAAAGTCTATCCCTGGATCCTGAAGAGTCCGAGGCGGAAGCTTGTTCTCTTGAACTTTTCGCAGCCGTTAACGGCGAATCAGATGTCGAAGCGAACCGGGCTGTCTCTCGACGCGTGCTCCTACGTCTTCTGGGAGTTCACGTTGAAAAAGCTGGCGGCCTGCTTGAACAACGCCGCCCAGCGCAATCGCGTCTACTGGCTCAGTCGCCTCGGGTTGGTATGCCGGCGACGTTCCTTTCGCGATCAAGAAAAAGAGATGCCCGCGCCGTTCGTTCCCGACGTGGATTGGGACTTGTACGGCCAGGTCTGTCACCGGCACCGCTCGGCGATCATAAAGGCGCTCCGAGAGCCGATGCAGCCCGCGGCGGTGAAGCGCCGCGCCCGGTCGCTCGATCCCACGCTGCGCATGAGCGGCAACAACGCACGGGACATCATGCGGCTGTTTCGGCAGCGCGGGCTTGTCGTGCCCTTGAAGGAGTCGGAGCGACGATTCCCACGGTACGAGCTGATCGAGATGGCCAAAACCTTACGGGAACTACTTTCGCGGGCCGAGCGAAGCAACGGTAGCGAGTGACTCCTCACTCTCCTTCAGGCGCCAACGCGCCAAACTCACGGCGACGAGCGCATATCAAATACAGATTGCGATCGTGCTCCTCACGGAGAATCCCTCCATCATCAGATTCAGATACTCTATATTCATCGAGTTCATCCGAGCTAGAATAGCATACTGCACCCGACCCCAGCATAGCATCAACGGAATCATGTGCCAAGAACCTGCTCTGTCGCCGTCCCCACCACTGCATGCTGAACAGCGCACTACTTATGATTCCCACATATGCCGCAACAGAAAGGCTTCCAATTGGAGGCGCACGGATATATTTCATGCCGTCTATGGAGTGATCACCTCTATTTAAGGCTTACGCCCGCCTCATTTGTTCACTCTATGAAAAATCATCCGCCGATAGCGACGGAACTGGAGTATCGATCCAGTTCTGGCGCTTCAGCCGCTCAGCGAACGCCATTTTTAGCATTACCAATTGCATCATCCTCCAGGTCTTAGGATATGGGAAGGCCAACACAAGCGAAGCCATCGCACGCGTATGCAGGTGCTCACATTCCTCGAAGGCATGAGCGAACCCGCCGGCCTGATCGACTTCCCCGATAAGCGTCGGTACTAGACCCAAATCAAGCGTTAAATAGTGCCAGGTTGCCACGTTGGTGTCACCGGT
>CAZNAH010000157.1:0-6288 GCA_964570735.1 uncultured Hyphomicrobiaceae bacterium | reverse complement strand
GTGAGCGAAATCTGCTCGCCGCGCAATTGCCGCAGGCCATAGGTGTGGCCGTAGGCAAAGTCGGGCGCGACATCGATCCACTTCCAGCCTTCGGCGCGGATCGATTCGGACTGCTCGCGCAGCTTCTCGGCCACCAGCATGTCGAGGAGACCGACATCCTGAAGCCAGCCGCCATCGTCGCCCTGGAAAAGATCGCGCAGGATCACACCGCCCGCCTCGGTGTAGGCGTCGAGGCTAATGAACTGCGCGCGCTTGTCAGACGCCCGCACGGCGCCCTCGGTGAGCATCCGGCGGATGACATGCGGCTCCTTGGAGTAGGCCTGACTCAGGCGCTCGAACACCTGCTCCTGGCGCTCATGATCGCCGTTGACGGTGAACGCCATGAGCTGGTCCAGCGTCATGCCGTCGTCGGCATAGACGTCGAGCAGCTTGGGCGAGACGGCCGCAAGGCGGAGGCGCTGCTTGACGACCGACACGGCGACGAAGAAGGCCGTGGCTATGTCGTCCTCGGATTGGCCCTTCTCGCGCAGCGCCAGAAAGGCCCGGAACTGGTCGAGCGGGTGCAGTGGCGCGCGCTGGACGTTCTCGGCGAGACTGTCTTCCTCGGGAATGCCGTCATCGCGCACGACGCAGGGCACGGGAGCGGTCTTGGCCAGGCGCTTCTGCTTGACCAGAAGTTCGAGCGCGCGGAAGCGGCGGCCGCCGGCCGGAACCTCGAACATGCCGGTCTCGACGCCTTCGGCATCGCGAACCGGCCGGACGGTGATGCTCTGCAGGAGGGTGCGCCGGGCGATGTCCTCGGCCAGCTCGTCGATCGAGATGCCGGCCTTGATCCGGCGGACATTGGACTGGCTCAGCACCAGCTTGTTGAACGGGATGTCCCGCGATGAGGACAGGACGATTTTCTGAACTCGGGTCATGGTCATTCTCCATGACGGGCGGCCGTGAGACTCTCTCTCGACCTCAACCCGTCACGAAGCGAGCGCAGCCCTCTTCCTCTAGCAGGCTGCTGAAAAAGTATCGACGGCGAGGATGGCATGTGATTCCGTGGAATTGAAGCCATGGAGGTGATTTGCCATGCGGGGACGGGATGATCGGTCGGAGGGTTTGTTCTCTTACGTTCGTTTGGAGCACCGTATTCCGGCGGATCACCCGCTACGGTCGATCCGAGCCCTGGCGGATGAAGCGCTGCATTCGCTGAATAGGCGATTCGAGGGGCTCTACTCGTCGATGGGTCGTCCCTCGATCCCGCCGGAGATGCTGCTGCGGGCAACGCTGTTGCAGGCGTTGTTCTCGGTACGCTCCGAGCGGATGCTGATGGAGCAAATCAACTACAACCTGCTGTTCCGTTGGTTTGTCGGGCTGCCGATGGATGCGGAGGTCTGGCATCCGACGGTGTTCACGCACAACCGCGACCGGCTGCTGGAAGCGGACGTGGCGCGCGAGTTCCTGGCTGCGCTGCTGGCCTTGCCGCAGGTGAAGACGCTTCTGTCGAGCGAGCACTTCTCGGTGGACGGCACGCTGATCGACGCCTGGGCGTCGATGAAAAGCTTCCGGCCGAAGGATGGCTCGGGCGAGCCGCCCTCGTCGGGGCGCAACGGCGAGCGCAACTTCCACAAGGAGAAGCGCTCGAATGAAACCCATGCCTCGACCACCGACCCCGATGCGCGGCTCTATCGCAAGGCGGACGGCCGCGAGAGCCGGCTGTGCTTCATGGGGCATGTGCTGATGGAGAACCGCAATGGGCTTGCGGTCGATGCGGCGCTCACGCATGCGACCGGCACGGCGGAACGGGAGGCGGCGCTTGCCATGCTCGACCGCCGCAACGGGCAGGGTCGCATCACGCTGGGCGCCGACAAGGCCTATGATACGACCGCCTTCGTCGAAGACCTGCGCGAGCGCGAGGTGACGCCGCACATCGCCATCAACGGCACGGTCAGCAAGCATGGCGTGGTCCGCAAGACAGCGATCGACCGCCGCACCACCCGGCATGCGGGTTATCGGGTTAGCCAGATCTTGCGCAAGCGCATCGAGGAGGTGTTCGGCTGGATCAAGGCTCAGGCTGGGCTTGATCAGGTCAAGGTGCGAGGACGGGCCAAGGCCGAAGCCGTGTTCACATTTGCGGTCGCCGCCTACAATCTGATCCGAATCCCAAAACTGCTGGTGCAGGCTGCCTGACGGCAGCCGAACTTGGCAACGGCCACGGCGTCGAACATCTTATGGCTATGCGCGGAGACGTCGATTCCAACTTCTTCAGCAGCCTGCTAGGAGGCTGGGGCTGCGCGGAATCTTAAAGGCGTGGAGGCGTGGAGCCGGCTCCCGGTATTACCGGACGCTGGAGAGGAGTTTCGCGGCTTTGCCCTCCAGCTCCAGCCGCGCATCCTGATGTGGCTTGGCGCGGGCGAGCGCTGTGATTCCCTGGACGAAATCGAAGATCGACTCCGGCGGGCGGCCTTCTTCCATCAGCACGGTAGCGATGATCTTCTCGGTCTCGGGACGCGAGAAGCCGCGCCTGCGCAAGAAGCTCTCGCGATCCTCATCCTTGCGGGCGACGATCTGTTCGCGAGCGGCCCTGATCCCCGCCAGAAACGGCGCGGGCGACGATGTGGCGAAGCGTTCCAGCGCCGGCGCCGCCTGATGCGCAAAGCGGTGGCTGGCGAACTTGCTGTGGCGGATCGAGATCTCCTCGAAGCCCTCGGCGCCCCAGATGTTGCGGTTCATACAGACGGCGCGGAGATAGAAGGACGCCATGCCGAGCGTTTTGGAGCCCACCTCGCTGTTCCAGCAATAGAAGCCCCGGAAGTAGAGATCGGGGTCGCCGTTGGGAAGGCGACCAGCTTCGATCGGGTGGGCGTCGTCGACCAGAAAGAGGAAGACATCGCGATCGGAGGCGTAGAGGGTGGTCGTATCCTTGGTCACCTCGACGAACGGGTTGTGCGTCATGGTCGACCAATCGAGCAGGCCTGGCACCTTCCAACGCGTATCGCCCGTGCCCTCGCCGGCGATCTTCATGACCGCGGCGACCAACTCATGGTCCCAGATGCGGCCATAGTCCGGGCCGGTGACGGCGCGCAGTTCGATCCGCCCGTCGTCGGCCTCAAGCGTCTTCACGAGCTCGGCCCGGTGCGCGAGCAGCCCGTGCTGCATGTTGATGCCGGCAAGCGGCGCGGGGAGCTGCCGCATATAGCCTGCGGGCGCGCCGACCAGGCTGCACATCTGGCCGAATGACCAGTGCGTCGGAGCGATGGGCTCCTCGCGGCCGGGAACGATCAGGGCCAGGCGCTCGGCGTCGTCGCGACTGGCCTCGACACGAAGGGTCCGGGTCTCGACGGTGCGGGCCGTGGCGCGATCGGCGCGAGCGCGAACGGCGGCGTAGAGGGCACTGAGCGACAGATAGCGCTCGTCGTCAGGCCGTGAGAACCATTCGGACGACACGCGCCCGATCCGTTCGCCGCGCGAGATGTCGACTTTATAGCCGGCTGAAACCGGCTGGGCGCCGAAGGCGTCCCGATCGGTGATGGTGCTTACCTGGGTCATGGCGGAATCTCCATGACGGGCCGGCCGGGAGCCTCTCTCTCGGCCCTTAACCCGTCACGGCGACAGCCGCAGCCCTCTCCCTCTAAGAGGCCGCCAGATACTCAGACCGCCGATTACCTGTCTCTGTTCGCCACAGCACGATGGCGCGCGGTTTTGGTTGCACGGCGCACCATGGCGCGGCTCTTTTGCGGCATGACTCAGAAGCGGCGACATGCGCGCCGGGTCCTGCCTGTCTGGTCTGGCGCTCCTGAAGACCTTTTCGATTATGCGCAGCCGGCCGCACCCCGCGCGGGCGGCTCGCGCTCGTGTTCGGAGGAACCGATCAGGGTGACAGACGACTGGCCAGACGTTGTGCCGATCACCGAGGCAGAACTGCTGGTCATAGAAGGCCACTTCGCCGAAGAGCTCGACGCAATCTTCGGGCCGCGCGCTTGAAGCACGAATGAAAAGGGCTTGAATTGTTAGTCGATATGACGTACATTGTTAGGGAATATGGCCCATGCTAGGAGCGCCCCCAATGCCGCGCAAGCAGACTAAGATCGAACGGGAGACGCCAAATCGCGTCGAACGTCTTGGATTCCGTCTCGACGAAGAGACGAAGGACCTCATCGAGCGGGCCGCGCATCTGTCACGGCGCAAGGTCAGCGACTTTTGCGTGACCGCGCTGACGGATACTGCGCGCCGGACAATCGCGGAGCATGAGACGCTGGTGCTGTCCGATCGCGACCGCGCGGCATTCTTCGACGCGCTGGTCAATCCGCCTGAGCCGAGCGAGCGGTTGGTCCGCGCCCTGGCCGAGCATAAGCGCCGGGTCGCTTCCTGAGCATGGCGGTGCCTCGGCCAGATTTGCAGATCGAGGCGCTCGCGTCGCATCACGACCGGGATGGCTTTTCCTGCGGCGTCGACAGCCTCGACCGTTATCTCCGGACGCAGGCGAGCCAGGATGTGCGCCGCAAGGCGAACGGCGTCTTTATCCTGGTGGAGTCAGACAAACCAAAGGTCGTTCTGGGTTATTATACCCTTTGCGCGACCGGCTTGGCGCAGGGCGACGTGCCGGCCGCCGCCCGCAAGCACGTCCCGCGCTATCCGCTGGTCAGCGCCACGCTGGTCGGACGGCTGGCGGTCTCCGAAACTCGGCAAGGCGAACGCCTGGGTGCGATGCTTCTCGCCGACGCCGTGCGGCGCGCCTATGCGAGCGCGACCACAGTCGGTTCCTCGATGCTGGTGGTGGACGCCATCAGTGAGCGCGCCGCTGCCTTCTATGAAGGAAACGGTTTCGTGCGCCTCCCGGATTCGCTTCGGTTGGTGTTGCCGATGCACGCGATCCAGCGATTGGTGGAACCATGATCGACGCGGCACCTGCATCTATCGACGCGACGGTCGCAAGTGCAGTTGCCAAGGCGGCGCTCTATCTGCGCGTCTCGACGGGACGCCAAGCGGAGAGCGATCTGTCTATTCCCGATCAGCGGCGACAGATCACCGCCTATTGCGTCGCCAAGGGCTGGGACGTGGCGGCTGAGTTCGTTGAGCCGGGCAACACCGCGACCGACGACCGTCGGCCGGCGTTCCAAGCGATGATCGACGCGGCGCTAGTGAAACCGCCAACCTTCACCGTCATCATCGTCCATTCCTTCTCGCGTTTCTTCCGCGACCAGTTCCAGTTCGAATTCTACGTCCGCAAGCTAGCCAAGAACGGTGTGCGGCTGATCTCTATCACGCAGGACCTCGGCGACGATCCAATGAGCGTGATGATGCGCCAGATCATGACGCTGTTCGATGAATACCAGTCGAAGGAGAACGCCAAACACACGCTGCGCGCCATGAAGGAGAATGCGCGCCAAGGCTTTTGGAACGGCGCGCTGCCGCCGATCGGTTATCGCATCGTCGCCGCCGAGCAGCGCGGCGCGAAGATCAAGAAGAAGCTGGAAATCGACCCGATCCACGCCGACACCGTGCGCCTCATCTACAAGCTCGCGCTAACCGGCGACGGCGACAGTGGTCCGATGGGCATCAAGTCGATCACGAAACATTTGAACGAGCGTAACATCCGCACGCGCGACGGCGGCCGTTGGGGTATCGCTTCGGTGCATCAGATCCTCAAGCGCACGACCTATATTGGCGAGCACCGGTTCAACACGCGCGACCACAAGACCCGCGCGGCAAAGCCCGACGCCGAACACGCAGTCATGGCTGTGCCACCGATCATCACCGAGGCGGAGTATCACGCGGTCCAGGCAGCGCTGAAGGCGCGTAGCCCGCAATGGATGCCGCCGCGGGCTGTAAGCGGTCCAACCCTACTGACGGGGATCTGCTTCTGCGCGTCCTGTGGCGGCGCGATGACGCTGCGGACCGGCAAGGGCAGCGCAGGCGGCATGTATCGCTATTACACCTGCTCGACAAAAGCGCGGCAGGGCGAGCGCGGTTGTCGCGGTCTGACAGTTCCGATGGACAAGCTTGACCGAGCCGTCGTCGATCACCTGGAGTGGCGGCTACTCGATCCGGCGCGTTTGACGACGATGATGGATCAATTGCTTGAGCGACGTGAGGAATGGAATGAACGCCGTCGCGGGCACATCGCAGAGCTGCGCAAGCGCGCCGCCGAAGCGGAAGCGAAGTTGAAGCGTCTTTACGAAGCGATCGAGAACGGTGTGGTCGACATGGCCGACCAGTCGCTGAAAGCTCGCATTGCAGAACTCACCGCGGTGCGCGACCAAGCGCAGGCTGACGCGGAACGCGCAGCTTCAGCGGTGG